>NZ_JBFRFF010000021.1:0-106191 GCF_052114685.1 Rhizobium sp. 2YAF20 | reverse complement strand
GTACCGCACCGTGTGCATGACGAACTGGTAGAGGTGTATGCCTTCCCATCCCATCGCGACCTGAATGACGCCATGAAACTCGCGTAGCGTCATCGTCGAGAAAACCTGAACCCTACGCCACAGCATCGGGCTCACGTCCTTCAGCCAGATGCGGAATTGCAGGATGAAAATCTCATCCTCCGAGGCTGCCGCCTCTCCGGCGGTTTTCGTCGCTGCCCGTTTTGCCCTTTTCACATCCGCCAGTCCCGTCAAAATTCAACGACGACATACGTCGTTCCAGCCCGCCCCACAAATCCTCATGCTCCCCCAGTCTGGCGCATAGGCCGTACGCAGGCCAGGCGCACCATTATCGCGTCCGCCCTCGCGCATTCCCGCCGCATGAAAAGTTTCCACGCTCTCGCGGGTGGGCGCGGTAAGGCAGAGGTGCAAGTTGGACTTGTCATCCTCCGGCACGGGGCGTTCCGTCTCGCCAATCCAGAAGGCGACGGCCTCGCGCCCGTAACCGAGCGAGGTGGCATCCTCGCTAAGGCAGGTGTAGCCTAAGGGCGCGAACACGGCGTCATAAAAACGTTTGGTGCGCCCGATATCGCGAACGCCGATGGAAATGTGATCGAACATGGAATTCTCCCGAGTTTAGTGTGTCAGACGGCGGCCCAGCATCTCGGTTTGCAAAACCCACGTCGCTTCGCCGTCGAACGAGCGCTCGCCGAGCCATCGGAAGGAATCGTTCGTAATATCGGTAAAGCTCCATCGCATCGCGGCTCCGCTGTCGGCCTTGCCCAATTGAACAATATCCGATCCCCGCGCGCGGCCGATCTGGCGTGTATAGTTTTGCCGTAAAGGATCGCTCCAGATAATGTGCCAGGCATCGATACCGGGGTCGTAGATGCGCAAAGTGGTTCCATAAAAGAAGCCGGGCAGAATCCAGACATCCTGAATCGCGCGCCCTTCCAGCGCCCAGCCGAAGCGGATTTTGCCGCGGCCTTTATGTATTTCGCCATTTTCGGCGTGAATGGCGGCGTCCATCTCCCAGTTGCCGATGAGCCAGCCATAAAGGTCCATTTTGTCGGCGCGATCGGGCGCGGGGCCGTCTGACAATAGAAAATCGGCGAGAGAGGCAGAGGGTTGGTTCATGGTATTGCTCCATTGCGAATGCTTGCTTTCTAACTCCCGGACCCTTGCCGCCGCTTGGGAAAAATTGCTAAAATATCGGGCATGACGACGAGTTCTCAATTGCTGGCGTCCGGTCAAGGCTGGACGGTGAGTGACATTATCTGCACGGCCGGTCCGGGCGACCGCCCCTTCGAGGAGCGGCATGGCTCCGTCTGCATTGCGGCGGTCACGCGGGGCAATTTCCGCTATCGCGCGGCACAAGGAACGGCGACGCTGGCGCCGGGCGCGCTGCTCCTTGGCAATGAGGGGACGTGCTTCGAATGCGGGCACCAGCATGGTTTCGGCGACCGCTGCCTCTCCTTCCATTTTGCGCCTGATTATTTCGAAAACATTCTCGCGGCAGTCCCCGGCACGCGTCGGCTTGCCTTCACCCTGCCCCGATTGCCGCCCTCAACGACACTGCTCTCCCTCATCGCAGCGGTGGAAACGGCGCGGGACAATCTGGAATTTGAAGAGCTCGCCTTGCGCCTCGCGGCCATGGTTGCGACAAAGCTTGCGCCTGTCGGAAAGACCGCCATGCCGAGCCGGCGCGATGAGCGCCGTATTGCCGAAACGCTCCGGCATATTGAAGCCGGGGCGGATGAGCTGATTGCATTGGCGGATCTGGCGCGCGGTGCCGCGATGAGTCCGTACCATTTTCTGCGCACGTTTCGGGCAGTTGTCGGCATAACGCCGCATCAATTCATTCTGGCGGAGCGTCTCCGGCGAGCCGCAGTGAGGCTCCGCCGGTCGGACGAATCCGTTTCCACCATCGCCTATGATGCCGGGTTCAATGATTTATCAACCTTCAATCGGCGTTTTCGCTCGATCATGGGCGCAAGTCCAACCATTTATCGCTGGTCGAGACCTTCGCGAAAACCTTGAAACCGGAAATATTTTGTCTGATTGCTCGGGTAGCGGGCGTCCACATCAGAGTTCCAGATTGGCGTCGACAATCGTCTGGAATCATAAGACTTCCCGCCACTCAACCTCAATTTGAGCAAGAGTCAAAAACAGCTCCCGATCTTTCGGGATGAACTCTAAGCTGTTGATTATCGCGCGAATTTGACCCACTTTTTCATCTCGGACGGATCCGCCCACGCTGCAAGAAAATGTTTTCGATCAACACCATAAATGCAATTAGTTGGTACAACGCGAAATGAAAAAGTGGCGCAAATCTAGCTGAAACTCAACACTCCTGGCGTTGAAAATCCGGTCGAAACTAGACCTGTGGGACCATCGCGGACATGCGGCTTGAAGGTCCCACTGTTTCAATTTGACGTGATGATGAAACAAACCGAGCCTGGATCGGGTTTCCATGAGCGGACCTGCCGCAACTCTCTCCCGATCGGAATTTTAATGCCCATTGCCTTTTCATGCGATCTCCACGCTTCCGGCGCGGAGTTTGCGCATTTTTGGGAACACACTGTTGGTAGCGGTCATGCGACCCTGGCACTTCGTGCGGACTGGCAACAACAACTGAGTCTTGCGCACGCGGAGTTGGGTTTCCGACATGTCCGCTTCCATGGTATCCTCGACGACGACATGGGGACAATGATCGATCAGAACGACCAGCCGCTTTACTCATTTTTCAACACAGACCAGATTTTCGATTTCCTAGTGTCCATCGGCATGCGGCCATTTGTGGAACTAAGCTTCATGCCGTCGATGCTGGCCTCTACGGACCAGACAATCTTTCGATACCGAGCCAATGTCAGCCCGCCGAAAGACTATGAGCTGTGGGCGACTTTGATCAAAAAGATCGTTGGACATTGGGTCGACAGGTACGGAATTGCGGAAGTTCGAGAGTGGTTCTTTGAGGTCTGGAACGAGCCAAACCTAAACGCGTTCGGCGATGCCAAACAGGATGAGTATTTCAAACTCTATTCGAAAACAGCAGCAGCGATAAAATCCGTCGACCGTGACCTCAAGGTCGGCGGCCCTGCAACTGCAGCAAATGCCTGGATAGAGGACACGATCCAGTTTTCAATCGAAAACGGCCAGCCGCTCGACTTCATCAGTACTCACCATTATCCGACAGATTCTTTCGGCAAGCCCGGCGACGACACCGTCACTCAGCTTGCGATGAGCACAAGAAGTGCGTTACGGGACGAAGCGCAAACGGCGCGCAAGCAGGCCGGCGACCGGCCCCTTTACTACACGGAGTGGTGCACTTCTTCCAATCCTCGCGATCACATGCATGACGAACCCTATGCTGCAGCCTTCATCGCCAAGACGGTCATGGAGGCTCGTGGCCTGGTCCAGGGTTACAGTTATTGGACCTTCTCTGATATTTTCGAGGAGAATTACTTCCCGTCGATACCGTTCCACGGCGGGTTCGGCCTAATGAATATCCACGGCATTCCGAAGCCGGCATATCGGGCGTTCGAATTGTTGCATGCTCTTGGCAACGAAATCCTCGAGGTTGTTGGCGAACACGATACTGTCGACATTTGGGTCACACGCGCGAGTTCTTCGATCACCGTCTTGATCTCGAATTTTGCTCTGCCTCAGCATCCTATAGGCGACGAAGAAGTTCATCTGACGATGAGGGGTCCAAATCTTGCGAAGGACGCTAGCGTTAGAGTCATTGACGCAACTCGCTGCAATCCGAGGGCACACTGGGAGGAGCTGGGATCACCCGAGTATCTGAGCGGGGAGATCGTCGAGAGGCTCAAACAGACGTCTCGGCTTCGCGAGGAGTCCCTAAAGGTGTCAAATGCCTCGGGCACGATCGATTTGGCCATTGTCGTCAAGCCATACAGTGTCACAGCGATCAACATTGTCTTTTAGATCATCGTTGGAATTCGGCTTGAGGCTTTCGAGCAGGAGGTTGAGTGTGATGTGCTTTTTCCGAAAATCTATGTTCCGGCGATCGATCTGGACGAACTGTTCGACGATCTCTTTACACCGATCGCGCGCGATAGCGCGGCCTTCGTCGAGGTCGGCCTGAGGCTGCAGAAGGTCTTTGCCATCTTGGCCAGACTCCTCCAACCCAGCTATCGCGACAGTGCCTTCCGCCACTCGCAAGAGGCGCTGGCACGCGCCGAGCTCGAAGCCGTCAAGCCGACGCTCAGGATCGCGGAACGTGCATAAACGGAAGGCCGGCAACGAAGAAGTGCAACCCCGGATTAACCACGGGCGCCCAATAATCTCTCACCGCATAGCCGGGGCCGACAGCGACGAGAAACATACAGGCGAAAGAAAAATCATGCGCATCGAAGATTATGCCGTCATTGGCAATTGCGAGACGATGGCACTTGTTGGCAAGAATGGTTCGATCGACTGGCTGGGACTGCCGCGTTTCGACAGTGCCGCCTGCTTCGCGGCCCTGCTGGGCGATGGTCAAAACGGCCGATGGGTGCTCGCTCCGGACAATGAAAAATACAGCGTCACCCGCCGCTACCGCGGCGACACCCTGGTCCTGGAAACGGTTTTCGAGACGGAAACAGGCGTTGCCTGCGTCATAGATCTGATGACGACGAGAGACAGTGTATCGGACCTGACGCGCATCGTCCGTGGCCTCCTCGGCAGGGTTGCCATGCGGACAGAGGTTGTCGTCCGATTCGAATATGGAAGTGTCGTTCCTTGGGTCTCGAAGAGCGACGACGGACGGACCCAGTTCATCGCCGGCCCCAACAGGATCATGTTCGACGCGCCGATGCCGATGGAAGGCGAGGACATGACCACTGTCGCCTCGTTCGACGTCGCGACCGGCGCAGAGTTTTGCTTCACGATGAGCTGGACACCCTCTTTCAAACCGATCCCCAGCAAACTGCCCGGCCTGCAGGCGCTCCAACAGGCAGAAGCCTTCTGGTCCGAATGGGCAAGCGCCTACAAGCCTTTGAAGGAGTGGACCGCCCCGGTTCTGCGGTCTCTGCTCACACTCAAGGGTCTCAGCAGTCTCGAGACCGGCGGCATCGTCGCAGCGGCGACCACGAGCCTACCGGAGAAAATCGGTGGCCCGCGAAACTGGGACTACCGCTTCTGCTGGCTGCGGGATGCGACTTTCACGCTCTATGCATTGATCGGCGCAGGTTTTCTCGACGAGGCCGAGCAATGGCGGGACTGGCTGCTGCGGGCCGTGGCCGGCGATCCGGATGATCTGCAGATCATGTATGGCATCGGCGGCGAGCGACGCCTTGCCGAGTATGAGGCACCGTGGTTGGCCGGCTATGAGGGCTCGCAGCCGGTTCATATCGGCAATGCCGCCGCAGGCCAGATACAGCTCGACGTCTATGGCGAGGTGCTGGACGCGATCTACGTTGCCAAAAAAGCCGGGATGCCAGAGCGCGACGCGACATGGCCCGTGGCCCGCTCGCTCGTCCAACACCTGGCGACCATATGGAGCGAACCTGACGACGGCATTTGGGAGGTCCGCGGTGGCCGCCGGCAGTTCGTCCACTCCAAGGTGATGGCATGGGTCGCGATCGACCGCGCTGTCAGGATGATGGAAGAATTTGGCATGGAAGGGCCGCTTGCGGAATGGCGAACGTTGCGCGACGAGATCCATGCGCAGGTCTGCGAACAGGGGTTTAGCGAAAAAAAGCAATCCTTCGTGCAGTCCTATGGCTCCGAAATCCTCGACGCCAGTCTTCTCCTCATCCCGATGGTGGGATTTCTTCCGCCAGACGATCCGCGCGTGATCAAGACGCTGGCAGCAGTCGAACAGGACCTTGTCCATGACGGCCTCGTCATGCGCTACGATACCGGGGCTGGTTCCGACGGTCTGCCGCCGGGTGAAGGGGCATTTCTCGCCTGCAGTTTCTGGCTGGTCGACAATTACGTTCTGCAACGTCGATATGACGAAGCAAGGACGCTGTTTGAGACGCTGCTATCGCTTGCCAATGATGTCGGACTGCTGTCAGAGGAATACGACATGCCGAATAATCGGCAGCTAGGTAATTTCCCGCAGGCCTTTTCGCACCTTGCGCTGATCAACAGCGCCTACAATCTGGTCCACTACAACGGCCCGGTTCACCAGCGCTCCAATCGGGTCGCCGCAGAACCCTGAACAAATACTTCCAGAACGGCAGCGCCGTCGATGGAAGCGACCTACATCTGCTCCTTGATACCACACGGATCAGCCACCAGTTATCGGGATAGGCCATCGCAAAGCCGCAAATCATCGCGATCTGCATTATTAGCCAGAACTCCAGGCTCATAGGGACGAGTTCAGCGTTCAGCAGATCGCGAAATATCCAGAAGTGCGACGATGCCCATCGGGCTAGACACGCGCACAGCCATCCGCGGCAATCCAGATGGCAGCCGCCACACCGGCCGAGTTTGATCGCGGCCACTATCGCCTGCCATACATGCGCCGTTGGCAGTCCTTTTTGAAGAACCCGGCTGTTTTGGTCGCGCCACTGTTCATCCGGCTCTCAGAGGCGATGTTTAACCCGCCGGAGCACTCGTCGCGGCTGGGCTTACCGGCTCACCGGGATGAACTTTTAGAGAGAACCATATAGCCAGGCCACAAGCAATGACGAGGGCGACGGCGATGAAGGCGGCCATACGTTTGTAGGGTTTAGGTTGTCCCGTAGCCATGAGGTGCCCCGTCTATGAATGCGATGGCTTTGTCGCGGTCTTCGTATCTCGAACTTACCGGAATCGGTTAAGGCCAGTAGTCCTGAACAACTTAGATATGGACTGATGGTTCCTGCCAATTACCGTCTTGTTTAAACCAAGGAGACCTTGAAACTGGCGTCCTCCGGCATAGTTCGAAGAGGCGGTATGTGAACACTCGCGGTCCGCGGGTCAGGAGCGATTTAGCGTGTGGAACAATGGAATCCTTGCGCCGCAAGGCCCGGTCGCGGCGGCAGAAGCAAAGATTCTCTTTGATGCGACCGTGATCATGCTGGCTGTGATTATTCCCGTGATCCTTGCCACCATCGGCTTTGCCTGGTGGTTCCGCGATAGCAACACGAAAGCGCGCTATCTCGCGAATTGGACTTACTCTGGCCATATCGAGTTGGTGGTTTGGTCGGTGCCAGCCTTGGTCGTGATGTCCCTCGGCGGCATCACCTGGATCGGCACACACGATCTCGATCCTTACAAGCCGTTGCAGTCGAGCGAAAAACCCCTGAACGTCCAGGTCGTCTCCCTCGACTGGAAATGGCTCTTCGTCTATCCGGACGAGGGAATCGCCACAACGAGCACGCTCGTTGTTCCAGCCAGTCGGCCCATCCATTTCTCAATCACCTCCGCCACGGTGATGAACAGCTTTTTCATTCCCCAGCTTGGCAGCCAGATCTACGCGATGACGGGCATGGTGACGCAACTGAACCTCAAGGCCGATCAGCCTGGGGACTATCGGGGGCTGTCGGCCCAGTTCAGCGGTTCGGGCTTCTCCGACATGGTATTTGTCGTCAAATCGATGCGGGCCGCTGAATTCCAGAACTGGGTGGACAATACGAGAAAAAACAACAGCGTGCTCGACCAGACCGCTTATGGCAGTCTGTCCAAACCCGGCACGGCCCCCGCTGGCCAGACATTCGGAAAAATTCAACAGGGCCTTTTCGATTCCATTGTCCGGCTGACTAGCGGCCGGAACCAGGCGAAAAATGACGGCGCTCCGCAACCTGGCACCATGGAGATGCAGTGATGCTGGGCAAGCTCGATTGGAACGCTATCCCGCTCGGCCAGCCTATCCCGCTGATTGCCGGGGCAGGGATCCTGGTCGCAACGGCCGCGCTGCTTGGACTGATCACGTGGAAGCAGTGGTGGCCCTATCTCTGGCAGGAATGGATCACCAGCGTCGACCACAAGCGGATCGGCGTCATGTATGTGATGCTCTCCTTCGTGATGCTGCTGCGCGGATTTGTCGATGCGATGATGATGAGGACGCAGTTGGCGCTCGCAGCGAACGGCTCGCAGGGGTATCTTCTTCCGGAACACTACAACCAGATCTTTTCCGCGCATGGGACGATCATGATCTTCTTCGTCGGCATGACGTTCATGATCGGCCTGATGAATTTCGTCGTGCCCCTGCAGCTCGGTGTCCGGGACGTCGCCTTTCCGACGCTCAATTCGGTCAGCTTCTGGCTGACGGCGGCCGGCGTGCTGCTGATCAACATGTCGCTGGTCATCGGCGAGTTTGCCAAGACCGGGTGGCTCGTCTATCCGCCGCTGTCCGAAGTCACCTATTCGCCGGGCGTCGGCGTCGACTATTACCTCTGGGCGCTGCAGATATCGGGTGCCGGCACGCTGCTTTCCGGCATCAATCTCACGGCAACGATCCTGAAGTTGCGCGCGCCGGGCATGGGCTACATGCGCATGCCCATCTTCTGCTGGACGGCGCTGGCATCCAACCTGCTCATCATCGCAGCCTTCCCGATCCTGACGGGCACGTTTGCGATGCTGTTGCTGGACCGGTACCTCGGCTTCCACTTCTTCACAAATGAGCTCGGCGGCAACGCCATGATGTATGTCGACCTCATCTGGGCCTGGGGACACCCCGAAGTCTATATCCTCATTCTGCCGGCTTTCGGCGTGTTCTCGGAGGTGATCTCGACGTTCGCCAGAAAATCGATCTTCGGCTACCGATCGATGGTGGCGGCGACGATGGCAATCTGCGTTCTGTCCTTCCTCGTGTGGCTGCATCATTTCTTCACGATGGGGGCCGGCGCCGATGTCAACGGCTTTTTCGGCATCATGACGATGATCATTGCCGTGCCGACGGGCGTCAAAATCTTCAACTGGATGTTCACGCTTTATGGTGGCAGCATCCGCTTCAGTGTCCCGCTCTACTGGGCATTGGGGTTCATGGTTACCTTCACGATTGGCGGCAGGAGCGGCGTGCTGCTGGCCATCCCGCCCGCCGATTTCGTCCTTCACAACAGCCTGTTTCTCGTTGCCCATTTTCACAATGTCATTATCGGTGGCGTTCTGTTCGGAGCCTTTGCCGGCTATAATTTCTGGTTTCCGAAGGCTTTCGGATTCACGCTGAACGAGCGGCTGGGCAAGGCCGCATTCTGATGCTGGTTCGTCGGTTTCTATCTTGCCTTCATGCCGCTGTACCTGCTCGGACTAATGGGCGCGACGCGGCGAATGCAGCATTATGACGACCCAACCTGGCAGCCGCTGATGATCATCGCTCTTGCCGGGGCAATCCTGATATTGATCGGCATCGTGCTGATGGCCGTTCAGCTCTTCGTCAGCATCCGTGACCGCAACGACAATCGTGATACGACCGGGGATCCCTGGAACGGCCGATCGCTTGAATGGTCCACAACGTCTCCGCCCCCGCCCTGGAACTTCGCGACGTTGCCAGAGGTCGACGGCATCGATGCCTTCTGGAAAATGAAGCAGCAAGAGCACGTCGCTGGGAGGCAAGCCAAACCGTTGGAAGCGATCGAAATCCCGAAGAACAGCATGATCGGGATCACGATATCGTTCTTCGCCGTCATCATGGACTTTGCGCTGATCTGGCACATCTGGTGGATGGCGGTGATCGGCATCCTCGGCATCCTGGGTGCGTCGCTGGTTTTCGCATGGCGGACGTCGAACGAAATCGAAGTTTTGGTCGACGAACTCGCAGCCGAAGGGGCCCAGGCATGACCGAGACCACTGCTGCCGAACACGATCAGGACACCGTCGCGCTCTCCGAGCGCGGCCCTGCATCGAAAGACCTTGTTGTCCGCTTCGGTTTCTGGCTGTTCCTCCTGAGCGACATCGTCATCTTTGCCGCCCTGTTTGCCGCCTATTCGGTTCTCTCACAATCGACGGCAGGCGGCCCGTCCGGCGCGGCGCTGTTCAGCCGAACCCACACCTTCATTGAAACGACCTGCCTGCTGCTTTCCAGTTTCACCTGCGGATTGATGACCGTCGGCGTCGAGATCAGGAGCCGCATGATGATCTATCTGTCGGGGATGGGCACATTTGTACTTGGAACCGCGTTCGTTGTCCTCGAAGTCATGGAGTTCATGGATATCGTCGCCAAAGGTGCGGGTCGCACGCACAGTGCGTTCCTGTCGGCATTCTTCACCCTCGTCTCGACCCACGGACTTCATGTCACGGCAGGTCTGTTGTGGCTCGTCGTCATGATGGCGCAGGTGGCGACACTCGGCCTGCGGCCGATGGTCATCAGGCGGCTGTTCTGCTTCAGTCTCTTCTGGCACGCGCTCGATATCGTCTGGGTGGGCGTCTTCATAATCGTGTATCTGGGAGCCAGATGATGGTCGACCATAGCGACAGCCGAAACCAGGCAAGGGCAAAAGCGCCCGGTGAGCACAAGACGGGAACCGGCGCGATCAAGAATTACGTGGCGGGCCTTTTTCTGGCGTTCCTGCTGACAATTGCCTCATTCTGGGCGGCCGAGACCGATCTTGTCTATGCTCCGGCCGTGCCGTTGCTGCTGGCAGTGCTGGCGATTGCCCAGATGGGGGTGCATCTGGTTTTCTTTCTGCATATCTCGTCCGGTCCCGACGACACGAATAATGTTCTCGCTCTCGCCTTTGGCGTCTTTGTCGTCGGCCTGGTGGTGCTCGGTTCCATGCTCATCATGCACAATCTCAATGTGAACATGATGCCGCCCGACGAACTTATGAAAATGCCGCCGTGACCCGCACTCCTTTCCTTTCGGTATCTCGACGTCGCTGTTTGGCGCCGGAAAATGCGGCCGATCTCAATTAAGGTATCGAAGTGCTGATGCTGGGGCTCGTGACGGCGACGTGCGGGCTGGCCTAACGTAGCAATTCGGACGCCCCTTCCGGTCGAGGCCTCCGCTGCGAGGTGATCATCCGTCATGAAGTTTGCTCCATGCCGCTCTCCTATAACCGTTCGCGGATACTGTTGGCGACCCGAAGCGAATTGGCGATGATCGTCAGCGTCGGATTGACAGCGCCGATCGACGGGAAAAAACTCGCATCGACCACATAAAGATTGTCGATTTCATGCGCCCTGCAGTCGAGGTTGAGAACGGACGTTGCAGGGTCCTTTCCGAACCGTGCGGTGCCCGCCTGGTGGGCCGTTCCGCCAATCGGAATGTTCTTGCCGAGATACAGGCTTCGCTCCATCAGCACCGGATGCGCGCCGGCTTTGCCGAGCATGTCCTCCAGCTTCTTCTTCAGCCGATGGTGCGCCTCCATGTTGCCTTCCTCGACGTCGAGCACGACGCGATCGCCATCGTAGAAAATCCGGTTTTCCGGCTGCGGCAGGTCTTCGCTGGACAACCAGAAATCCATCGAATGGCGGGCCATTTCCTCGAATGGCATTTTTGGCATCCATTCGAGCCAGCTCGGAAGGGCTTCCCCGCGGATCTGCGCACCATGCGACGTGGCGCACATCTGGATCAGGCCGAGTGGAAACTCCCAGTCGGGGGCCCCGAAATAATAGTCGCTGACGGCGAGGGTCTTCTGGAAGACTGTGTCATTGCGCTGGCGCATCAGCGCCATCAGGATCGCCTGATTGTGGCGCATGTAGTTACGGCCGACCTGGTCCGACCCGTTCGCAAGCCCTCGCGGATGCCGTTCGTTGGCCGACCGCAGCAGAAGCAGGGCCGACGATAGTGCGCCACACGACGAGACGACGACGTCGGCGGAATATCGCTCTTCCTGTCCTTCGCGTGTTACGACAACATCGGTGATCGTCCGTCCGGTTGGGTCCGTCTCCAGTCTGGAAACATAGGCGCCCGTCAGCAAGGTCAGGTTGGGATATGCCTTGAGGGCCGGGTCGACGCACATCACCTGTGCGTCTGCCTTGCCATTCAGCAGGCAGGGAAACCCGTCGAACGCATCGCAGCGGATGCAGATGCTGGTCGGCGTGACCTTGCCGTTCTTCTCGTCCAGCAGGATTCCCAGCGGAAGATGAAAGGGATGCAGGCCATCCCTCGTCAGGCTTTCGCTGAGGGCGGCGACCTGTGGTTCGTGGGAAGCAGGTGGATATGGGAATGGCTCGCTGGAGGGTGGCTCGGTCGGGTCTTCGCCACGCTCACCATGGACGTGAAACAGCCGCTCCGCCTCGCTGTAATAGGGCTCGAATGCGTCATAGCCGATTGGCCACGCCGGCGAGATCCCGTCCTTGTGGATGATCTCGCCGAAATCCTGCTCGCGCAGCCGAAGTAGCGCTGCACCATAGACCTTGGAGTTGCCGCCGACATAATAATGAAGACCCGGATGGAATTCGCGACCTTCACGACCATACCAGGTTTCCGGTGATTGATAGGCGCCGTCGACGAAGACGGTTTGCGGATCCCAGTTCGCCGGAGAGCGCGGCAGATAATCGCCGCGCTCGAGCAACAATATGCGCTTGCCGGTCGCAGCAAGTTTTTGGGCCAGCGTTGCCCCGCCAGGGCCGCTGCCGATGATGATCACGTCGTAGTGGTCGGACATTGTCTGCTCCGTCTGGTGTGGGTCATCCGCCCGTTGCGAAACCTGGATATAGCGTCATGCCGCCATCGACAAACAGGGTCGTGCCGACGACGTAGTCGGAATGGTCCGACGCGAGCCAGACTGCGGCGCGGGCGATGTCTTCGGGCTCGCCGATGCGGCCATAGGGCACCAGCGTCATCAACTGATCGTAGGCTTCCTTCGTCTGCCATGCCGAGGTGTTGATCGGCGTCCTGACCGCGCCGGGCGCGATGGCATTGACGCGGATCCGATGCGGCGCGACCTCCTGGGCCAGGCTTTCCATCATCATCCTGATGCCGCCCTTGGAGGTCGCGTAGTTGGCATGGCCGGCCCAGGGAATTTCCTGGTGGACGGAGCTCATGCAAATGATCTTGCCTGCCGCGCTCGAGGTCGCCGGCACGATACCACGTCGCAGGAACTCGCGAACGGCTTCGCGGGCGCACAAAAACTGGCCCGTGAGGTTGACGCTGAGCACCTTGTTCCACTTGTCGAGGGTCATCTCCTGAAACGGCGCATCCCTTTGCAGGCCAGCATTGCTGACGAGGATGTCGATCGTTCCGAACTGATCGAACATCTTGCCGAACATTGCGGCGACTTCGGCTTCGGAGGAGACATCGGCCTTGTGGGCATAGGCCTTTACACCGAACGTCAGTATCTCTGCGACGACAGCATTCGCGGCATCGTCTCCGTCAACATAGTTGACGACGACATCTGCGCCAGCTTGACCAAGCGCGATGGCCACGCCTTTGCCTATGCCCGAGTTTGCACCCGTGACCAACGCCTTCTGCCCGGCGAGGACCTTATGGAGTGCAACAGGCGGCGCGGTCGTCATAGCTGGAGTCTGGTCGGTTTCAGTTGTCATAGGATGTTTGCTCCGGTTTATCTATCTTTGAAGAAAGGTCGGACATCTTGGTCTCGGCGGCGAAATTGCCGGCAAGATCTGCAGACTGCGAGACAAGGATTCGGTGACCGTCGGGATCGACAAAGCATTGGGACGCCCCTATCGCGCCGAAGCCGAGAGAAAGACGGGTCGCCGCTACGTCGTTGCCTGCAATCCTGATCGGACTGCGAGGGGTCGCGCGCTGATAACAGAGCAGTTCCAGGTGAGGCGTTTCGGGACCCAAAGCCAGGGACGTAACCTGAACCCTTACATCCGGAGCGCATCCATCAAGGGCTGCCTGCTCATTCCCCCGGTTCAGCATGCCGCCCAAAACACGAAATCCGAGCGACCGATAGAATGCGATACTCGTTTCGCTGCTGGAGACACTGATCGCCGAGTGATCGATGCCGAGGAAGAGATCCGCGGCCGGCATTGCTTTCCAGTGTTCTGGCATGGTCTCCGGTGGAAACTCGAGAAGTTCGAGCGGGTGTCCGTCAGGATCCCGAAATTTGAAGGCGCGGACGCCTCCGGATGAGGACGGCAGCTTTACGGGGCCGGCAATCGAGATCGGCTGCCAACCAGCGGCAGCACACAGTTGTCGATAGGCTCGGTCTATGTCGGTCACTACGATGGCAAAATGCTGAAAGAACAGATTCGCCGATGATCGGTCCTCGGGATAGGGCCGCCCCGGAACGTCAAACTGCAGCAGCTCAAGCAACGTTTCCCTGAGCCGCAGCTGGAAAACGGTTGCGCCACAGGCGACACTCGTAACGCGTTCGAAGTTTCCCCCCTCGTGTCTTGCGACCGACAGGATCTCGAAGCCGAAAGCCTGCCGATAGAAATCCGCCAGCCTCCGGGCATCCTGCGTCAACAGTGCGAAGGATCGCAGTCCGATCAGGCTCTCACCCCGTTCAGCATTCACGGCCATGCCACTCCCCGGCGATTGAGGAATATCGCATAGAGGGTGTGCGACCCGCCGATGAACAGCCGGTTCTTCAATCGCCCGCCAAAGGTGAGGTTCGACACACGATGGGGAACCAGCACCTTGCCCAGCAACTCGCCTTCGGGCGAGATACAGTGGACGCCATCGGCAGCGCTCGACCAGACATTGCCGTCTTCATCGACGCAAAGACCATCCGCATAGCCCGGCTCGATCTTGTGAAACAGATCGCCTCCGGACAACGTGCCTTCAGGGCTGACGTCGAACACACGAACATATTGCTTCGGGTGGTCGAGGGTCTGGTCGCCAGTTTCGGCCACATAAAGGCGCTGCTCGTCGGGAGAAAAGGCCAGGCCGTTCGGCCCATCGAAGTCGCTCGCAACACACATGATCGACCCAGAATTGGGATCAAGGGTATAGACTGCGGCCGGCTGCTCGGAGGCTTGGCGTCCGCCCTCGTAATCGTTCTGGATGCCGTAGAGCGGGTCGGTGAACCAGATGCTGCCGTCTGATTTCACAGTGACATCGTTCGGGGCGTTGAGGCGCTTGCCGGCATGCCGATCAACAAGGCGCGTGACGGTGCCATCCAGTTCGGTGCGAAACAGGCAGCGCTCCCGATGCGAACAGGCGATGAGGCGACCCTGGCGATCTCGGGCCTGGCCGTTGCCATATCCGGATGGCGAACGAAACATCGACACGCCGTTGCCTTCTATCCACCGCATGGTTCGGTCGCGCGGCAGGTCCTGAAACAACAGACAGTCGGCGTCCCCGAACCAAACCAGTCCTTCGATCCATCGGAAACCGCCGGCCAATTCCTCAAGTCCGGTATTGGCCAGCAAATAGTGCGCGAAGCGCGGTTGGATGACGTCAAACCCTTCCATCGCTTTCAGACGCCCTTGCAGGGTGGCGGTGCCGGGATATCGTCGTACTGGACGACCATCAGAACGGCCGGCACGTCGCCGATCGTTCCGGAGCGATGCCCGCGCCTGCCATCGACTTCGCGACAGTTCTGGTCGCCACCGAATGAGAATTCGCCCGGCCCCATCTCGACGCGGCTGCCGTCCATCGCCTCAACGAACCAGCGGCCTGTCAAAGGAACGATCCATTGCGGCTTCGGATTTTCATGCCACGTGCCGACCCAGCCCACGGGTTGAACTGTGATCATCGTCGTCATCTGGCCGCTGGCTTTCTTTCCGATCCACTGCGGGTCTGCGGGCGGCTTCATCGACTGGAGGTCGAATTCAGTTATCGAACAGAGATCTTGCCGGCTGATGCCGTCGTCTCCGGTCCAAAGATGCCAATACGGCACGATAGGCTTTTGGGACATCTAACGTTCTCCGATCGTATAAGGGTGGGACGAGGCCAACGGATGGGACAGGAACTGCTGCACGCCCGCAGCGTTTGGCCCGAACGCCAGCGTCAGGAAGCCACCGGCCAAGGCAAAATTCTTCAGGAAGTCCCAGAACATTTCGCGACCGCGGCTCTCTCCCTTGAGCCGGAAATCCGCAGTCTTCCAGAACTGCTTCCACATGATCGCGGTGATGGCGCAGTATACCGCAAGGATCAGCGCCGCCATCCTGTCCCACTCTCCCATCAAAACGGCGGCGGACATCAAGATCTCAACGCCCAGACCTGCAAAGATGAGCAAGCGTGCGACCGTCCCGCTGCGCACGGCACCCTTGGCCTGCTCAACCGCACTTTCAAAATTGAGGATCTTATCCAACGCACTAAAAGGCAGAAAAAGCCCAACCAACATGCACCGCGTGGCGAAGACGACCAGAATGTTCAGCACGTCAAAGACCTATTCCGCCAACCCAGCATGCCGGGTTCGTTAATCTGTGTCAGAGGAACGCGGCGAGACGCTATTGGTTACGATGTGATGGCAGGCTTCAGTAAATCGTGATCGAGCGCATTGGTGCGTGGATCATCATTTGTGCGGAATTCGCCCTTTGATAGGCCGCTTATTTCATTGCAGTGGTCGATGCCTCGCAACGAATGGATTTCGGGCGTCCGAAGGCGAGCATTCGGTTCAGTATGGTGACCCCGATCGCAGCTTCTGTCTGCTGCGCATAGAATGAACGGGCATGCAACCGCGGCCCAATTACGCCCTTGTATCGACCCATCGCGGTTTCAACCAAAGCTCGTTTGCCATAGCCGGTGGATGTCTGCCATTTCAACCGGCCATCTATCTGCATGGAGACTATGTGGTCGTCTCTCTGGCAGGATGCTTGGGCGTTGGGCCGTTCAACTCGTTCGAGCGCGGCGGGATGACTACCTTTGCGCCTGGGCCGTGACCCAGCACGGCGTCATAGCTTGGCTCGCCATCATAAGCTCCATCGGCAGTGAACTGGCCGATCTCGCCGTCGATCTGGTCCAGCAACGGCTCAAGCTGCGAGGCGTCGCCGGCCTCCTGATCTGTCAGACTATGTGCAATGATCTCGCCACTGTCGGCATCAACAGCCAGGTGCAGTTTTCGCCAGCCACGCCGGGACTTCGCTCCGTGCTTTTCTTCCAGCCATTGGCCAGCGCCATAGATCTTCAGCCCGGTACTGTCGACCAGAACGTGAATGGGGCCATCTACCACATGCTGCCGGTCGCGGCTTCTGGTCGATGGCTTCCAGGTTCTGGCCCTCCGGCTCAGTGTCGTGTGATCGGGCACAGGCAAATCCAATCCCATCATGTCAAGCACCGAACTCAAAAGCCCTTCGCTCTGGCGCAAACGCAATCCGAATACCATGCCCTGTATCAGCGTAGTTTCGATCGCCAGATCCGAACAGAGAGGTTGACCACCGCGCGTCTTGCGACGTGGGGCGGCCCAGCCCGCCAGAGCTTCCGGTGTTATCCAAAGGGTTAAACTGCCACGGCCGCGAAGGCCCGCCTCATACTCCGCCCAGTTCGTCACTTTGAACTTCATTTTAGGGGTCGGAACAAGAGCAGTCCGAAATCGTACGCGGCCTTTATCAACCAAAGACAGCAAATCTGTTGTGAAGCCGTGCTTTCCATGCGATTTTTCGGTCAGTCCCGAAGGAGGTAATTATGTCTGAAATGATGCTGGCAACGCTTTCCAATATTCGGACAGTTGAAGACATGGTCGCCGCGTTCCGGGACGAGGAGCATTGCCGTCGTTTGCTGGAAAGCATGGTATGGCCGAATGGCAGGTGCTGCCCCGCCTGTGGTTACAAACGCTCGATCGCGATAGCTGGCCGCGATACTGGCAAGCGCCGTGCGCGGCCGGGTCTCTATCGATGCTCCAGCGGTGATTGCCGTTTCCAGTTCACGGTGACAACGCATACGCCCTTGCACGCCACGAAACTTCCCTTGAGCGTGTGGCTCAAGGCGATGTGGCTGTTGCTGCAGTCGGACAAAGGCTTGTCATCGGTCCGTCTCGCCGAGATACTCGGGGTAAGCCAACCCACGGCCTGGCGGATCGGTCATGCTCTGCGTCTCATGGTGGCGCGCGAGAACATGCTCGACGGCACGGTAGAGATTGACCATTTCTATCTCGGTGGCAGGCCACGAAAGTATCCCGATGCTCCATCGCTCGGAAGGGGGCGCAAAGCGCAAGCAAAAACGCAGAAGACGCCGGTCGTGGCGATTGTTCAGCGACCAGCAGATGTCACCCCCGGTTCCGCTGCGGGCGATGCTCGCGCCGCTGTCGTTACCGGCCTTTCATTGCGTGCTGCCGTAGGTGCGATTGCGCCACAAGTCGAGCTTCAGGCACATTTGATGAGTGACGAGGCAAAGGCATTCATGGCTATTGGCGAGAGCTTTGCCGCACACGAGACGGTCAACCACTCCAGCCCCGAATATGTCCGTGATACCGTCCACGTTAATTCAGTTGAAGGGTTCAACGCTCGGGTCCGCCGAACCATCGCAGGTCTTTCATCACATCAGCCCGCAACTCGCCGATTTGTATTTCCATGAAATAGGCTTCCGCTGGTCACAACGTGTCGTAACCGGCCAGGCTATGCGAAAAAGCCGAAATGGCAGGGAAAGTATGAAAACCCTTTGGTCGCGGGTGCCTCCCGCGCTGCAGTTGTTGCAAGTGTTCCGCGCTGCCACCGGTCGCCAGATGCGCAGAAGTCCGGACGGCGGCATCACCATCAAATCGGCCGTAGCTGTCTTTGGTTGATAAAGGCCGCGTACGATTTCGGACTGCTCTTGTTCTGACCCCATGAACGCGACTTGTCGGTTGGCGGCTGACGACACATGAGGCGGCACCCGCCGGGACCCAACGCGATGTCCCCGAACGGGTGCGGAATTCGATCGGAAACCCTTCCTCTTCTCAGCCGTCTCGACCTCCATGCCGAACTTATCGGCGATGAAGGCACCAGCCAACATCGCCCCCAAATGCCCTAGAGGAGATTCAGATTATCACTAAAACACTTCCGTCTACGTCGATCTTGAACGCCCCCGGGATCGTTTCAGTCCACGATCTCTACTTCTGATCGCCTGGTTCCGCCGAAACCGCGCTGGCCTGCCGTTTGGTCGTGCCAGATGGTCATTCGAGCGGCGATATTCTGGAGGTGCATTTCGGCATCCGTCACCTCTCGCTTCAGCCGGAACGGAACGTCCACGTCCCCTGAGGTGCCGCAGGTTATAACGTGCTCGCTCCGCGCCCAGATGACACGGGAGACTCTGGAAATGCGATAGTCGCGAAATGGCAGCAATTAGATCGGCGAAAATATTGTCCTGCCGCATACCTCGAACAAGTCTGCCACGAATTGATCGGGTTCCCGAATATCTGGGTAGACGACCGGATCGAGATCTCTGGCATGCGCGGCAGCGATGAAGTGGATCCAGCCACAGTGTTAGACTGCCGCGACGGCGAAGGCCTGCTTCATACTCCCGCCAGTTCGTCACCTTGAACTTCATCTTGCTGATGCGATGACGGCGGGCGGCGTTATGCTTGTGCGGCATGGTGTGCGGATCAATCACGCTGGTTGCGATCGCAGACCCATAGGCGGAAATCGTTGAAATTCGATCCCTGCACCAATGCTATCTACACCCATCATTCACGGAATTCAACGACCGCAAAGGCCACATTCTTTCGAGTCCCTACGGTTGCAAAAGCACCGCGGCGATCCCAAGCGGTGCCGTCGTAGTTGGGAAAAAGCCGAGCGCTCGCAACGCTGTATCGATGCAGTGCGCGGGAACGTTTGGGCCGGACGAGCGTTAAGATCGATCCGCCGTCGCCCGGGGCGGACCCCTCTGGGGAAGGCCAGGTGTCAGCCGTGTCCCTCACAATTGCCCCTGGCCGCACCATCGTTTTATACATCCGCCGCCTCGTACAGTATCAGACATATGGTTGAACCCCCGTCCCTGAAGATTACAATTCCATTGCGAGCGCCAGTGCAGCGTATCAAACCGCTCGTCAAGTGAGGCTGCAATGGCAGACCTTTACGAGAGTTTTTTCGATGCCGATCGTAGGTCGTGCTTGAGGCTTTGACCCAATGGTGCATTCGCAAGCACGACGACCTTCCTGAAGCCGCTCGTCCCGATCTTCTTGGTGTCCTGAGTTGTCATCCCCAAAGTGAATTGCCATGGGGCGTCGGCGACGAAAAGGCCGGCTTTCTGCCAGCACGAACACCTGCCGTGCCTCCTCCAGCAAAAGATTTCCTTCATGACTTCGGTGCACAGCTCCAAGACCTGGAGTTCGACGGTGGCAGTCAGCACGGGACGGGCAGGCGAGGAACTCTGTCAAAAACGCCGTTGGCGAGACGTCTATCGCGTCGAAAAGAGGCCAGGAGCTTTTCGTCGTTTGGGGGAAACGTTGGCACCTGGTCTTAAGCCCGGCCGGGGAAGATAAACTATTTCAAATTTAGATTTTGTGCCTGCTGCTGTCAAGACATACAAACGGTTAGGCTCAGTAAGCTCATCAGCTTTCTAAGACGAAAAAACAGCTCTTGGACGGGAATTTGCTTCCTACCTTGTTGATTGTTTGGGATGCCCGCCCTGCCTGCGTTCGCCCATAGCGCTACAAGGGAACAGCAATGTCGGCGGGCAAACACCGCCGGGCATCCACACTGCTACAGCGCGACGATCAGGATGAGACGACCCCCCGGCCACTATCGTCGTTGATCATCCCGGAGAGCCGGTGACGGCTCCAGCAGAACCGGGCCCACCGTCACTCCGACGACGCGTGTCATCAAGTTTACAATCGGCAATCGCTTCACCGAGAGATCCGTTCCCGACTGCCCTTCGAGCACGGGATTGATCGCGGTTCCGCGATTTGCACCGAGCGGGAGCGCGAGTGCCTGGTATGGATTGACCAACGCTTTGCTAGGCCAGCGACACAATGAGGAGGACAACGACAACACTGGAATACGCCCGTCCAGGTTAAGATGGCGGCAAGCAGTATGTTGAGGATTGCGTCGTCGCAATAGCCCCCAGGACATAGGCAAGAGCCTTCCACCCTTCATACTGCGTCATCAGATCGAGAAGCTGGTGCAATGCCAGAGCATGAAACCGGAGCCCGCTCGCCCGAGGTCGTGAACCTGCGGATTGGCGACCCGCCGGAGCATCAATACCCCGATCAGGATCAGGGCCGTCGAGGCGGCGAAGCCCGACGCCATGAGCCCGGTCGCAGCGCTGCTCTGAAGAACTGCAGCCACGCCCATGCCCGCAAAAAATGCCTTGAAACTGTTATATTCTGGGGGACTGAGAGGAGGACGAACGTCCCAGTTCGGCACGATGTGCTAGGAAGTGTCGACAGTTATCTGATCCATTGGGCGATTAAGGCTCGCGGAATGCATGGCTGGCATTATGCGCTTTCACTGACGCTATAGATTGCGGCAAGGCGGCACCCATTGTGGTCGGAGCGTCAGGCACGGCTGTTCCTTCGTACGCATCCGCACAGAGCCTGAATGCGATTGAATTTTCAGAGATTCGGCTCTTTACTCAACGGTCGGGAGAGTGGTCGCCACCAAGAGCGATCCTTCCAAGGAGGAAACATCATGACGGACAAATGGAGCAGACCAATCGAAGTGGGTTTCGGCGTTTCAGGCTATCGGACCGTCACGGGACCGTTCGATGCGATGATCTGCCTCACCGATCTTTGGCCGGACAGACGAGGCTCACGCTTCATCCGGGCCCGCAACGCCTGCAGCGGGGCGATCGCCGGCCGGGTCGGTGCGGAGCAGGCGCGCGCGGAGTTCCTTGCGGCGGCGGAAGAAGCACATCTGAGCACACATTGACGTCACCGAGCGTCATTCAGGGTTGCGACCGTTGCGCATTTGATAGATGCGACGCCACGGGTTTTCGACAGACGTGGCCGCGAGAAGCTGCTCCGAAGACGGGCTTGGGACCTCTCTCAGGCGAAGCCGGTCTCAAGTTCTATCGGTCCTTGGACAGGCGTCCGGTGTCAAGCAGGCATTGGGCCTATGCCAGACAAGACGATATCGCCCTGGTCGATCAGCTTCTGGATGGAGAAAGCGGCCTGCAACTCGCCTGCTGCCTGATCGATCGCTTCAATACGGCCGTCTTTTTGTCACGGGAACGCCTGAAGCTGCCAGGCGGGAGTTCGGCGATGCTTTCGCGGTGATCGCCAAACCAATTGCCGACAAACAAGTCGCGGAGGCCCATCAGGCCCGTGGCATGCGGATCGAGATGAAAAGTCAAATCTCTTCTGATCGAGCTTCGATCTCTAGACTCCAAATAGCCCATTCGACAACGGCCTCGTCACCATGTGTTGCCCTACTCTTGCGCCAGGCTCCAGAGCACCGCCCAGGGACCGACCCTGTCAGGCGCGATATCACCGAGACTTAGGATAATCTTTTCCCAGTTTGGCACCGTCGTATCGACGGCCTCGCCAGAGAGGTTGGCCATGAGGTGGAGGACGGAGCGGCCTATTCGCCACGTTACGCAAACCGGCCCTCCGTCATTATCGTACTTAGCTGAATGGCCCTGTGCATCCGCGAGACATGGCACGATCCATTTTCTCCTCAGCGACAGCAGCAGTCGATAATATTCGAGGAACGGCTCGTTATGGATTGCTCCACTCCATTGCAACTTTGCCTGACGGAAGGTGCTTTCGCAGGTCGGATCGAGCGCGTCGTCCACATCGAAGCCGGGCAGCCGCGATAGTTCTTCTTTCCTTCCCGCTCTTATCCTTTCGTTCAACTCATCATCAAGATCGCAGAAGAATGGAAAGGGATCGGACGATCCCCATTCCTCGCCCATGAACAGCATTGGAATTTGCGGTGCCAACAGATAGACGGCCGCAATTGCCTTTATGGCTTCGATCGGATGAGACGCGTTCATCCGATCGCCCATTGCCCGGTTGCCGATCTGATCGTGGTTCTGGATGAACGAAACGAACGCGGTGGGCGGCAAGCCGGTGCTGGGCCTTCCCCTCGTTTTCCCCCGATAGGGCATGTGCTCGCCCTGGAATACAAATCCTTCCGCCAAGGCGCGACCAATCTTTGCGCTATCGCCGGCATAATCCCGATAGTAGCCGAATGTCTCGCCCGTCGCGGCAATATACAGGACATGATGGATATCGTCGTTCCACTGCGCCGTGAATTGCCGCGCTCTTCCCTGCGCGTCGCGGACCAGAAGATCGGCATTATTGTCTTCATTCTCGACGATCAGATGGATAGGCCGTTCGGGAACCGCCTCCCGCACGCGCTCGGCGAGTTCGCACAATATATGCGGATGGCCGTTATCCTTGATGGCATGAACCGCATCAAGCCGCAGGCCATCCATCCGAAACTCCCTTATCCAATAGTGTGCATTCTCGATGACGAAGTCCCGGACGAAACGACTGCCGGCGCCGTCGAAGTTGAGACCGCGGCCCCACGGCGTCTTGTGTGTCACTGAAGATCGGCGCATAATGCGGCAGATAGTTCCCGTCTGGCCCAAAGTGATTATAGACCACATCGAGAAACACGCAGATTCCGCATCCGTGCGCCGCGTCTACGAGTGCCCGCAAATCCTCGGGCCGACCGTAGCTGCTATCTGGCGCATATGGCAGAACACCGTCATAGCCCCAGCCGTATCGTCCGGGAAAATCGGAAAGCGGCATGAGCTGGATCGCGGTGATGCCGAGGCGCCGCAGATGCTCCAGCTTTTCGATCGCTCCCAGGAAGGTGCCGGCCTCGGTAAAGGCTCCGAGATGCGTTTCATATATTACCATTTCCTCCCAGGCGCGGCCGTTCCAGGGGTCGGCACGCCATGCGAAGGTCGGATCGATGATCTCACTGGGCCCATGAACGTCATGCGGTTGGAAGCGCGATGCCGGGTCCGGCACTTCAAGGCCATCTGGCAGAACGAACCTATAAAGATCACCCGGACGAGCACCCGGTACCTCAACACGATGCCATTCATCCGCCAATGGCTCCATCTGCCATTGTCCGCGCTTTTCGATTTTTAGGGTCACGCGCTGATGGAGCGGTGCCCAGAGGCGAAATGTGACCGCTTCGTCCCTGATTTCCGGACCATGTGCGATGTTGCTCAGCTGCATTTTCGAACCTCCCGCTCAGACCTGTTCCAACGATTGCCGCTCCCCAACGCGGCTGTTGCATTGCTGTTCCTGCGGATTGGAACAGATGTGACTCCGCATCGTTAGGTAGCCGAATGGAAAAAGAGGCCACGATGAGCGTTCCCACGTCCACCTACCGCCTGCAGTTTCGCAGCAGCATTACCTTCGATAAGGCGATCGGGCTTATCCCTCATCTCAAAGACCTAGGCATCAGCCATCTTTATGCATCACCGATTTTCACCGCCGCCAGGGGCTCGGCACATGGTTACGACGTCATCGACGCGAATGAGATCGATCCGGCGATAGGCGGGCGGGAAGGCTTCGAGCGTCTCGTCGTCGCCTTGCGGCGGGCCGGCCTCGGCCTCATCATCGATATTGTTCCAAACCATATGGCGGCGTCGTTTGAAAATGCGTGGTGGCGTGATGTTTTGCGACGGGGGAGGCATAGTCCCCACGCTCGCCATTTCGACATCGATTGGAACGAGAAGCTGACCTTGCCGCAGCTCGGCAAGCCGCTCGATGAAGTTTTGGCGGCCCGGGAACTGCAGCTTGCTTACGACCAAACTGAACATCTGGTGATGCTTGCCTATTTCGACAAGCACTACCCGCTGAGCGATGCCAGCAGCCGCCACATACTGGCGCAGACGGACGGAGACGACGAAAAGCTGAGAGCTTTTTCACAGAATACGACTGGGATGAAGCAGTTGCTTGCCGAGCAGCACTGGCGGCTGCTCTACTGGCAAGACGCGACCGTTCACCTCAACTACCGGCGCTTTTTCGATGTCGGCGGGCTCGCTGGCATCCGGGTTGAAGATCCCCAGGTTTTCGACGATGTCCACCGGTTGACCATTGAACTGGTTCGATCCGGTAAGGTGCAGGGTCTTCGCATCGACCATATTGACGGATTGGCCGATCCAAAAGCCTATCTCACGCGCCTGCGTCAAGCCGTCGGCGCGGAAACTTTCATCGTGGTCGAGAAGATCCTTGGCAGCAACGAAACCTTGCCGTCCGACTGGCCTGTCTCTGGAACGACCGGCTACGAATTCATCTCGGCGATGGCGCATCTTTTCATTGCCGGCGACGGCTTGCGCAAAATCGACATGGCATACGTGGCCGCAGGCGGTAAACAGGCTGATTTTCATGCAAGTTTGCGCGAAGCGAAGCTGCTGATAATCCGCCGCAGTTTTGCCGGCGAGATCAGACGGCTTATCCAACTTGCCCTGGCGATTTGCCCTGAACTTGGTCTCGACGATATCTCGTCTGCGCTCGAGGAATTGCTGATCGCTTTTCCAGTTTACCGCATTTACGGCTGCCGGAGGCCACTGGAGGCCCGGGATGAAGAGATCCTTGCCGGCGCGAGCGCACAAATTCAGCCGAGTTTGCAGCCCATTCCTGCGCTGGGGATGATCCTACGGATACTGAGAGGCGAAATCGGCGGCGCAGATGCCTTCGAATTCCGGACAAGATTTCAGCAACTTAGCGGCCCAATCATGGCAAAAGCCGTGGAGGATACGCTGTTTTATCGGTACAATCGTCTCATTGCTGCCAATGAAGTCGGCGGCGACCCGAGCCAAACGCCTGGTGGCGTCCCGATGTTTCATCGGATGATGGTAGATCGCACGCGGCTTCAACGATATGGGCTTTCGGCCACATCGACGCACGACACGAAGCGCGGCGAAGATGCGCGCGGCCGCCTTTACGCTGTCTCCGAGTGCCCCGACGTCTGGATTGAAGGCATCGGACGGTGGCGCGAATTGAACATGGCTTTTCGCCGCAACCTTTCGGATGGGCTGGCGCCGGAACCCAATGTCGAATGGATGCTCTACCAAGCCCTGGCGGGAATCTGGCCCGACGATCTCGAACACAGTCGAACCGAGGAGCTGCAGACCCGTTTCGTCGCCTACGTCGAAAAGGCCATAAGGGAGGCGAAGCTGCGGACCGACTGGGTGGCGCGAAACACCAATTACGAAGAAGCCGTGCTGGGGTATGCCGCAGCGCTGGTTTCTCCCGACAATCATGGCTTCGTAACGGACTTCGACAAGACCATGCGCCTCTTTGCCGAGCTGGGCTATTTGAACAGCCTGTCTCAAACCCTGATCAAACTTACCGCACCCGGCATTCCTGATATTTATCAGGGATGCGAAGGTCTGGATTTCAGTCTGGTTGACCCGGATAACCGCAGGATCGTTGATTATTCATCCCTTGGCGAACCCGGCACGGGCGACACCTCTTCCAACGCCCGGCAGGCGGCATCGCGGAAACGCCACATCATAAGAACCGTATTGCGGTATCGCAACGAGCGACCGCAGCTGTTTCTTGAGGGGCTTTACCAACCACTCGATGTCATCGGTCGACGGCAGGACAATCTTGTCGCATTTGCGCGCCGTTATGGAGATCAGACGGCGATAACGATCGCCCCCCGCCTGCTGGGCGACTATGCCGCCTCCGGCATGGACAAAGGAGGGGCCGATTTCTGGCAGGACACGGCGGTATTGATCCCGCCACGGCTTGGCGGACCGACACGGGATCTGCTGACAGGAAAATTCGTCGATGCCGGCGATATCGCAGCCTCGTCGATCCTCACAGATTATCCGCTCTCCGTTGTCGTTTCGGTTTCCTGAGCAACGACACTGCGGCCGGCTCGAGGCTGGCTGTTATCGGAACAAATCCGATCATACCGGGTTTCGCGCAGCAGCAAGGAGGACGCCGATGACGGAAAAAGTCGGGCGGCAGGTAATAGAACCGGGCGAATTCTCGCGTCTGGAGGCAAATTACGATGGCGACGGCGTCAATTTCGCACTGTTCAGCGCCTATGCCGAAAAAGTAGAGCTCTGCCTCTTCGACGAGAACGGAAACCGGGAGATCGAGCGGATCCCCTTGCCGGATTATACCAATGAGATCTGGCATGGCTACATTCCCGGTATGAAGCGCGGGGCCCTTTACGGCTATCGTGTCCATGGACCGTAAGATCTGGAACACGGTCATCGCTTCAATCCGAACAAGCTGCTTACCGATCGCTATGCGCGTGAACTTGTCGGCGACGTCGAGTGGTCGAATGCGCCGGATCGAGACCATTCATCAAAATTGCGTTCTATTTTGGGAATGCCACAGATCAAGTGTTTTCAGAACGGAACCCAGCGGGTACGAAGAAGGTTGTCGGAGAAACTCGCAGGGAGGGTCTCTCATGCAAAAAATCATCCACTTCGGCTTGCTCCTCACTCGGAGGGCCCCATGTACCTCCGGGTCGGCGATGGCATGCGCGCGTATCGATGGCGACGGCGCTTGCGCTGGCGGCGCGCCGAAACGCCTGAAGCGCGACCGCGACAACTATGCCAGCGACGTGAATGATCTCACCGGATCAGAAGCACAGCCCTCGAAGGCAGCAAACTGTAAAGCGGGGACTGCTGCGCGTAACTGTGCCCGCTAGACGCTTCATAGCAATCGTGATCCCGCAGGAAGAACTTACGAGGGGAACCAAAGACGAGGCATATTGCCACATGTATTCCAAGAACATCCAAATCCTCTAGCTCGAGGATGGCAATCATTAACTGATGCCGAGGAAGAAGGTCTCAGGTTTCGGTAGCCGATCATCAGGCGACTATGGCCGCAATAGTCAGAAGGTGGCCTGACAAGGCGGCGGCGCAGAAGGAGGCTTGATTGCCGGCGCTGACCTCGTGTCGTGGGCGCTATAAGGACGCATGGTGATATCGCTCGTGGACTTGACGGGCATGGGAGGCAGTCCGGTTGAAGATGCAGTCGAAGGCGCGGGAAAGGATCACCTATTTCATACTTCTGGCAATTCAAACGCTGGCAGTTGGCTTCCTGTTGTGGATCGTGTTCCCGATCTTCTATTCGGTGATCACACACTTCGGCGAGCAGCAGGACATCCGCCCGTCCAGGCAGCTTGGCGCGTTCGCAGGCACGCTCCTACTTCAAACATGCTATTGGGCGAGGGTTCGATGGGTGACCGTCCAACCACCATGCCACAACACGTTCATTGCTCATCTGGTATTCTTCGCAGCTCGCCTCAGCTTCGTGTTCGGGGGCGCATTCTTCTCGGCCATATTCTTCAGACATTTGCCTGAACTGGGAGCGCTGCCTCCGTTCGGCGAGGCGCTTATCAGGGCGGTTTCGATCGTCATCATACTGTTTGGACTGTTCTGCTATTCGCTCGAGCTGGACCGCCTCGGGAAAGCGATCGAGCCCCCGGCGACCTAATTTTTGGTCGCGTTGGTCAGTGGCAGTTTGTGCATCAACTTTCAGGAGAACCATAAGGTTGCCGAAGGTTGCACTGTAGCAGATTCGGCCGCTGCCCCTGTGGAACGGGGCAAATATGACTTGCTCGTTGAAGATGCCGGCGGCGTCGTGGGTGAGATAGACGGATTTCGACCAACCGCGCCTTTCAGTCGTCGTGTCGCGGCAACGCTCGAAGATCCTGAGCCCATGGCAGTTCCGAAGAACACCAGAACTGCGCCCATGGCTTGAGATCTTGCCGCTGGTTTATGGTACCGAGCCGGATGCCGACCTGATCAGCGTCCTGCAGCTCGCCTGTCGTGTAGATTGGCGACCCGCAGTTTGAGCAGAAGTACTGCATTCGTCGACGACCGTTGTCAGCGATTTTTATATACTCCTTCGGGTCGCCGCAGGTGATGCGGAACTTCTGCCGAAGCGCGCTGACCGTCACGCGATAGGCGGTGCCCGTTAGTCTTTGACAGTCCGTGCAGTGGCAGATCGTAATTTCGCGAGGGTCAACGTCCGCCTCATACCTCACTTGCCCGCACTGACACCCCCCGTCGATATACATGCCTGTCCTCCTTCTGCATCAATCCCCGGCGAGATAGAGATCTAAAGTCATAAGTCGACATGAGTTGGCTCAATTTCGGCATGAACCCGAGCGTGAAGCCGAACAAATGGGCGATCCGCTCGAGCGTACCGGTCTCGATTTTGAGGACCAGTCACTCAGTGTTGCCGGTGATGGCCGCAATGCTCCTGCGTCAGCCGGTGCGACTTGCGAATTTCACTACGGCAACCTAGTTCTCCAGCGGGCGCCTTATTCCTGCAAGCGGATACGTCCTTCACTACAAACTGCGGCCGCTGTTAAGAGGCGATGTGCCGGGGGTGGTGACGAGCACCGGGAAATCGTGAGTTGGAAAAGGGTCCCCGGTGGAAGTCCGGGACGAATGGGTCGCTCCTCAGGCCCATGCGCTATGGGAAGAGGCCGGCCGCTCTGACGGTTATGATGGCGAACACTGGGATCAAGCTTCTATCGAGTATGATGAGCTCCAAACTGCGGCGGCGGCTTAAACATCCTTAACCTGCTGTGACCGTTAAGCGCAGAAGGCGTGGAGCAGCCGACAAGAAGCCGGCCGCTCCCAGGTGTCTTAAAGACGGTTTGTTCGATATCGCTCACGCTCGGCAGCCATTTGCTCCGGCGTATAGGGGGCGGCCGCTTCATCGAACCGGGTCCAGCCCTCTTCGATGTAGCTCGCGCGACGGGCTGCTACATCTACCGGACGCGTGCTGTCCAGGATCGCCTGCGCCTGCGCGACTTTCCCTTCATCGACCTTCGCGGCGACGACGGAGCCGCCTCGACGGATGCTTTCGGCATAGAAATTCGCCTCGTCCCCAGGCACGCCTGCTCTTACCATCGCGCCGACGATGCCGCCAACCGCGCCGCCCGCCACCGCACCTGCAACCGCACCGGCGGCGGTCGCGGCAAGCCATCCTGCCGCCACCACCGGGCCAACGCCCGGAATGGCCAGCAGGCCAAGGCCAGTCAGAAGGCCGCCTGCGCCGCCCGCGAGGGCGCCGATACCGGCACCGGCGCCAGCGCCATCAGCGGCATGACTGCCCTGACCTTCGACGTCAGGGCCGTTCGCCTTGTTGGTGACGATGCTGATGTCGTCGGAGGAAACGCCGGCATCTTCGAGGGCCTCAACGGCAGCGCGGGCGTCGTCGTAATTGTCATAGAGTCCAATGATCGTTCTCATGGAAGTCTCTCCTCGTCGTTGTCGTTTTACTTGGCCATCGTCACGTTGCCCTGGAAGTCCAGGGAGACGCCCGCCTGCTTGCCATCCTTGGAAGCGGTGGCGCGCCAGACGCCCTGATCGTCGAGCTTCAATCCCGTGACGTCCTTGAACCCTGCTTCCTCGATGCGCGACTTCGCCTGCGCTTCGGTGAAGGAGTTCTTGCCTGCGACCGGGGCGCCGGGGTTCTGCTCGGTCTTAACGGCGGGGGTGGTTTGCGATGTCGTAGGGGTCTGGCTCTGCGCAAAGGCGACCGATGCGGTCACGGCGAGGGCAAGAGAAAGGATTGCAAGTTTTCTCATGGGTGTTCCTCCTGTTGGTGGCGAGGAAACAGCGAAAAAGCCTCTTTGTTCCAACGATTTAATTGTGAGCCGAACCGTTGTCGGTTTCGCTGAGCCGAGATGGTGAACGAGTTCTTCCAGCGTGGCGCGCCGCCAACTAGCCCAGACATGTTCCTCCCCAGTCTCGATTGTCCGAAATCATTCGGTTGATAACGTCGCTAACCTATTGACATTAGATTCGATTTTGAATCGGAACGAGTCACTTGAGCCGCCGTTCAGTCCCTTTGGGTTGCGAGTCGCAGGGATGGACATGGCAGCGCAGCGGGCACAGTGGAAAGGTTTCCTAAAAGTCGCAGAGGTTTCATTCGGCGTTGCGCTCCGTACGGCGGCATCGACCACCGAACGCATCGCCTTCAACACCATCAACAAGGCGACCGGCAACCGGGTGAACCGTGTTTTTGTCGATAGCGAGACCGACGATCTGCGAAGCGCAGGCCAAGGGCTTCGAAATCGAGAACGGTCAGTACGTCATGATCGATCCCGATGAAATCACCTCCGTGCTCCGACGTCGACGACGTCTACTTCGACAAGCCCTACTACCTCACGCCCGCTTTCTCCGTTAGCGTCGCGCGCGGTGTCAGGATTGTCTTTTGCAGGCATGTAGCCCGGAGGCGTGTATTTTTGAGGCCCCTCCCAGCGCGGCGTCTGGTCCGTGGTGCCGGGAGTTCCGTCCTTCGGTGTGATGGTTCCTATCGTCGTTCTCCATTCATCGAACTTGTCGAACTCTTCAGTAGCCGCCGACGATCGGCAGAACTTCGCCGGTGATGTAGCTGGACATCTGCGGCGACGCCAAAAAGACGTACGCGGGCGCGATCTCTTCGGGCTGCGCTGCGCGCTTCATCGGCGTCTGGCCGCCGAACTTCTCGATGTCGTCCGCCTGCTTGTCAGATGGGTTGAGCGGCGTCCAGACCGGGCCTGGCGCGACGGCGTTTACGCGAATGCCCTTGGGGACCAGTTGGCTGGATAGCGCCTTCGTGAATGCATGGATGCCGCCCTTGGTCATCGAATAGTCGAGTAGTTCCTTCGATCCCTCAAGACCCGTAACGGATCCCGTGTTGACGATCGCCGAGCCATTCTTCAGATGCGGGATCGCGGCCTTCGCCATATGGAAATAGCCGTAGAGGTTCGTCTTCAGCGTCTCATCGAAATGCTCGTCCGTCAGGTCTTCGATATCGGCCGTGTGGACCTGGAAGGCGGCGTTGTTTACCAGGACGTCAAGGCGGGAGAACTGCTTCACCGTCTTCTCAACGGCCGTCCGGCAGAACTTGGCGTCCTTTACATCGCCACGAATGACCATGCACTGACGCCCTTCCTTCTCCACTGCAGCCTTTTGTTGCCTCGGCGTCTTCGTTTTCGTCGAGATGGACGATGGCGACGTCGGCCCCTTCACGTGCGAACAGGATGGCGACCGAACGCCCGATGCCGGAGTCGCCGCCGGTGATCAGCGCGACCTTGTCCTTGAGCTTCTCGGATCCTTTGTAGAACGGCGCGTCGTACATCGGCTCGACAGGAAGATCGGCCTCCGAGCCGGGCTTGTCCTGATGCACCTTCGGAAAGGGCGGCTCTGGATAGCGGCGGGCACCCGCCTGCATCGCTCGGGAAGGCTTCGGCTTTTCCTTCTTGTCCGCCTTCTCGACCTGATCCTGGATTTCTCGCTGTTTCGCGATGGTGGCTTCGGATGACATTGGGCTCTCCCTTCGATTGTTGCGGGTACAACGTGGAACCAACGAAAAAGTTTGCAGCAGGAGATGCTCGTTTAGCGTCGACTTCCGGGTGCATGGAACTTTGGAGGCTCGTTGGTCTTTCTCACCCACACAGGAGGATGTCATGCCAGACCCCAAGGAATCCCCAGCAGTACGGTCGATGGAGATCGAGCAGGCCGAGCAGCGAAAACGTGCTTCGAAAGGTGACCTCGACACCGGACTTGAAGACAGCTTCCCCGCGTCGGATCCTGTCTCCGCCACCATCACCGCCATCCCGGCTGGTAGAACCGACGCCGACGAAGCCGACCGCCTGCGGAAGCGGCCGGCAACGAATGAAGACTTTCCGCTCGTCGAGGAGGCGCTCAAGTCGACCGGAGAAGGTCGGCGGTCCCAGCATGGCGTCACTGCCCCACAGGAGGGACTGCGTGCACTTCGAAGGGATGCGGACCGCATCGCCGAGACGGCCTCTGAAGTCGCACCCAGTGCGACGTCGTTCGCCGGGTCCGAAGTGCGAAACTTCGTGCATGATGTCGAAGGCAAGGTTCGCGAGCGGCCCATCGCAGCGGTTGCCATCGTCGCCGCGCTTGCCTTCGTCTACGGCGCGACGCGCTAGGAGTTGGCCATGGCTTCGCGTTGGACTGGAGGCTGTCTGTGCGGGCGGTGCCGCTATGAGTTCGAGGGCGATCCACCTCACTCGGGATACTGCCATTGCGACATGTGCAAGAGGGCGACCGGCGGACCGTTCGCAGTTCTTGTTCAGGCGAATCTCGAAGACCTTCGTTGGACAAGCGTGCCGCCCTCCTCCTACAGGTCGTCGCCGATCGCCAAGCGCGGCTTCTGTCCGAACTGCGGGACGCCTCTTTATCTCCAATACGACGGCGATGATCTCATTCGTGTCACGGCGGGTTCTCTCGATCATCCGGAACGCATTCGTCCCGCAGAACATTATGGCGTCGAAAGCCGTCTCGACTGGGCCGACTGCGGACGCGGGCTGCCCGAGGAAGGGACGCAGGAGACTTTCCGAAGGCAAGAGGCGAAATGAAGGACGGGCGGCAGGAAGAACGTATTGCGTGGTTCGCATCGATGAAGCCTGTCCTGCCTGAGGAGATGGTCGGCCTGTGGCGCGGAACAGGCATTCCGTCGGGACACCCTCTCGACGGAGTGATGGAAAACCTCGGCTGGTTCGGCAAGCGTTTCCAGCCTGATCTGAAGGCCGATGCCTTGTTGTTCCAGTGTAGGCCCGGTCGTGTCGTTCCACTCGAGCCATCCTTCTTCCCGATCGAGCTGGCGATCCGGCTCGCTCCATTTGCAAAAACTTTCGTGGCTCGGAACCTATTCTCGCATCTCCAGGAGGTCTTCCGCGCCCGCGACACGACGGCGATGCTGACCCTTCGTAGGATAGACGGCGCAGAGACCACCGCGATGGTCTACGACAAGCAGCCCATCGCCGACTTCTTCCGGAGAGTGGACGATCACGAAGTCGCCGGTATGATGGTCGTCGATGCGACGAACCGCGATACTTCTTCCGGCTCAGGAAAGTTCCACCGACGCCGGAGAGCGCCGCTTGAGGAAGGGAGAAGCCATTTCTGGAGACGCCCAACGGCCGCTACATCACGGAATTGCGCAATTGGCTGGAATCAAGGACGTCCGCGCCCTTCCTCGCGGTTTCACCTGGCCGCCGCCCCGCTGAGGTGGGTTTGAATGATCGCAATTGTGCGGAATCGGACATACGGTTGAATCGAATTTCCCAAGGTTTAAAATCCGATTGCGAGCGCTAGTGGAGCGTATCATCCGCTCGCTGAGTGGGGGCTGCGATGAATGGCCTTTCTGGAGCTTTTTTCCATGCAGATCCAGTGGTTGTCCTCGATGCCTTGACCGAATGGTGCATTCGGACGCGAGACGACCCGGACGATTATTTAGTATCGCTGGCAATCACCCTCTATAATGACGGCAACAATACTCCCGAGCGCCTGCTGAAGGCCCTCGAAATTGAACTCGTCGGCGACGACATTCCGCTTTCGCGGCTGGGAACCTCTGCGCGATTTGACCATTAGTTCAACAGTCAGGGTTTTAACAGCCGCACCCCGAGCGCTGGGCGCCAGGCGTAGGCTCCCGGTTTCCATGCTGCTTGGCTTACCGCCCCGGCTTGGCGTAGTGGCTTGTCCCGGCCGTCTCGGTACCCGTTGGCATTGCGAAGGCAAATTGCCTTGGCGTATCGGCCGCGACGAGGCCGGCCTCTTTTGTCGCGAGGATAAAGGCATGCCGTGCCTCGTCCGGAGGAAGATTGCCGTTCATCACTTCAGCGCAGACCTCCAGCGCCTGCCGCCGTTCAGCACCATTCTCAACCGTCCACTTGTAGGTCAGAATATTCTCTGCCTTCTTTGTCGAGCAGACGATCAGGTAGGCGTCGAGCCGGCCACACACATCACGTAGACGCATCGGGACCATTTTTTATCTGAAATAGGGGACATAGGCCTCCTCCCAGCGTTCGTCGTAACGGAGAGTCAATACGGCTATCGACAGTTGGTTCCGACGTCACGCCAAACGAGCTGTCATGTCATCGAAAGTATTGTCGTGCTTGGTTTGCCATTGAAGGCTGCGCGCGCCGCCTTGCGTCTTGCTGGGCAAGGCGAGCGTACCCCGATGGCGGGGCACGCGCTTAGATGTTTTAGCGTTCGGGGCAACCTGGAACATTTGCAAAACTGATACGGTCGAGCCCGCTATCGGTCATTCCTTCAACGACGATCCGACGCTCAGTAGCCCTGACGATCCTTGGATGATGAAATCCCTGCTCTCGAGCGGCCGCGATCGCCTCTCCCGGTGCGCAGCCATCGCGAGGCTCGTCGTCCCTAATCACCGGGCGAATGCCATGTTTTCCTATTTCGATATCGAGTCCCTGGGCGTTGGCAGACAGGCTTGAAAACATGATGCACGAAAGAATTGCCGCAACGCTGGCGGCTATGGGAACGAGTTTCATTGTGCCTCTCCTCAGAAGACTACACATCACAGTAAATCTCTGGGCGGGCTGCATGTTCCACGCTTCCAGTCGACGGAGCCGCCCTTCAATCTGACGCGCTTTTGCGCCTTTACCACCTGCTATACTGGCGACAGCGATGCCGATCGCAAGAGGCGATTTGGCGAGATGCGAATCCTGCTCGATCGGCGCAGACTGAAGTAGGGTCTAATCAATCGAGTTCATCGATCACCGTCCCCGCTCGATGAACTTGTTGAAGCGGCTTGTCTTGCCGTCCTTTGTTTCATCTTGATAAAGAAAGGCCAGGTTGTTTTCGTCGAAAATCCGGAAGAACGCGTCCCAATCTATCTCGTCAAACTCTTCTTCCTTTTCGCCGAAATCGATCCGGAGCAAACCGCCTTCGCCCCGCGTGCGGATGACGGCTGGACTCCCATTTCGGGCCTCCACCCACTTGCGAATTTCGTTGTGGTTGGTCGTCGTGTTAGAATCGCTCATTCTAATTCTCCACTTCTTCTTCTGCTGCGGGTAGCTCCTAGGAGAATAGAAACAAGCGCTCCGTCGGCCTGAACTCCCGTCTGCTTGAGGTACGAACTACGAAGTCGTGATCGGGTTCCGATGAAAGCATAGGCCTTTGCCTGCGCGGGAGAGTTCGTCGATGATCCGATGGAGGATCTCTTGCGACCCCTCTTCGCCCCAGCTTCTCGACCAACGCGTCTAAGACACTTCTAAACGGGCGGTTAACCACACAACCCTACCCTTGCGGCGGGCGATTCCATTGCAGGGGCCCCGGCTTTTTCTTTGGAGGAAGAGCGATTTCAGGCGAAGGACGGACATATCGATGGCTGACGATACCACCCAGAATAGCCAAGCTGCGGACGAGCACTCTGCGTACGCCCACCTCTGTGAACACCCGGACTGTACGAACTGGGGCGGATTCGGCTACGACGTAGACATGGGCCAGACCCAGTGGTTTTGCGGTGACCACAGGTGGGACGGCTATCGCCTGGGCAAGCCGCGGCGGACTTGGCCAGACAGCGAAACTTCGCCCATGAACGCGACGGAAATCCCGGCGCGCGCTGCAATGGTCCGCTGACATGATTACCCTAAGTGACCTCGTGGCCGAGCAATTTTATTGGGCAAGGCGAAGGATTGGAACTGACGCCGAGCGTGAACTTCAGATCGTGCGCGTTTCATCGATCTTCGGTTCAACGCGCGAGTTCCTCACCATTGCGATCGTCGGAAGCGACCAGCATTATGCCTTGGAGGAATTCGATTTTATCGGGATGGTAGCGCGGCGCCTTGCAGGCGACGTGCTCGATCACTAAAGTTTTGCGCGAAGTCGCAGAACCTTGGAGCAAGTCAGATGGCTATTGAACGCAGACATGCGGCGCTCCAACCTCTAGCCTGGGTCGGCTCACGCCTCTTCCGGGGCGATCTGAAGCATAACTGGATTTTGCTATGGCAAGAGAGGCCTGATGCCCAGGTTCTATTTCAACGTCCGTGCAGGGTCGACCATCATAGAAGACGAGGAGGGCACCGAGCTTCTTTCCCTCGAGGAGGCGAGGGCAGAAGCCCTGTTGGACGCCAGAAGCCTGATGAGCGCGGCGATCCTTGAGGGCGACGACATCTCCGGCCGTAGCGTCGAAATCAGCAACGATGCGGGCGAAGTCTTGTTCATTCTGCCCTTTACCGATGCGATCAACCCGAAAGCCTAGCTTGCTCGCTTTCTCTCCACAGCGATTGGCAGGCCAATGAGGCGCTCGTATTCGCGTTCAGGCAGGCCGTAGCAACCGCCCGCCACTTCCTCCAACCGCTCCCTGTCGATCACCTGGATGTTGCCGCGCGTCGCCTTGATCGCATGGAGGCCTTCGAGGATGTGGAGTTCGTTGGTCACACCGGAACGACGGACACCGAGCATCAGCGCCAGGAATTCATGTGTCAGCAGAAGGTGGTCGCCGCCGAGACGGTCGTGGCACATCAACAGCCAGCGGGCCAGCCGCTCCTGCATGCTGTAGCGGCCATTGGCAAGAGCCGAATGGGCAAGCTGCACTTCGCAGGAGTGAACATAACGCAGGAAGAGGTCCCGCGCCGCCTTGTGGCCGTCGAGAATATCGAGGAATGCGGCAACTGGCACGGACAGGCCAGTGCCCGGCGTCTGCATGAAGGTCCGGTTCGGTGTTCGGTCAGTCATCAGAACGACGTGATATCCGCCCAGACCTTCCCAGCCGACATGCCCAACCTCGATCCTTTCGTCGTCCGAGCTGGTGGCAACCACCGAGCCAAGCCCGCTCTCGATGAAATAGACGAATTCATTCGGCTCATTGGCTTCGGTCAGCACATATCTGAGCGGCAGGTCGAGCGCGGTCAGGTGCGGACGCAAAGCGGCGAAGGTCTGCTCCGGAAGGGCCTTGAGCAGCCGGTTTCCGACGGTCGATTGATCGAATTCTGCCATGCGATCTGCGATGGGGACGACGCCCGCTCTCCGTGAACCGTCACCTCAACGGGCGACAGACAGTTTATGCGACGAGAGCGTCGGTCTCGCCAAGATCGGTCATCGGCTCTGTACGCTTTTGACATTTCAGGCTGGGGAGCAATCTGGGGGAACCGAGAGGGAGGACGAACGTCCCAGGTCCGGCCCGAGCCTTTGGGCTCGCAGAATGCCTTGCTGGCATTATGCGCTCTAATGGCGGCGATAGATAGCAGCAAGGCGGCTCCCCATTGCGGTCGCCGGATCGGGCACTGCGTTCCATCGTACGCAACCGCACAGTGCATGAAAGCGATTGAATTTGCGCAGATTCGGTTCTTTACTCAACGGTCGGAAGAGCGGTCGCCATCAAGAGCGATCCTTCCGAGGAGGAAACATCATGACCGACAAATGGAGCAGTCCAATCGAAGTGGGTTTCGGCGTTTGGGGGTATCGGACCATCACGGGACCGTTCGATGCGATGATCTGCCTGACCGATCTTTGGCCTGACAGGCGCGGCGCGCATTTCATCAGCGCCCGCAGCGCTTGCCGCGGGGCAATCGCTGGCCGGGTCGGTGCCGAGCAGGCACGCTCCGAGTTCCTTGCGGCGGCCGAAGAGGCAAGAATCCTCACTCATTGAATAGTGGGCACTGGCTCTCAAAGAACCTCTCTCGTGGCCCGTCGATGAGAGAGAACAAGGACAGGGAGAATGCGTGTCTCTTCTCTGCTCGCCGGCGTATCGCTGCTGGTGATCGCCATGGCGATCCTTGTCGCGCTCAACCCGTTTGGCCGAAATCTCGGTGGCCGGAACGAGCCCGCGTTAACGCTGATCACACCGCGCCGTTGACCCGGTCACGAAGGGCAATTTGGTCGCGGACGGATAGCCCGCGACCACACCGGCGTTTGTTCGTTTCCAGTCAGGAATAGGCCCGTGACGGCTTTGATCCCGGCTTTGCCTCGCGCCGGCCGTTGCCCTCACGAGGAAACGATTGCCGTCCCAATGTTCTATCGCGCCCGATCCCCTGCGCCCACGCGCTTCGATGGCAGCGATCTATGGCGATCAGCCGCCAATTGGCACCCAGGGATTAGGTCCTGCCCGGAGAACTTTTCGGCATTCGCCGTCGGCGCCGGCGGATCGACCCGCGGGCGCAGGCGCTCGTCGCCCTTCTTCGCCACGGATTGCGCCAGGGGGCACCGTCAAGTTAACGGGTCGATCAAGATGTGGGATCTGGCCCCGTCTGCTGCGCTTTCGCGCTGTACCTTCGCCAGTCTGCGAGGGTTTTGATGCGTCGCGTGCGGCTGTACCGGCGCCATCGGATAAGGCGGGATCAGCCGCCTCGACGGGCTTGGCGCCCTCGATATCTGCCGTGCCATCATCACCGCCTGCCGTTTCGTCGGAATGATCCTTGGCCGCTGACACCGCATCCGATTGACCGTGAGGGACCGGCTTTTCGTCGACCGTCGCGGTGACACCAGCCGAGCAAGAAGTTTCCATGGAGACGCCATTTTATTCGACCTCAAATCCCGCCCGCATGCGAGCTGCGGACAAAAGCGTTGGCGGCAGGATAACCGCCGCCACAATGATCATCTCGAGAAGCATCAGCGCTTGGCCCAATGCTGCCGATCAACCGAGATTGAGCCGCTTGCGCAGATCGGCATTTTCAGCACGGAGCTTCTCGGCCAGCAGCTTGCGCAATCGTTGGTTCTCCTCTTCCAGCTGCAGAAGATCCGCGAACTCATCAACGGCCGCCACAGTCGGTGTAGTCGCTGTCTGCACAGCCCTCGGAGCTCGTTTGACAGGCACACGCTTGGCAATCGCCGAGCCTTCGTCAGACTTTGCCTTACGTCCTCTCTTCTGCTTTCCAGCTGCGGCGCTCGAAGCCGCTGGCGGTTCCGCCGAAACAGTGACTGAGGCCGTCTCAGGCGCCGCCTTCTTAGCGCGAGGTTTGCGCTGCTTCTTGGGTAGATCGGGCGCCGTTGCGGCCGGCGTGTCAGCATTCGTCATCGTATCGTTTTCGTCGGCCATTGCGGTCTCCTGTAAAGCCGATGCATTTGTCTCCTGCTGATGCGACAGTGTCAACGCCGCAGCGGCCTGTTCTTCTCCGGCGAAAGACATCTCGCTGCCGCTAATCGGTGAAGCTCCCGGCGGCAATGGCATTGCCCCCTCCTGCAGATCGTGCGCAACGGACTTGAGATCCCTGTCTCCCCAGATCGAGTTTGGTTTGGAGTTGAGTTTCCGCCGACCAGATTTGTATTCGACGGCAAAGCTGCGTTGGATTTTTTTCACGTTGAGAAGCCTTCGGTGTCCGTTGTATTTTTTCAGCGACCTCTTCAGCGTCGCAACATGTCCTGCCGATAACGACTATCGCGCTGGCAGTCTACCCACACACGAGCTCACATCGCCGCCTGTTGGGCTAAAGGGGGCGTCGAACAAGTTCGGCGACAGCCAAATCGCCTTCCGCTGCCGATCGCACTCGAGCGCACAACCGCTCCGGCTGGCTCACCTCATGTGGATCGAGCAATCGCAGCGGCCAGTTGGATTGCCGCTCATGAGTGGATCAAACCGGAGACCACTAAATCCAAACGGGTCAGCGTGTGACGCGATTTGGCCTTCCTATGCTTCGGCGTTCCCATTGAGACCTTATGCGACGTTATGAGCACAGACCGGGAACGCATATCCAGGGAGACGCACGAACACGAGCGGACCGTAATGCGATTTATGAAACTTTTTCCGAACTGGGGTTTGCGAATGTAATTACGGCGCAACAATTTCGTCATCGCGGACTGCTTTTCTCCAACCCACCGTCAGGGCACGGCAATCAGCACGCTTTGTCGGAGCCAACCTATCCGAGGACTGTCTGCTCCTGGGCTGCCGCCAAACTGGACAGCATTGCTGCCCGGCTAACTGCCAGATTCCTTGGAACCTTCGCTCAACTACGATGTTTGAAGAAGGGCCGCGAGGAAATCCAGCCCGCGGCCCTTCCGCCGATAACCTGCAGGGCAACTGTAGCGATCGACAGAAAGAACGAGTTGGAACAGGAAAACCCGAAGAACGCTGCCCCGGGCACGATAGCCCAAGTCTCCACGACGGGAAGGCCCTAGGAGAACACGCTACGCACATAGCAAAAGAGCATCCCGACAAGGACGGCGATGCGCTCGGTGAAAGCAACAGCGATCCGGAGATCAAGCATCTCTCGGACGCTTGCAGACCGAGGATAAGTAGACAGAACGCGAGGGGGGAGAATACTCTGCCCATGACATCCAATCATCCAAGGACGCGGCACAGGATGATCGCCTTCATCCTGGCGATTTTCGTGATCGCCTGCGTTATCGCAGTAATTTACAGCGTCGGCTTTCATCCCGGCCAGCCGGCGCCGCCCACGTGACCGCCGGCAGGAAATGCGCCCGGCGGATGTTCGATCACGTCCGCCGGAACTTTCGCCTGTCCGCCACGTTTGTCTTTATCCGGTCCGGCCATCAGGGGCAGTAAGTGGCGCAGATATTCACCGCTTCCGCTGACACGCGATTGCGCGCTTCCCTGCTCGCCGTTTTTCTCTGCATGTTTCTGATTGTTCTTGTCGTCGGTGGTTACGCCGACTCGAGCTACGGCACGTTGGTCGGATGGGTGCAGGATCAGTCCGTGCCGTTCAGCCACGAGCACCACGTCGCCGGGCTTGGTATAGACTGTCGCTATTGCCACACCTCAGTGGAAACCAGCGCCCGGGCCGGGCTGCCCGCGACGCATACCTGCATGAGCTGCCATTCACAAATCTGGACGGGCGCGGCGATGCTGGCGCCGGTGCGCCATAGTCTCGCCGCCGATGTGCCGTTGCATTGGAACCGCGTCTCCCGCCTGCCCGACTATGTCTACTTCAACCACTCCATCCATATCACCCGCGGCGTTCCCTGCGTCACCTGTCACGGTCGCGTCGATCAGATGCCGCTGATGACCCGAGCGGAACCCTTCCAGATGCAATGGTGTCTGAACTGCCATCGCAATCCCGGACCCAATCTGCGCCCGCCCGCCGAGGTTACCCGCATGGACTGGTCCGACTGGGATGCCCATCCCGATCTTCACAAGGATTTTGGCGAGCTGGTGGTGAAAACCTACGGCATCGAGCCCGCCAAGCTCACGCAATGCAACATATGTCACAGGTGATGGAATGACCGAAGGCCGATCCCCCAAGGCAGCCGATGCAATGCGCGAAGCGCTGGCCGGAAAGGCGGGACGCTCGTTCTGGCGCTCTCTGGAGAATTTGTCCCGCACCGACCTGTTCGGTCAGTTCATCGAAGAGGAGTTTCCAACCCTTTCCCGCCGCATGCCTGCCATCGATCGCCGATCTTTGCTGAAACTCATGGGGGCATCGCTAGCCCTGGCGGGGCTTTCGGCCTGCAAGGGCGAGGAGGACGAAACGGCCCTGCCCTATGTCAACGCTCCCGCAGACGTCACCGTCGGCGTCGCGAAATGGTATGCCACCGCCGTCACTCTTGCCGGATATGCACAGCCGGTGCTTGGCAGGACCTTCACCGGCAGGCCTGTAAAGTTGGAAGGCAATCCGGATCATCCGGTCTCGAACGGCGCCACCGACGCCTTCACGCAGGCAGCACTGCTGGGTCTCTACGATCCCGGCCGTTCGCAACTGCCGCTCCACCTCGGAAAACCGGCGGACTGGAATGCCTTCGACAGCGAGATGGCCGCAAGCGCAGCGGCGTTGGACAAAGTCCAAGGCGAAGGCTTTCGCCTGCTGACAGGCCCGATGAGCTCTCCGACGCTCCTCCGCCAGATTTCGGCAATGATGCAACGCTGGCCAAAGGCGCGCTGGCACATTTGCGATCCGGTCTCCAATGACCTGCAGCTTGCAGCATCGATGGATGTCTTTGGCCAGCCGCTCCAACCGCATCCCGCTTTCGACAGGGCGGAAACAATCCTCAGCCTGGATGACGATTTCCTTGGCCCTGGTCCGCGCCAGACCCTCAATGCGCGGCTATTTGCGGATCGGCGCCGCCTGCGACAGGATCGGCGAGGCCAAAGTCGCCTCTTCGTCGCGGAAGCCATCCTATCTTCGACCGGTTCTGTGGCGGATAGGCGGCTGACAGCTTCAGTGAATGCGATGGAGCACCTGCTGCGGGCGATCGGCAGCCTTCTCGGTATGGACACGACCGCAAGCGAGGCGTTGTCCGATGGCGAACGGCGATGGTGTGACGACGCAGCCGCGGCACTCGATGGATCGCGGGGGAGATCGCTGATCCTGGTGGGCACGCATTATCCGGCCGAGGTTCAGGCAATCGGCCTCATTCTCAACGAGAGGCTCGGAAATCTTGGCGCAACGTTGCGGTTTTCCGATCCCGTCCTTGCCGTGCCACCCGACGGCGCGCAGTCCCTGCTGGCGTTGGCGTCGGACATCAAGACCGGCCGGGTTTCGACGCTCGCGATCGTCGGCGCCAACCCCGCCTATACGGCTCCCGCCGACCTCGACTTTCCCAACCTGCTGCAGACGGTGGAATTCCGGATGCATGCTGGCCTGCATGTCGACGAGACCGCCGCGCTCTGTCACTGGCATTTGCCGTTGCAGCATGATCTCGAAAGCTGGAGCGATGCTCGGGCTTGCAATGGCGCAGTCAGCTTGATCCAGCCGCTGGTGCGCCCATTCTACGACGTGCGCTCGCTGCATGTGATCATGGAAAATCTGGCTGGTCATGCCGCGATCGATCGCGATCTAGTGCGCCAGACCTGGCGAGCGAATTGGGGACCGGATTTCGAGCGCCGCTGGACTGACAGTCTCAACCGTGGCTTCGTCGACGGTAGCGATCTCCCCCTGACCGCACCAGCGGTCGCCAATCGCTACATTTCACCGCCCGCGCCCCACCAGGAAGGCGGACTAACATTGGTCATCCGGCCGGATGCCGGCGTCTGGGACGGGACGCTCTCGGATAACGCCTGGGCGCAGGAGACGCCGCGGCCGCTGACGAAGATCACCTGGGGCAACGTCATCCATGTCAGCAATCGGCTCGCCGGACAATTGCGCCTGAAGAACGGGGATGAAGTGCGGCTGATCGTGGCGGGCGGATCGGTTGCCGGCGCCGTCTGGATCATGCCGGGCCAGGAGGCCAATACCGTTGCCGTGACGCTCGGCTACGGTCGCAGGATGAAAGGTTCGCTGTCCGAAGGACTTGGCTATGACGCCTATGCCCTGCGCCACTCAGACGATCTCTGGCATCGCTTCGGTGCCGCGCTGGAGGCCACCGGCGACACGGTCGCCATGGCAACGACGCAGTTGCACCAGGCGATCGACGGATTCGATTTCATCCGCACCGCCGATGTCGCCGAACTCGATCTGAATTCGAAAGCCGCCCAAAAGATCGAACCCCCTTCCCTTTATCCGGATCGTCCGAAATCCGATCCCTCCTGGGGTATGTCGATCGATCTCGACCTCTGTATCGGTTGTAACGCCTGCGTCACCGCCTGCCAGGCGGAAAACAACATCCCGGTCGTCGGCAAGGATCTTGTCGCCGAAGGCCGGGAAATGCACTGGCTGCGCATCGACCACTATTACGAAGGCCCAGTCGAGGAACCAAAGTCCTATTTCCAGCCGGTGCCCTGCATGCATTGCGAACAGGCGCCCTGCGAGATGGGCTGCCCGGTCAACGCCGCCGTCCATTCGATCGACGGCCTGAACCTGCAGATCTACAACCGTTGCATCGGCACGCGGACCTGCTCCTCCTATTGCCCCTACAAGGTGCGGCGATTCAACTGGTTCGATTTTACTCAAAACGATCCGGAGCCGGTCAGGGCAATGCGCAACCCTGACGTGACAGTGCGTAGCCGCGGCGTCATGGAGAAATGCACCTATTGCGTCCAGCGGATCGCCGAGGCGCGCATCACCGCCGACAAGGAGGGACGGCCGATCCGCGACGGCGAGATCGTTACCGCCTGCCAGCAGGCCTGCCCCACCCAGGCGATCGTCTTCGGCAATATCGCCGACAAGCAATCCGCCGTCAGCCGCCGCAAGGCCGGATCGCGTGATTACGCGCTGCTTGAAGACGCCAATACGCGGCCGCGTACTACCTATCTCGCCCGCATCGAAGACAAGAACCTGACCGGAAAAGGGGCTGCGGGATGACCGACTTCATGGCCGGGCAGAATGCCGTCATCACTGAGGAGATCACCCGTATACCGCTGCGCTATCCGGCACCGAGGGCTTGGTGGGCCTGCTTTTGCGTTTCGCTGATGCTGCTCTTGAGCTTCGTCATTTCAGCAACCGTGCTGTTGATCTATGGCGTTGGCGTCTGGGGCAACAATATTCCTGTTAACTGGGGCCTGGCGATCACCAACTACATCTGGTTCCTCGGCATCGGCCATGCCGGCACGCTGATCTCGGCCTTGCTTTTGCTACTCAACGCCCGTTGGCGCAATTCGCTCAACCGTTTTGCGGAAGCGATGACGCTGTTTGCTGTGATTTGCGCCGGGCTCTACCCGATCCTGCATCTCGGACGACCGTGGTTCTTCTACTGGATTGCGCCCTATCCGAACACGATGACGATTTCGCCGCAGTTCAAGAGCCCACTGAGTTGGGATTTCTTTGCGGTGCTGACCTATCTGACGGTATCAATCCTCTTCTGGTATATCGGCATCGTGCCCGACCTCGCCTCGGTGCGCGACCGGGCGCAAAAGCGCTGGCAGCAGGTGCTCTACGGTCTCGGGGCGCTCGGCTGGCGCGGCTCGGCGCGGCACTGGGCGCGATGGAACCAGGCCTACCGGCTGACGGCGGCTATCGCCGTCCCGCTCGTCGTCTCGGTCCATTCGGAAATTTCGCTGCTCTTTGCTGCCGGCCCGATCCCCGGCTGGAATTCGACGGTGTTTCCACCCTACTTCGTACTCGGCGCGGCCTTTTCCGGTTTCGCAGTCGTGGCGATGATCGCCGTCGCATTGCGCCATGCGCTGGGGTTGGGCGATATCGTCACCGAGCGGCATCTCGATCTGCTCGGCCGCTTCCTGCTCGCCACCGGCCTGATGACCGCCTACGGTTACTGGGCCGAGGTTTTCGACACGCTCTATGGCGGCGAGATGCAGGAGGTCGGCACGCTGATGGACCGGCTGACGGGTCTCTACGCCTACAGCTATTGGGGCGCCGTTATCCTCAATTTCGTGCCGTTGCAGCTTCTCTGGTTCGGCGCCGTCCGCCGGCAACCGGTTATCCTCTTTCTGATCGGCCTGTCGGTGACCATTGGCATGTGGTTCGAGCGCTATATGCTGCTCACCACCTCACTCTATCGCGACTACCTCGTCTCTTCCTGGGGCGAATATCATCCGAGCATCTGGGAATGGGGGCTTTATGCCGGCATGCTGGGCGTTTTCTTCACGCCGTTCCTGCTGTTCGTGCGCTTCCTTCCGGTTATTTCCGCCTTCGAGGTCAAAGAAGCCATGCATGAGACGGGAGATCTCAGCCATGCGTGAGCCGCGCCCCAGCACCGACATCTTCGGCCTGATGGCCGAATTCGATAGTCCAGAGCGGCTGGTTGAGTGCGTCTGGGCAGCGCGCCGAGGCGGCTTCCGGGCCTTCGACGCCTATTCGCCCTTTCCGGTGGAAGGTCTGACGGAAGCCATTGGGTTCGACGAAAATACCGTGCCATGGCTGACATTGATGGGCGGCGTCGCTGGCGCGGCGAGCGGCTACGGGTTGCAGCTCTGGACGAACTACGCCTACCCTATTGAGATCGGCGGCCGACCGATCTATGCGTGGCAGTCCTTCATGCTGATCACTTTCGAGCTGACGGTGCTCTTTGCCGTGCTTTTTGCGATCTTCGGAATGCTGCTGCTCAACCGCCTGCCGCGCCTGCATCATCCGGTGTTCGACGTCGCCGATTTTCATCTGGCAAGCAGCGACAAGTTCTTCCTCGTGCTCTTCAGCAATGACGCGCGCTTTCATCCCGATCGCACCCGCCGCTTTCTGGAAGGCCTCGACCCGGTCCGCATCGACATCGTCGAGCACACGGAGGAGCCGGAATGAAATACGGCCTGCTCCTTCTCCTGTCCCCCCTGCTGCTCGCTGCCTGCGATGACATGAACCGCCAGCCGCGCTACGATTCCTATGAGAAGAGCACGCTCTTTGCCGATGGCAAGGCGCTACAAGCCCCGCCCGAGGGGACGATCGCGCGGGACGATCCAGGTGAGGCCGCCGCGCTTGCCAAACGTCCCGCCATGACGCCCGAACTCCTGAAACGGGGGCAGGAGCGCTTCGGCATCTATTGCGCCCCCTGCCACGATGCCGGAGGTTATGGCAACGGCATTGTGCCCGCCCGCGGCTTCCCGCATCCGCCTAGTTTTCACATCGATCGGCTTCGCAATGCACCGTCGCGCTATTTCGTCGACGTGATCACCAACGGCCACGGCGTCATGTATTCCTATGCCGACCGCATCTCGCCTTCCGATCGATGGGCAATCGCCGCCTATATCCGCGCTCTGCAGCTCAGCCAGAATGCTGTGACAAGCACGCTACCGCCGGAGGACTTGGGCAAATTGGGAGCCGGCTCATGAACCGGATCGGAGCCTTGCCGACGAGAATGCTGGCCACCGCAGGCGCCATCCTGTGCTGCATCGCATGGATGATCGCCCTCGTTTCCCCCGTCGCCGCTTTCACTGGCTGGCTGGCGGGTTTTGCCTTCGTAAGTACCCTGCCGATTGGCGGGTTATGTCTCTTTATGATGATGCAGATCATTCCTGGAGAATGGCGGGACGAGTTGGGTCCGGTGACAAAGACGGGCCTGTTGTTGCTGCCGCTCGTACTCGCCGCGTCGCTGCCGGTCCTCTTCGGCCAGCACTGGATCTACGAATGGGCGCGAGGTGCATCGCTGGAGGGTATCAAGGCAGCCTATCTTTCCCCGATCTTCTTCGGCATGCGAACCTTGATCATTCTGGCCGGAGCCTGTCTGCTCGGCTGGCGGCTGCTCGTCAAGCGGGATCGCTCCCTGTCGCTTGCCATTGCTGGCCTCATTGTCTTCGTCATGGCGCAGAGCTTGCTGGCAGTCGACTGGCTGATGTCGCTGGACGTCGACTTCCACTCCTCTGGCTTCGGCCTCTATATCCTGTCCAGCCAGATGCTGGCGGCCCTTGCGATGCTGATCCTCCTGCGGCTTGCTACGGGTCGGCGGAGACATCCAGGGCCTCTCGGCGCCTTGCTGATGACCGCCATCCTGCTCTGGGCCTATCTCGCCTTCATGCAGTATTTCATCATTTGGTCAGGCAATCTCATCCAGGGCGTGGTGTGGTTTCAGGAGCGCGGCAAGGGTCCTTGGGCGGTGGTCGAGGGTCTCATGGCGACCCTGCACCTGCTGCCGCTCTTCCTGCTGTTCCTCCCACCGGTCCGCCGGAGCTGCGCCTGGCTGGCAACGCTCTCCATCACTATTCTCATCGGAAAATCGCTCGAATATGCCTGGCTGACCCTACCGACGCTGACGGGCGATATCGCGCTAGCAATCTTCGCCTATCTCATCTCGCTCCTTGGCCTCGCTTTTCTAGGTCTTGCCATCCTCTCCCAGGCGCCGATGCTGCTCGCCAAGCTGCAGTCCCCCCGCACCCAGGAGGCGGCACAATGAGGGGCCCTTCTCGAAAGGCCGGCAAGCGGCCCGGTGCCGCCGGATACGAGACGACCGACGTCTCCGCGCGCCTCATTCTGCTGGCCGGCGTTGGTCTCTTTGCCGGAGCAGCCCTGTCGATCGTCATCGCCTTCGGCGTCCTGCGTTCGGTCGAACCGGTACGGCAACCGCGCTCGCCGTCATTCAACTCGCAGCTAGATGGCGGACCGCGTCTGGAGGTCTCGCCATCGGCCGACCGCGTCCTGCTGCAGGCGGGGGCTCGGGAACGATTGGAAGGCTACGGCTGGATCGACCAATCCCGGCAGACCGCCCGCATCCCCATCGATCGGGCGATTGCCATCCTGGCCATGCGGGGTTGGCCGGATCCCGCCGAGAAGACAGGAGGCAGTCCATGAGACATCTTCTCCTGCTGATGCTGGTCTTCCTCGCTGTTCCCGGCATTTCTCCTGGCTTTGCCGCACCCTTCGATCCCTTCAAGGCGTCCGGCATCGATCCGAAACCGAACGCCGCCATCCCGCTCGGCGGACCTTTCGAAGATGAGGCCGGCCGTCGGGTCACGCTTCGTCAGGTCGGCGCCGGTAAACCGATGCTGCTGGTCCCGGTGCTGCATAAGTGCCCGAATATTTGCGGCGTTACGCTCGCGGGGCTGATGGAAGCCGTCGCGGGTCAGCGCTTCCGGCCGCCCGTCGATTTCACCATCATTGCCTTCGGCATCGATCCGAAGGAGGGTTCGAGGCAAGCGCGGCAAGCGCTTGACGATCTGCGGGAGCGCTTTCCGACGCTGGCCGCAACCGGCATCCACGCGCTGACTGGCAAGGAGTCCGATATACATTCCGTCACCGATGCGCTTGGCTATCGCTATGCCTTCGATCCGGACATCGGTCAGTACGCCCACGACGCGGCAGTCGCGGTGTTGACGCCGGACGGTCATCTGAGCGGCTGGCTTTACGGGCTGGCGCCGGATCCGCACGACCTCAAGTTGGCGCTGACGGAAGCCGGACACGGCCGGACGGGCGACTGGAGCGACCAGATCCTGCTGCTTTGCTACCACTACGATCCCGTCACCGGCCGATACTCTTCGCTGATCGGGCTGGCGCTGCATGCCGGCGGCGCCGCGACGATCGCGCTGGGCGGCGGGGTGCTCGCCTCTGCGCTGCTGCGGGAACGGCGCCGCGCCAAGAATGTGTCGGGAGGAAAGAACACATGAGCTTCATTCCCCTCTGGCCCGCGAGCATCTCAGGCTACAGTCATCAGGTCGACCTGCTGGTTGTCTGCTTCACCGTGCTGATCGTCGCCCTGTCTGCACCGGTCTTCATCCTCATCGTCGTCTTCGCCGCCAGATATCGACGCGGCAGAGCTGCCAACCGCAAGCATCCCGTAAACAGGAACGTCGTCGCCGAGGTCTCCTGGTCGGCCATCCCGTTCCTGGCACTGATCGGTTTCTACGTCTGGTCGACAGAACTCTTCGCTGGGCTCCATCGACCGCCGACTGGTGAGCTCGAGATCGACGTCGTCGCCAAGCAATGGATGTGGAAATTCCAGCATCCGGAGGGCCAGGCCGAAATCGACGAATTGCATGTGCCGACGGGACAACCGGTGAAGCTCACCATGGCCTCGCAGGACGTCATCCACAGCCTGTTCATCCCGGCACTGCGCATCAAGCAGGATGTCGTGCCCGGCCGCTACACCGGCCTCTGGTTCACCGCCGACAAGCCCGGCACCTATCGCCTCGCCTGCTCGCAATATTGCGGCACCAACCATTCAGAAATGATCGGCAGTTTCGTCGCCATGAAGCCGGCCGATTATGCGAAGTGGCTCAGCCAGTCCTCCAACGATCCGTCGCTGGCAGCCGAAGGTGCGGCTCTCTTCCGCGGGCGTGGCTGCAGCGGCTGCCATGGTCCCGCTTCCACTGTCCATGCACCTTCGCTGGTCGGCCTATACGGCAAGCCGGTGCCCTTGCAATCCGGCGAGGTCGTGGTCGCCGACGACGAATATTTGAGGGATAGCATCCTGCTGCCGCAGTCGCAGATCGTCGCCGGCTATCCATCCATCATGCCAACGTTCCAGAATGTGCTCAGCGAAGAGGACACGCTGAAGATCGTCGCCTATATCAAATCGCTAAGACCGGGCGAGGCCACGCAATGACGATCACCGCGGAGCAGCGACCCGACCCGGACAATCTTGACGATCGCGGCCTGTCGGAGACGGCAGCGGAACGGCTGAGCTATCTTCGCGCCGGCCACAGCTTGAAGTCCTGGCTGCTGACCACCGACCACAAGCGCATCGCCCTCCTCTACCTCGTCTCCATCACCTTCTTCTTCTTCATCGGCGCCTGCGCCGCCGCCCTCATCCGCCTCGACCTCCTGACCCCGGCCGGCGATCTCCTGACGAATGAAGGCTATGACCGGGCCTTCACGATTCATGGCGTCGTCATGGTCTGGTTCTTCCTGATCCCGTCCATTCCCAACACCTTCGGCAATTTCCTGATCCCGCTGATGATCGGCGCCAGGGACCTTGCCTTCCCAAGGCTCAATCTGCTGAGCTGGTACATCTATATGATCGCCGGCCTGTTCACCGTCTTCGTGCTGATCGCCGGCGGCGTCGATACCGGCTGGACCTTCTACACGCCTTTGTCGACCATGTACGCCAACGGCAATGTCATACTGGCCGCCACCGCCGTCTTCATCGTCGGCTTCTCCTCGATCCTGACAGGACTGAACTTCATCGTCACGGTCCACAAGCTGCGCTGTCCCGGAATGACCTGGGGTCGGCTGCCGCTCTTCGTCTGGTCGATCTATGCGACGTCGCTCATCTTGGTGCTGGCGACCCCGGTGCTGTCGATCACCCTGGTGTTGATCTCAGCCGAGCGCCTGTTCGGGCTCGGCATCTTCAATCCGGCGCTGGGCGGCGATCCGCTGCTCTACCAGCATCTCTTCTGGTTCTACAGCCACCCGGCCGTCTACATCATGGTGTTGCCGGCACTCGGCGTCGTCAGCGAGCTGGTGGCGGCCGGCGCCCGCAAACCGATCTTCGGTTATCAGTTCGTCGCCGGTTCTTCGATCGCCATTGCCGCCCTCGGCTTCTTCGTCTGGGGCCACCACATGTTCGTCTCAGGCCAGTCGATCTATGCCAGCGCCGCCTTCTCCTTCCTCAGCATCGCGGTTGCCGTTCCCTCCGGCATCAAGGTTTATAATTGGACGGCGACGCTGTACAAAGGCCACATCTCGCTCGATCCGCCCTTCCTCTTCGCGATGGCCTTCATCGGTCTCTTCGTCTTCGGCGGGTTGACCGGGCTGATGCTGGCGATGCTGGCGATCGACGTGCATGTGCACGACACCTATTTCGTCATCGCGCATTTTCATTACATCATGGTCGGCGGTACCGTTTCGGCCTTCTTCGGCGCCCTGCACTACTGGTGGCCAAAGATCATTGGGCGGATGTATCCGCTCGTCTGGGGCAGGTTGGCAGCGATCTTCATCTTCCTCGGCTTCAACCTGACCTTCTTCCCGCAATTCATCTTAGGTTATCTCGGTATGCCGCGGCGCTACCATGTCTACCCGCCGGAGTTCCAGGTCTGGCACGTCCTCTCCAGCGCCGGGGCGGGAGTGCTCGGCATCGCCTATCTCATGCCGCTCGTCTATCTCGCCTATTCGATGCGTTACGGCGAGCCGGCCGGGGATAACCCCTGGGAGGCTACGGGCCTCGAATGGCAGACGGCTTCGCCGCCGCCGAAGCATAATTTCGAAGAGATCCCCGTCGTCGACAGACCGCCCTACGACTACGAGATTGAGATGGAGGAAGAGAATGGCTGAGACGGCCGAGGTCACCGAACCGTATCGCGATGGCCGCCAGCAGCGTCAGGCGGCGACGATGGGGATGTATATCTTCCTCGGCAGCGAAATCATGCTCTTCGGTGGCATTGCTGCGGTACTGCTCAGTTTGCGGCTTCTGCATTCTGCCGAGATCGTCCAGGCCTCGCGCGCCCTGCATTTCGGTATTGGCGGTCTCAACACCGTGGTACTGTTGACATCGAGCCTCAGCGTGGCCTTCGCCACCGAAGCGGCCAAGACCGGCAAAGCGAGTTTGACGGCATTTCGGCTTGCCGCGGCATCGGTCTGCGGTCTCCTCTTCCTGGCAATAAAAGCCTACGAATACCACGCGGAATTCGCTGAAGGCCTTCTGCCCGTTCCCGGCGTCCAAACCCATTATGGCAGCAATGCCCAGCACCTCTTCATGAACCTCTATCTGGTCGCCACCGGCCTTCATGCCTTGCATCTTACAATCGGCATCGTGCTTCTCTGTCTGCTCGTCGTCCGGCTAGCCCGTGACACGCTTCCCCTGCCACAAAAGGCGATCGTTATAACCCTCGCCGGGCTTTATTGGCACCTGATCGACGTCATCTGGATCTGCCTTTATCCGATCTTGTACTTGGCGAGGTGATGATGGCGCGCGCCCTCCATCCGCTGTTGCTTGTCTGGTTTCTGCTGCTGTTACTGCTGACGGCAACCGTTGCGGCGAGCTTTCTGTTTAGCGGCATTGTAGGTTTTGCTATCGGCGTCTCAATTGCTGCAGTGAAAGCCGGGCTCATCTACTGGCGATATATGCACCTGGACGAAGAGGAACCGCTTTTGCGCATTGCGGCATTGGCGGCTGCGGCGTGGCTGATGATTCTTCTCGTCTTCCTGTGTGCCGACGATCTCACCCGGGCGCTCTGACAAGGCCTTTCGCCGCGACCTTCCCAAAACTTATTTCAGCTCAATCGAGGCCTTTGAGAACGGGTCAGGGCAAGACCCAAAAAAGGGCATTGCGCGCGGCAACGGCACATATCTGAAAACCTGAGAGACGCGGGGGTCTCACAGCTATCAATCGCCAAGCTTAGCCGTTGCGCCACTCATTTTGCACTGGTGATCGCCTCCACCTTCGGTCTGATCGCGGCGATATCCGCGCTTGAAACAGGGGCTGCCTGATTGCCCCAGGCCTGGCGGACATAGGTCGAAACCGCGGCAACCTGCTGGTCAGACAGTTTCCAGCCAAACGAAGGCATGGCCGTACCGTTTGGATCTGAGGCAGTCGTGGCGGCCTTTCCGCCGTTGAGGACCAGCCGTATCATGGACAGCGGATCGCGCGATTGCACCATGGAACTGCCCTTCAGCGACGGGAACAGGCTCGGCACGCCCTGGCCGCTGCTCTGGTGGCATGCTGAGCAGGCGTCGCGGTAGATTGCCTGGCCCGACGACACCGTCCCGGCCTCGGCCTTACTGCTCGGCGCCGAGGACGCCGACGCGGGCAGTGATTTCAGGTAGATCGCTATGTCGTTCAAGTCTTCGTCGGCCATCTTCGAAGCCGAATCCTCAACGACTTCGGACATCGCCCCATAGGCCGCGGTGCGCCGGTTGTGCCCCGTTTTCAGGAAGGCGACAATGTCGTCCAGGCTCCAGCTGCCAAGTCCGGAGACCTTGTTCGCGGTCAGGTCGGGCGCAAACCAGTTTTCGATTTCGGAGCCTTCGAAGCGGTGAGCATCCTTCACGGCGCCCAAGGCGTTCTTCGGACTGTGGCAGGCACCGCAATGTCCAAGCCCCTCGACGAGGTAGGCGCCCCTGTTCCATTCCGCGGACTGTGTGGTATCCGGCTGGAAAGTGCCGGGCGAAAAGAACATCGCATTCCAGCCGGTCATCGAAAAGGAATGATTGAGCGGCCAGACGAGCTCGTTTTCCGGCCGCTTGTTCCTGACCGGCGCGATCGTCCTCAGATAGGCCCTTATCGCGTCCACGTCCTCTCTCTTGACCTTCGTGAACCACGGATAGGGGAAGGCCGGATAAAGATGTGTGCCATCGGCCGCGATACCCTCGTGCATGGCCCGGTAGAACTGGTCGCCCGTCCATGCGCCGATCCCCGTTTGGGCGTCCGGGGTGATGTTCGGCGAATAGATCGTGCCGAATGGCGTATCGAGCGGCCGGCCGCCGGCGAAGGGCTTTCCGCCTTCCGCCGTATGACAGGCGACGCAATCACCCGCATCAACGAGACGATGACCGCGTTGCTCGAGCGCGAAATCGCCGACTTGCGCATCGGCGGCATGCCAGATCGCAACGCAGAGGAGTGACGAGAGCGAAGCCGCCCAAGCGGCGGCGGATATCCGCCTCCGGCTGCTCATGCCTGCACCAATGGGCCGGGATGTTTCAGATATTGGTTCTTGATTGCGTCGGCCGACCAAAGCGCCAGCGCGCTCACCGTTCCCGTCGGATTGTAGCCGCTGTTATGTGGAAAGGCGCTCGAGCCGACGACAAACAGGTTCGGTACCTGCCAATGCTGCAGATATCGGTTCACGACGCTGTCGCTCGGATTGGAGCCCATGATCGCGCCTCCGGTATTGTGGGTCGTCTGATAGGGATCGATATCGTAGTGCGGCCCGCGTGGAGCGGCGGCGATTTCGCGAGGCTGCATGGCTTTCGCGATCTCGGACATCTTGCCGATCGCAAAATCCTGCATCTTCAATTCATTGGCCTTGAAGTCGTAGGTCATGCGCATCAGCGGCCGGCCATGTACGTCGCGGTAGGTTGGGTCGAGATCGAGATGGTTGGTGCGATTGGGCATCACTGCCCCCATCAGGCCGATCGACATCGACGTCAAATAGTTCCTAACGAAGGCCTGCTTCCACTTCGCGCCCCATTTGGGCACTCCCTTGGGGAGCAGCTCGGTTTCGATCGGCCGGCCAGTGGTGACGTAGCCTGAGATGTAGCCGCCATGGATGAAGCCGAGCCCGGTGTGATCGAAATTGTCACCGTTCCAGTCATCGACGATCATGCCGAGCGCGCCGGCGCCTATGAAGGGGTTCAGGATCCTGTCGTCATAAAAGACGTTTACGCTGGGGTTCATCTGGTAACAGTAGTTTTTGCCGACCGTCCCCCTGCCCGTCGCAGGATCGTAGACATCACCGATACCGGACAGCAGCAAAAGCCGGACATTGTGTGTGATATAGGCGCAGACGATGACCATGTCGGCGGGCTGCTCAAATTCCTCGCCCTGGCGATCGACATAGGTCACGCCCGTCGCCCGCGTCCCGGAAGAGTCGCGATTTATCAGCAGCACCTCGCTGTCCGTGCGAACCGTGAAGCCTTTCTTCTTCATCAAAACTGGAAGAATCGTCGTCTGGGCGCTCGCCTTCGAGTAGTTGCCGCAACCGAATTTTTCGCAGAAGCCGCAATATGTGCATGGCGCCAGAGTGACGCCGAGAGGATTGGTATAGGCTTGCGACATATTCGCAGACGGACAGGGAAATGGGTGAAGGCCGAGGGACTGGGCTGCCTGTCCGAACAAGGTCGGACCAAAGGTCTGCTGCATCGGCGGGGTGGGGTAGGGTTTCGACCGCGGGCCTTCGAAGGGATTGCCCCCCGGCTGTTTCACGCCTCCAAGGTTTCCCGCCTGCCCCGATATCCCGGACAAGTCCTCAAACAGCGTATAGTAGGGCTCGAGCTCGTCATAGGTGACGCCCCAGTCCTGCAGCGTCATGTCCTCGGGTATCATCTGCGCGCCGTAGCGATCGGTCGTCCGGCTGCGGATCTCGAAATCATAAGGAAGAAAGCGCCATGTCTGGCCGTTCCAGTGGATGATGGAGCCGCCGACGCCGGTGCCCGGCAGAAAGGAACCGAGGCGCCGCATGGGTAGCGCGGTCTGATCGGGCGCGTTGCGGAACGTGACCGTCTCCTGCGCGGTCTGCTCGAACAGGTGTCCCTGATAGCGGTAGCGCAATTCGTCCTGGATGAAAGTCGGCGCAAAGTCGGTCGCGGTGTCGCGCCAGCTGCCGCGCTCCAAGGCAAGGACATCAAGACCCGCGTCCGTCAGCTGCTGGGCCATCAAGGCGCCCGTCCAACCAAACCCCACGAGGACGACATCGGTGTGAGGACGCTTTTTCGCCATGGTCAGCCCTGCTGGTTCCAGCCGGGACGTCCGGCAATTCCGACGGGTGGCCCGGAATAGCGCTCTCCATGTCGTCCTACCCAGTCGCGGTAATCGTAACGGGCACCGGGAAACCCGATCATCTTCCAGCCGGCCATGTCCTTGTTGCCGCCATAGATCGGATCGCTGAACATGCCTTCCTTGGTATTGAGAAGGAGCATCTTGAAGAAGGTCTTGGCATCGACGCCATCGAGGTCCAGTTTTCCCGACTCGAGACTGTCGAGCACCACATCCTGTTCGTCGGGCGTGAGGCCCGCGAATGCCTTGCCGTCGTGGCCCACACCGACATGCCTGTCGATCGCCGCGATCGCAGCCCGATACATGTCGGCAGGTGAAAGCCTGGACTGGTAGCCCTGCGTTTCCTCGCCTTTCGCCCAGGGCCCCTGCATATACCAGCTGCCGGCCCGTCCGTAGGCAGCTGCAAGCTGGTGGTCGATGAACAGGGCGACACGACACTCCTCGGCGCCGGGCCCAAGCTCGTCCTTGGGACAGACGCGCTCGGTTGCGGCGACGACGAAGGCGACCTCCGCCTGCGAAAGGAACTGATAAGATGGGGTGTCATCTGCGGAGGGATTGTCGGCCTGATGGGGTAGCCAAGGCTCCTCCCCGGAAATTTCCCTGCCGCGCGCCTTAGATCCGGCGACCACCGACGCGGCGCTGCCGCCAATAAACACGCGTCGTGTCAGCTCAATTTTCTCCATCCGCTGCGCTCCCGTTCAAGCCGCCTCGTCAGCGTATGTTGAACTCAGAAGCCGGATAGTTGTTCCCAGCGAACCGACGAAATTACCAGGAGACAGTCAATCAACCGCTGAACACCGAACGCTGCATGAATCGTTAATCAGGGGTTTGTTCCCGGGCAACTGGAGGTGCCGGTGGCTCTTGTCGGCGACTTCAACGTCATGCCGACTGACCTGGATGTCTACGCCCCTGAGCGGTGGCGCGATGATGCCCTGTTCGATCCGGAGGTGCGGGCCACCTATGCCGAGCTGATCGCCATGAGATGAACGGACGCTCTCCGCCTGCTGCATCCGGACGAGCGGATTTATACCTTCTGGAAGTATTTCCGGAAGGCGTTCGCGCGCGACGCCGGCCTTCGTATCGATCATTTCCTGCTCAGCCCGTCCCTGCGTGAACGGCTGACCGCGTGCGGTGTCGACAAGTTTGCGCGTGCCTGGGAGCACACCAGTGATCACGCGCCCACCTGGATTGAACTCGATGACGGGTAACTTATCTCGGGAGGAGATATCCCGTCTCGAGCAGCTCCCTCTGCGGGGTGTCCGTGCGGGAGATATCAATAGAAGGAGTAACGGTATGCCCGATCAAGCAGACTTTGATGCCGGTGATTTCGCCGATCGTCTTACCGCGATGAGCGACGTCGAACTGTTCGAAACCATGCAGAGGCTTGAAGAGGAAAGCGAAGACATCCGTCCCGGCGAGCGCGACGGCAGCGATGTATTCGCGAAGATCGCCCTGGTCGAGACAGCCATCGAGGATCGGTTCCCGGGCCAGCTCCTTGCGCCTTACAAGGATTGGCAGCAGCGTCGGGCCACGAGCTGAACAGGAGCGTCTATCATGACCGAATGATCCGAGAGCCCTGAACAGCTGTTCCAGCAGCTCGACGACCTTCTTGCTGACATCATCGACCAGTTCGAAAGCCAGGGATATGGAACGGCGGTCGTCATCGAAACGCTGCAGGACGTTCTGGCAAAGCGTCAGCTCGCCTATCAGCATGATCCGGATCCCGCAGAAGACGCGGTCGATGAACCCGCCAACGACTGGCCCGGCGCCGATGACCGGACCGGGGCGAAGGAGTAGCCGGCATGGTCCCATCCGCGGATTATCGTGGAGCAGCCGATACGGCGCGAAGCCTCACCCGCACGCAGCAGGAAGCCCTGAGAGCGATCGCGTTTTTCCGGCGGCAGAAAAAAGTCTGCAAGGGCTGGTTGGTCGGCGACAGGCGCCTGTCGGAAAAGATCGTCGAGCGGCTGGAGCGGTTGGAACTGGTGGAGGAGAGTTTCGTGCGAGGCGAACCGGTGCTGCAATTGACGATCGTCGGACAAGCGATCAAGGCTCGCCTGCTGCATTAGCCGTTGAAGCCCCTATCGCCTTCGAGGGTCCCATTCCCTCTCAAATTCTGTCTCGAAAATTTGAGCCTGAATTATCCACTCCAGGCTCCCGCCGAGGCGCCCTTGGTTTGGAAACGATCGAGAGACCTTCTGCAAACACTTTTCCGTTCCGAGAGCCGATAGAATACTGAAGCGCGGTTCCGCTTTCCAACGTCGGTAGGTTGGCCTCCTCGGCCTTTGAGAGATGCAGAAAGACGTCGGCGCCGCCGTCATCGGGCGTGATGAAACCGAAACCCTTAGCTGCGCTGAACCATTTCACCTTGCCGGTCGGCATATATAACTTTCCTTTTATGAGGAGATTGCCGGCGTTTTTGCAGCAGACATTCTAAAACGCGATCGGCAATGGCTCCCTTAGGTACCGGGATTTAGTTCGCGAAAGGTAATCGAATAGCGAAGCTGATGGACCGGCGGGATGGAATGCTCCCAAAGCGTTCTTGCGTCGCCCGCCATCACATATGCCGATCCCGGCTCGACCATGATCGAGCTGCGCTGCCACTTGTCGCCGTGGCGCCGCCTCAGCCTGAAGATGCACGGAGAGAGAAGCGAGATGCCGACCACTCGCCCGAAAACGGGCTTGTCCTTGTGCCAGCCGATCGGAGCGCCGGGACCATATTCGGTCACCAAAGCTTGTTCCAACCGGTCGGGATCGATACCGGCGAAACTGCCGGCAAGCGCGCGCGCGGGCAAAAGAAATGGCGGAATATCGTCGCCTTTTCGAACGCGCTGTGCATCGAAGTCGTATTTCCAGCCATACGAAACCGTCCTGCGCTTGCCTTCGAAACCGTGGAAATCGAAAGCCTTGAATGGCAGCTCGGGTATCTTTTGGAGAAGGGTCAGCTGCAGATCGTTGGGGACGACGTCGGGCGCATAGCGGAATCCATCCGGAAGTGCCGGCTCGATGGCGCCGAAGAGGTCACGCTGTTCCATCATGCTCATATCTGGTTCTCGAATTGTCTATCTCCTCAATGGACGCGCGGCGTTTTCATCACGGTCGCGAAATCCTCTGCGACCAGTTCGCTGACCGCGATCAGGACCTCCTCGCGCGAGAACCCGGTCTGCAGCGCACTGCGGATCAGGTCCTGGAGTTCCGGTTCTATGACGTCGCGGCATTCCTCCAGGCGCTCTTCGGAGATCGTTATGCTGGTGAGTTCTTCCATTCGTTTATCCTTTCAAGGAATGCCGCACGGCGTCGGGGCGAGATTGGGCACTATCGAGCGGAGGCCTTCCGCTTCGGCGCGGCGATCAGTCCTTCACGCTGCAGTTTCTTACGTGCGGCCTTGCGATGCCGGCTGATCGCCTGTGCCTTTTCCCGAACGCGGCGTTCGGACGGCTTTTCGTAGGCGCGCCGTTCCTTCATTTCTCGAAACAGCCCTTCGCGCTGCATCTTCTTCTTCAGAACCCTGAGGGCCTGGTCGACATTGTTGTCTCTGACGAGCACTTGCATCGAATTCTCCTTATTTTCGTGTTGTAGGCATCACTGATCAGCCAAGCTGATCGGTGATCAGTTCCTGCAGTTCACGGCGTGAGAGAAGGCAGGGATATGGTCTCCAGTTTTGGGTCAGCCGAACGACGGCCTCATCGCGCTCACGCGGCTTCACAGCCGCGGGCGCGGCAGCGATGTTTGTCTTATTCAATAGGTTTCCTTTGCCTGCCAATCGGCGGGCATCATCAATTGTTGTTGGTTTTGCCCGTCACGAAACAGTCGGAGGGCGCCAGCTTGCCGTTGTCTAAAAGACGACGGACCAATCCCAAGGGGTTGTCTGGCAAGTCTGAGATATGGGTATGCGCAAAGAATATTGCAATCTGCTGCGGCGCCTTTGCCTCCGCGCGAAAGGGCAAAAGGGGCTCGACCTTCGTCGCCCTCGCCATCCATCATGGCGTCGAAGCCGACCTTGGCGACGTCGGCAGGGTCGTCCTTCTCAGCCTGACCGACATCGGTGTCCAGCATGCCGGCGCGTTCGAAGAACCGTGTCTCCGTCGGCCGGGCATCAGGCAGGTGACCGTCACGCCGGTTTCCTGGAGTTCGTTGCCGATCGACTGACGCAACGGACATCGGCTGCTCGGGCGGTTTCATTGATGAGCCATGTTTTTTCCTTCAGGTCTTCCACTTCCTCCGAGGCCTGCCAGAAGAAGAGGTAGGGGCTGATCGTCATGCCGAAGATGGCGACGATCGCGGTCAAAAAGTCGGCTGAAAAAGTGATCTTCGGAATGAAAAAACCAATTCCGAGAGCAGCCCAGTCGATCTTGACGATAAACGGTGTTGCTACATAGGCGAGGAGCGCCAGGCTCAGCCATTTGAGAACACGCACATACTGTTTGTATTTCAGAAACACCTGCAGGGCCGCAGAAGCGAAGCCGAAAATCACGACCTTGAGCAGAGACGAACCGCCAAGGACAAGCTTGGTGGCGTCTCCCATAGCGCCGACATCGGCGCCGATGTTGATGGTGTTAGCAACAAGCAGGAGCGCAACGCAGGGCAGCACCAGCCAGTTGGAATAGTATTTTCGAAGATTGCCGGCAACGCCACGTCCGCTGGTGCGACCCAGGCGTCCGCTGATGATCTGGATCGCAACCATGAGAGGATTGGAAAAAAGCAGCGTCCAGGTTGCGCCGTAGGCAAAGCGGGCGCCGAGCTGGGAATAAGTAGCGATGCTGCTCGGTCATCGTCCGACGCCCGGTTAGCTCCAGGCCGAGGACTTCCAGGATGCGCGGCTTGCTTGGCTCCGCGACTGAACTGCGCTTGTTGCGATTGTCGCCGTCATCCTGCGCCGTTGGCATAAGCGTTCTCCGTTCCGCCTGATTTCAGACGGATTTCACGCTCAACACCCTGAAAGTTGGAAGTTCCAGCCCAAGGGCCGCTTACACTAGGCGGAATTTACAGGAAAACCGTTCTGATTGTAGATCGCTAAAACAGCTTCAAATCCGTCGCTTCAGAACGACATCTCTGCGCGAAACCTGTCCTCTGTGCTGGCGCAAGGATATTCGTCACTCAGCCACGGTTCGATACAGCAGATCGCGTGAAATAGCTTCTATTTGCCAAAGACGTCATAAGGAGCAGACAGGCGGATGCAGAGCCCATCCGGTAGCCACTCTCGCGTTATACTGAGTTTCAGGCTCTGCCCGATCATCTGCTCAAGCCTGCCCCCAAAGCCGATCGCGCCGCGATCTGTGTCGGTTCCCGAAGAGGAACCGCTCTCAAGCCAAGTGATTCCCACAGTTTCGTCTTCGATCGCAATCGTGATGGACAACTTTCCGTCTTCGACCGACAGCGCGCCATATTTTGCCGCGTTGGTCGCGAATTCATGAAACAGGAGAGCAAGGTTGGTGATCTTCTCACCGCTCACTTCGACGTCGCAGCCATTGAGCTTCCATCGATCCGAGCCGTCGTGGCCGTGGGGCGCGAGGATATTCGAAAGGAGCTGAAACAGCGTGGTGTGGCTGTCTCCGACGCTGTCGCTATCGCTCAGTGTCGGCAGCGTCATCTCGTGCGCCCGCGACAGAGCCATCAAGCTGTCCCTCATACGCGAGGCAAGATCGGCCGGCGTTTGCGCCGACTTGGCTGCAAGGCCAATGATGCTGCTCGTTATGGCGAAGAGGTTCTTCACGCGATGATGCATTTCCCGCAAAAGAAGTTCCTGGTGTTCCGCAGCTCGCTTTCTTTCGGATATGTTACGGGCGATCTTGGAAGCGCCGATAACCTTTCCGCTGCCATCACGTATGGGCGAGATGGTAAGCGATATGTCGATAAGGCTGCGGTCCTTGTGCCGTCGTACCGTCTCGAAATGATCGACCCGCTCACCGGCACGGATACGGCCGAGGATTGCCGGCTCCTCGTCGAGCCTGTCTTCGGGGATGACGATCGTGATTGGCCGATTGATCGCTTCTTCCGCCGTGTAACCAAAAAGGCGCTCCGCACCCTTGTTCCAGGAGGTGATGACGCCGGATAGACTCTTGCTAACGATAGCGTCATCCGAAGATTCCACGATGGCGGCCAGGAAGGCTGCCGCATCATGTCCGGCCTGAGCCACTTTCACGCCCTCTGGGTCTCCAAGGTGGCCTTCGACAAACTTAGAATCCTTCTCGCCATCGGAAATCGACATTTTTGCCCGCACGATCCAATTATTCGGAAGGACGATATGACGGATCCAACCGAATGCGTCGACCATATCCCCTTTCGATACCTGTGCAACCAGAATGCTCATTAGCCTATTACAAATTCGTAGGACAAAGTGTGTCGTGGGAATCGCAGGAAGAGGAAACCTTCGAAGAGCACTACCGCAAAGACAGCAGGAATTCCTCGGTCGTGACGAGATCGAGTTGGACGGAGAAACGGTCTCCCAGAAGTTCGAGGGTGGCATCGTGTGTCTCGTCCGCTCCGCTGCAAACCGCGTCGCGCAAGACGACGACGTGATATCCGAGATCGATCGCCCCCAACGCGGCGGAGAGAACGCAGACATCGGTCTCCCCTCCCGTGATCACCACGGCGTCGACGCCGTCGCTCGACAGGACCCCATGCAGTTCGCCGCCGACCCAGGGCGAATACGTCATCTTGTCGAACAGACGGGCAGGCGGAAGAAGTCGCTTCAGTGATGGGACAAGATCGAGAAGATCCGGATCGAGATGCTCACGGGTCATCTGGCGCCATTTCTCGTAGTATGGCTGCCACATGCCTGACACGTCCTGCGGCCTGACGGGCGTGACGAACCTTGTGAAGATCGTCCTCTCGGCATGACGGCCGGCGAGCTCTTCTATCTGCGGCGAGACCTCTCTCATCCATCGGACATGCCAGGGCGTCTCCTCTGCAAACATGCGTTGCATGTCGATACAAAGATGAATCCAGTTACCAGGCAATGTTTGATCCCTCCCTAACCTGCGACCCGGTACGACTGGTGAAACACAAAGTCGCACCGGAAGTTCCGCGGGCGATTGGCGCATCGTCAGCGGCTACGTTCTAAGGAAGCTGGTGATTGCCTTTGCAAGATCGCCCGGGTTTTCCTCGGCCACATGGTGCCCGCTATCAATGCCATATCCTCGGACGTCAGTCGCCCAGTCCTTCCAGATCGCCAGGGATCGCCGTAGATCTTTTCGAGATCGTCCCGGAGCGACCAGAGGCAGAGCATTGGACATCCGATTTTCCGGCTGGCGTCGCGATCCGCCTTGTCGTGAAGGTGATCGATGCGAATACCTGCGCGATGTCCTCGATCATCCCGCGCAAGGTTTCGGGCCGGTGGATGGCCTTGCGAATATCGGCGTATGCTTCTTCGCCCATGAGATCGGGCGAGAGTTTATACCATGCCTCGGGGTCAGCGGAGATCACACGCTCCACGCTCCGGCTTATCCGGCTGGGCGAAGAAAAACCAGTGGTACCAGTCCCGCGCAAACCTCCAGTCGGCTCGCTCGAGATGCTCAAGCACTGGAAGGCCATCGACGAGGATCAGCTTCCGCACCGCTTGCCCGTGGTTCATCGCCATTCGGAATGCGGTGAGGCTGCCTCGGTCGTGACCGACCAGGAAGAATTCGTGGTGGCCCATTCTTCTCATGAGTTCCACCATGGCTGCAGCCTTCGCCTCTTTCGACGAGTGGCGGCTGTCAGGCGCGTCTGGCGGTATATAGGTTGCCCGAAGCCGGGAAGGTCAGGACATATGACAGTGAATGAGGGCGCGAGAAGACCGGCGACGCTGCCCCAGGTCATATGGGTGCGCGGGTGCCCGTGCAGGAGGAGGACGGGCGGGCCGTTTCCTCCGACGCGAAGCCGGATCGCACCGGCGTCGACATGCACGGTCTGTAGTTCGAAGCCGCGGAACAACTGCACGTCACCCTCTGGCGATGCGCTCAATGCACGGAGGTCCAGATCTAGTCGTTCAGGGCTGGCCACTGCCGCCGGCCGCGCCGTAGACCTGACCCGTCGCGTAGCTCGCCGTTGGATCTGCAAGCTGGACATAGATCGATGCCAGTTCGGCCGGCTGTCCAGGACGGCCCAACGGGGTTTTGCCTCCGAACTGCTCAAGCTTTTCCATGGTCGCGCCGCCTGCCACCTGGAGAGGCGTCCAAATCGGGCCTGGAGCGACGCCATTGACCCGGATGCCTTTCGGCCCGAGCTGCTTGGCCATCGACTTCGTGAAGCTCATGCCGGCAGCTTTGGTCATGGCGTAGTCGACCAGATTTTCGGAAGGATCGTAGGCCTGCTCCGACGTCGTGATGATGATGGCCGAACCAGGTTGAAGGTGCTTCAGCGCCGCCTTCGTCAGCCAGAACATGGCGTAGATGTTCGTCTTGATCGTCGCGTCGAAAGCCTCCGACGTGATGTCCGACAGCTTGCCCGCCTGCTGCTGGCGCCCGGCATTGTTCACGAAGATATCGAGACCGCCAAGAGCTTCGACAGCGTCCTCGACGAGCTTCTCGCAGAATGCCGCATCGCGGAGATCGCCGGGAAGAGCGACAGCCTTGCGACCTTCCTTCTCGATGAGCGCGATAACCTCTTTCGCATCCGGCTCTTCATCCGGAAGATAGTTGATCGCGACATCCGCTCCTTCGCGGGCATAGGCGATCGCCGCGGCACGGCCCATGCCGGAATCGCCGCCGGTGATCAGTGCTTTCCGACCGGCAAGGCGCCCAGATCCCCTGTAGGAGGTCTCACCGTGGTCCGGCTTGGGGTTCATCCTGGCGGCGAGCCCAGGGAACGGCTGCTTCTGTTTCTCGAAGGGAGGCTTGGGGTATTTGGTGGTTGGGTCCTGCATGACAATGGTTTCCTTTGAGTTGGTCTGCGAGAATGCCGGGAACGCAGATGCCGCGAGTGCGGCGCTCGTGACCGCGAGCAAGGTTCATCGTTGAAACGAGACAAACCTTGGTGACCGCAACTTGTTCCGCCTCGGCCGTTCGAGCGGAACCAAGTGATCGCCGCGGTGTTGAAATTCACGTCAAGGAGCGATCATGTCCAAGCCGACGACGTCCGCATTCATTCACCAAGCATCGAAGCGCTCACGGCGAGCCCGTGCTGCTTCTCCACGGATGGCCCAACAACGCCTCTACCTCGGACGAGGTCATCGCGCGCTTTCCGGGTCACCGCTATCGCCTGATCGTGCCAACAATCAGGGGCTTCGGCGAAAGCGTGTTCAAACGCGACGATGCGCCGCGAACGGCGAACAGCGGCATCCTCGCAATATTGGGGCTCGAACATCGCCGAAGCGCTGGCGATCGGCTGGCCGGATCGGGTGGCGAATATCGCCTTGCTTTCGAGCATGCCGCGACTGGGAGGACTAGCCATGCCGCCGTTCTCGCAGGCTCAACGCTACTGGTACCACTGGTTCATGGCGACCGAGCGCGGCGCGAAGGCTATTGCCGACGATCGCAAATCGTTCACGCATCTCCAATGGGAGAACTGGGGCCCGGACGACTGGTTCGACGAGCGTACGTTCGAACAGGTCTCGAAGTCCTTCGACAATCCGGACTGGGTTGCCGTGACGCTGCACAGCTACCGCGTGCGTTGTGGCGAGGCCGAGCCGGATGCCCGAAGCCTATGGCTCGAAGACCCAATCAAGGAGAAGAAGACGCTATCTTTACCCGCCATCTACATCCAGGGGGACGAAGATGGGGTCAACCCACCGAAAGTGTCCGAGAATGTCCACGAGAAGTTCACAGGCCCGTTCCAGCGCATCCTCCTGCAGAACGTCGGTCATTTTCCGCAAAGGGAAGATCCGGAATCGACAGCGAAAGAACTTACTCTGTTCCTGGATGCACGCGTTGAGCGGCTCTCGGCTGGCCGGGTTTGAAATCGGGAAATCGGGCTTGTCTCCTGAGTGCCACCTCTGAATTGGCGTTGGAAGATGGCCACCGCGCCCTATTTGAAATGCGAATTCGAAGAAGGAAAATTGAATGACGACGATCACATATCATGTCGGTGAGCACGACGGTGGCTACGGGTATCGCCTCGGAGATGTCTGGTCGGAAACGTTCCCCGACCACGACACAGCTGTTGCCGCCGCCAAATCCGCTGCACAACGACAGCATGTCGAGGGCCGCGACGCCGAGATCTCATATCAGCTTTCCGATGGTCGCTGGCAGACGGAACATGCCGATGGTGGTGACCGCCCGGACACGGAGGTCATTGATGACGGCACGGGACCGGCGACATGAGCACGCTGGCGGGATCCTGCCGTTGCGGAAGTGCGGATCACGGTTCGGGGCCAACCGACCCGGATCGGCATCTGCCATTGCACAGATTGTAGACAGGAAAGCGGGTCTGCCTTCACCTACTTCGCTGTGTGGCCAGCCGGCCCGTTCGAGAGCAAGGGCGATACGACGGAATTCGCTGGCCGTCGGTTCTGCCCCGAATGTGGGTCGCGGATGTTCTCCGCCGACGAGAGAGAGGCGGAGATCAAGCTAGGCACGCTGACAGACGCGCCGACGCCCCTTGCTCCCACATACGAGCTTTGGATTACGCGACGAGAAGCTTGGCTTCATCCGATCGAAGGCGCAGAGCAATTCGAAGAAAATCGAGTGTAGGATACGGCAAGCCGAATTCCACGGACGCTCGCCCAGCAAGTGCTGACGAAACTTCAACTTCACGGCCAACCGGAGCTCATTGAAGCTCCGCAATATGCCCAAAGGGTTAAGCCCTGTATGTGTTTCACTCGTTCTTTCCCGGCAGGACTGAACTCAGCACCTGCCGCACCGTGCCGCGAATGATACCTTCCTCATTGGGATCGCCCTTCACCAGCGTCGTCGTGAGTTTTTTGACCTGCTCCAACGTCAGATGCGGCGGCAGCGGCGGGACTTCGGGGTCCGTCTTCACTTCAAATAAGACCGGCCGATCGGAGGCAAGCGCTTCGTCCCAGGCCGGACCCAAATTTTCCGGGCGATCGACAAACAGGCCCTTGAGGCCAATGAGCTCTGCAAATCGATGATATGGCACGTTGGGAATGCCTTGCGAGGCCTCGAATTTTGGATCGCCCTCCATCACCCGCTGCTCCCAATGCCTTTCGATGTCATGGTCGGGGTTATGCCAAAAAACCCCGCCGGTCCGCATTGGTTCCGCGTGCCAGAAAGGCCGGGCCAAAACGCCGCAACGCCACGATACGCCTGACATGAGTTCACCCGCTCGATGTCAAATCGCCGCGGAACTTTGCTGCGAAACCGCAGTTTTCCTCGATCCACATCAGCTGAGGAGATGTTCCATGCCCCAAGGTGACAAGTCAGCCTATACCGACAAGCAAAAGCGCAAGGCCGAGCACATTGAGGAAGGCTACGAAGACCGTGGCGTTTCCGAGAAGGAAGCCGAGCGCCGTGCCTGGGCCACCGTTAACAAGGAAAGCGGTGGTGGCAAGAAGTCTGGCTCCGGCCGCGGCCATGCCGAAAACCATGCCTCCTCCGAAAAGGGCGGGCGCAAGGGAGGTGCTGCGGCCGCATCGCGGACCAAGGAAGAGCGTTCCGCTTCGGCCAAAAAGGCCGCTGCCACTCGCAAGCGCAATGAGCACCACGCTCATCATTGACCCCTGATACGGCGCCGGCACCCATGGCGCCGCTTCCCATGCGGAGGATCCGATGCCGAAAAAGAAATCCAAGCAAAAGTGGTCGCAAGACGTGACCGACAATAGCGACGCGATGGACCTCGAAGGCGGCGTCTTTAAGCAGCGCAGTGCCAAGAAGATCGCGGATTCGCTGAAGCATTCCGCCGAGGAAAGCCCCAGGCGAAAGGCAAGCCCGTTCCAGTCTGCGATGTCGATGCTGACGTTCTACATCAATCGCGCCGGTAAGCAGCTGTCCAAATCACGCCTGGCGACATTGGACCGGGCCAAGGACGAATTGCGCAAGGACTTCGGCAAGCAACCGAAGCGCTGACGCGCCGTTTACCGGATGCGGGAGGGAGCAGCAATCGTGTCACAGGTAAAACCGCCGAATGACAATCCGCGCGACGATGACCTTGAGTGCCAACAGGCGCTTGAGGCATCCTTTCTGGCCATTGTTGATGAAGCCGTCACGGCCTGCTGGCCTCGTCGTCTCGTGCTGCAATCTCTCGGCGATCTCGCCGATAACCTCTGGACCGATGAAGAACAGCTCGGGCCGCAGCCAGAACTTACGGCCGTCAGCACCTTCGATCCTTAAGGGTTTCGCCTTGCCGCCACCACGTGAGGATCCAGATAGCGGTGTACAGCCCGGAGATCACTGACGAAGTTCCGCCGCTCGCTTTCGCGATCATCGTGATCGCGGATGCGCAGCAGATAGGAAGGATGGATCGTCACGAGAATATGCGTGCCGTCTACCACTTGCAGGACGTGGCCCCGCTCCTTTGTCAATCCGACTGATCGACCCATCAAAGCGTAAAGGGCCGTCGCGCCGAGCGCCACGATTAGATCAGGCCGGAGGAGATCCAGTTCGCCGCCCAGCACCACGCGCAACGTTGTATCTCGCCGGCCTTCGGCTTCGCGTGAAGACGCCGCTTGCCGCGCTGTTCGAACTTGAAGTGCTTGACCGCATTGGTCACGTAACAGAGCGAACGATCGACGCAGGCTTCCTCAAGGCATTCGTCGAGCAGCCTGCCGCCGGGCCGACGAAGGGCTTGCCGGCGATGTCTTCATGATCTCCCGGCTGCTCGCCCACAAAGACCACCCTCGCTTCGATGGCCCCTCGCCGAACACGGTTTGGGTCGCATGCTTGTAGAGATCGCAGCGTTCACAGGCCTCTGCTTGTCGCCGCAATGCGGTCAAACTCCGAGCATGTTGGTGCTGTTCTATGAAAGCGGGTGGGACCTGCGCCTTACGGGTTTCTGTGGCCGTCACCATTGCTCGCTACCCCTTTTCCCCTGGATATTGCGACTTCTTCAGGAGCTTGGCGAGATGCGTCGTGTTGCGCGCCAGCATGGATATCATTGTCGACACCGCATCCGGGGTCTTTTTCAGGTCAATGAAGTTCGTCGATCCCATGGCCTCGCCGACCCAGTAAGCCACGGCATTGGCCGGAATCGTGAAGCCGACATCGTTGAGGGCCTGGAAGACCTCTGCCGACACGTGGTGAGCGCCGTCCTCGTTGCCGACCACCGCAACCGCAGCGACCTTGCCGTATGACACCATGCGGCCCTGATCGTCGGTCTCCTCGAGAAATGCATCCATGCGCTCCAGCGCCCGCTTGCTAACACTTCCCGGTTGCCCGAGCCAGATCGGCGTGCCGACGAGCAGGATATCTGCCTTGAGGACCTTTTTGCGGATATCCGGCCAGGCGTCACCTTCGCCTTCGTCCGACGTCACGCCTGGCTTGATATTGTGATCGGTCAGCCGGATCGTCTCGGTTTCGACGCCGTGCTTCTTGAACTCTTCGGCAATGAGCTCAAGCAATTTTCCGGTGGAGGATGCCTCAGAAGAATCCGAAGGCTTCAATGTGCCGTTCAAGGCTAGTGCTTTCAAAGACATGGTTACTCCTGTCGTATGGGAGGGCGACCATTCCATCGGCATAATTTTCGGTGGTTATGGTGCCTCCGGTTCGCAGAGGCGAAACCGATCATCCGCCGAGTTGTTCCTTCCCTTCCACCCGCCGGGGAACAATCGCGTCGCGGTGCTGTTTCCGAATGAAGAACCAAGAATCCCGACCATCAAAGGAATATCGATATGCAAGCAGTGCGCATTCATCGCTTCGGCGGGCCGGAGGTCATGGCGATCGAGGAGATCGATCGTCCGATCCCGGCTGCCAATGAGGTTGTCATCAAAGTCTTTGCCGCAAGCGTCAATCCGGTCGATGCGAAGATGCGTGAAGGCAAATACCCGGTCGTCACCGAAAAGGATCTTCCCTATGTGCTCGGCCGAGATGTCAGCGGCGAGATCGCTGCCGCCGGTTCCGACGTTGCCAACTTCCTGATCGGCGACGAGGTCTTTGCATTCCTGTCGCCGGAACATGGTGGCTACGAGGAGTACGTCCTGGCGCGGGCTGATGAGGTGGCTGCCAAGCCGCGATCGCTCGACGCGGTTGGTGCCGCCGCCGTACCCCTGGCCGGCATTACTGCGTGGCAGGGCCTGTTCGATCATGGTGGGCTTCGATCCGGCCAACGCGTCCTCATTCATGGCGGCGCCGGCGGCGTCGGTCACTTCGCCATTCAGTTCGCCAAGGCGAAGGGGGCCTGGGTTGCAACGACCGTGTCCTCGTCAGACAGAGACTTCGTGACCGATCTCGGCGCCGACCAGGTGATCGATTACAAAGCTGAGAAATTTGAAGAGATCGTCGAGCCCGTAGACTTGGTATTCGACCTGATCGGGGGCGAGACACAGGAACGTAGCTTCAGCGTCGTCAAGCCGGGAGGAGCGCCGATCTCGACACTCCAGGAGCCGGACAAGGCACGCGCCAAAAAACTGAAGATTCGGGCGGGACGATACACCGCTCAGCCGAACGGCGCCCAGCTGCAGGAGATCGCGGCTTTGCTCGATCAGGGCAAGGTGAAGGTCGTCGTTGCCAGCACCTTCGGTCTCCGTCAAGCCGCAGAAGCGCGGTCCGCCCTTGGGGAAAACCACATCCGCGGCAAAGTCGTCCTGAAGGTCATCGAGCAGCAAGCAAGAACCGTGATTGACGACGATGCACGGAGATTGCGGGCATACCAAATCTGGGAAGACGAGGGACGTCCGGAGGGTCAAGACCTCGCGCATTGGTATAGAGCCGGTGATGCCGACGCACCAGAGGAACGTCCTGACTATCGGCGGTACTCTTCCGGCGTCGCGCCCGCTGGATCGCTGGTGATCAAATTCTATCATTCCGGCGATCAGGTTCGCGGATATGTGCGCAAGGTCGCGAACACAGATACGGAGGATACGATCTTTCCCGGCGAAGAAATGGAGCCGGAAGCGGCCTTCAAACTGGCAGATTCTCATAAGGCCGATAGCAGCCAACCTGTCTTCGTCGAGCTTGTCGAAGGCGTTGAATGGAATCCCACCTGGGGTCGGCTGGGATGATCGAGGAAGGAAATCGACAATGACGAAACACGAAACGTCGCCGGAAGGCACCCCTCCCGAGACAGATGATGCTCGCTCGATAGACGGCCCCGCCGCCGATCGCCATCGTAACGATCTGGCCAAGGCGGCGGAGAAAGGATTGCACCGGGCCATGAAAGAAACGGACCGGACATCAGACAGTCACACACCGACAACTAAGGAGCGCCACCAACATGGAAAAAAGTAAAAAGCAGTCGAAGGCACAAATCGAGCGCGATGCCAGAGGACAGTCCGAAAGCAATCATGCCGGAGGATCCAACAACGGCGTGAGCAGCGCCAAGCCGCGGGTCATCACGCATTCGGACGACGCGACAGTCAATAAAAAGACGCCGGGCGAGGATGAAGACGCCAAGGACTGGGACATCAATTACGTCGAGCGTGATATGAACGAAGGCGAGTTTCGGGGCTGAGGTCCGGCGGTGGCCGACAATTTGTCGCACGGACAGGGATGGGCCGGGGCCCCGTGGCCTCTATGTACGATCGATTTGATGGGCCATCTCCATGAACACTAGACCCCCCTTCTCGTTCTTCTCACCGGCGTCGTAATCGTCCTTCTTGGTCTGGTCCTTGCCGGGCTTGGCACATGGTTGGTGCTTCTCGGCGGTAGCCCCTATTATCTCCTGGCTGGCCTGGGACTTCTGCTATGTGGCGTCCTGCTAGGCCTGCGAAGATATGTGGGCGCCAGGGTCTATTCGACCCTCCTCGTCGCAACTGCCGTCTGGGCTGTCTGGGAAGTCGGTCTGGACGGATGGTCACTGATCCCGCGTCTCATTGCGCCTGCTGTGCTCGGCATCTGGATCTGGTCGCCTTGGATCGCCAGCCGCCTCGGACCGGCCGGTCGCGGCCGGCCTTGGCAGTGGGCAAATATCGGATTTTCGTTGGCCGTGATCGTGTTTGTCGCCGCCACTGGTTACCGCATCAGTGACAGTCGTTATCTGGTCTTCAGCAATCCGTCAGGATGGGAGAGCAGGGATACAGAGAGCGATCCGTCTGTTGCTGACGATGCGTGGAATTTCTACGGTCGCACGCCAGCTGGCGACCGTTACTCGCCTCTTGATCAGATCACACCGTCCAATGTGTCGCAACTAAAGCAGGCTTGGTCCTTCTCCACCGGTGATCTCCCGCGCCCCGGCGAAAACAAGGGCGGCCATGAATTCATCTTTGAAGCCACCCCGATCAAGGTCGGTGATGCCATCTACTTCTGCACGCCGCATAGGGAGGTCGTCGCCCTCGACGCCACCACGGGAAAGTTGAAATGGCGATATGATCCCGCCGGCGACATGTCTCACAATGTCTATCAGGCCTGCCGGGGCGTCTCCTATTTCGAGGCGCCCGCAGGAGCGCCCTGCCCGCATCGGATCATCTCGACGGCATCAGACCTGCCGCGACTGTTCGAAGTGGATGCCGATACCGGCAAGCTTTGCGAGAGTTTTGGCAACCACGGCACGGTCGACCTTCGCGAGCACATGGGTATCGTACCGCCGGGCTTCCATTTCATTTCGTCGCCTCCGATGGTCATCAATGGCAGGGCGATCCTCGGAGGATGGGTCTACGACAACCAGGCGGTCGGTGAACCCTCGGGGGTGATCCGCGCCTTCGATGCGACGACCGGCGCGTTGTCGTGGTCGTGGGATATGGGCAGGACGCCCGCCAACGCGCCCCTCGGTAAAGACGACATTTATACCCGAGGAACGCCCAATGGGTGGGGCGTCTATTCCGCCGACCCGAAGCTCAATCTCGTCTTCGTTCCCCTTGGCAACGCCACCCCGGATTATTACGGTGCGGAGCGGCGTCCCTTCGATGATGCCTATTCAAGCTCGCTGGTAGCGCTTGATATCACGACCGGACAGGAGCGTTGGCATTTCCAGACGGTCCATCACGATCTATGGGATTTCGATGTTCCCGTCGGCCCTTCCCTTGTCGATTTGCCTGGCACCAATGGCGAAGCCACCGTTCCGGCGCTGGTTCAGACGACCAAGCAGGGAGAAATCTATCTGCTCGACCGACGCAACGGCAAGCCGATCTCTCCCGTCGAAGAACGGCCTGTTCCCCAAGGTGATATTCCGAATGAACGCTATTCGAAGACACAGCCCTTTTCGGTGGGAATGCCGGCGCTTCGCGCTCCCAAGTTCCGGGAAGCGGATACATGGGGCGCCACTCCGATCGATCAACTCGTTTGCCGGATCCAGTATCAGCAAATGCGCGACGACGGGCTTTACACCCCGCCGGGCCTGAAACCGACCTTGGGCTGGCCGGCCTTTGATGGCACATCGGACTGGTATGGCTCGACGATCGATCCGGTCCGCAAGCTGCTGTACATCAATACAACCTTCATGCCTTTCAGGCTGCAGATGACCCCATACGAAAAGGGCTTGCAGCAGGGGCTGTATAAACCCTGGGGCGGCTGGGGGCAGCCGTATCCCCAATCCGACTTCAGCAACAACCCTGAGCACGGCACTCCGTTTGCTATCACGGTCGATGCGTGGCTGAACTTCCTGAATATTCCTTGCAGCCGCCCACCTTGGGGGCAGATGCAGGCAATCGATCTCCTCACCCACAAGGTCGTGTGGCAACGCCCGCTTGGGACAACAAAGAACATGGGGCCGCTAGGCATTCGCATGCCTGTCGGCTTGCCCACGGGTGTGTTCAGCATGGGAGGCAGCGTCGCTACCCGCAGCGGCATCGTGTTTATCGGCGGCACGACGGACCAAAGCATCCGCGCCCTTGACGGTCGCACCGGTCAAATATTGTGGGAAGGAGAGCTTCCTGCCGGCGGCAACGCCACGCCTTTGACCTATCTTGGCAAGGACGGCAGGCAATACGTTGTGATTGCTGCTGGTGGCCACGGTGGCCTTCAATCTCGCAACGGCGACGAGATCGTCGCCTTCGCGGTACCGAAAGGATCGTAAAAGGGCGCATGACCTCCGGCTAGCGGTCGGCGCGTGTCGGTCGTTTAGCCATCGGTTTCGCTTGTCCCGACGCCTTTAGTCTCGGAAATGTTCGCTTAGGGTTGCTCGGAAAGGTTGAGGCCATCCAGCTAGCCTGCGCAAAATTATAGTGGGTGAATATCGCCAATGGATCTCGATATCATGCCTGTCGTTCCGACTTGGGCCGAATTGCCTGGCGACTGGCGCTGACAGTCGCCGCCGGCTGCCTCATTGGCCTCAACCGAGAAGCCGGCGGCCACCCAGCAGGCTTTCGAACGACGTTGCTGGTCGGCCTCGCTGCTTGCCTCGCGATGATCCAGGCCAATTTGCTTCTCGGCGCCACCGGTAGAACCGATCAACCCTTCGCGGTTATGGATACGCTCCGGTTTCCACTTGGCATACTGACCGGCGTCGGTTTCATCGGCGGAGGAGCGATCCTCAAGGGGGGTGACATGGTCACCGGGGCGGCGACGCTGTGGATCATGACGGCGATTGGCCTATGCATCGGTGGCGGCCAGTGGATCGTCGGCAGCACCGGCGCCATCATAGCTTTCGTCGTTCTTTCGCCATTCAAAATGTTCGACGAAGCTATTCCTCGGATGCAGAAGGCTAGAATTGTTATCGAACCTCGCGATTCCAGCGATATTGTCGGTCTCTCGGAATTTCTCCCGGCAGGCAGTTCCTGCCGATTTGAGGGTCTCAATCGCGCCAGCCGGTGAGAGGCCGGGGGCGGAGGAGGGGGTCGCAAGATGCTCCATCGGATCATCGACGAACTCTCCCGCGCAGGCAAAGGACTATGCTTTCATCGGAACCCGATCACGACTTCGTAGTTCGTACCTCAAGCAGACGGGAGTTCAGGCCGACGGAGCGCTTGTTTCTATTCTCCTAGGAGCTCCCCGCAGCAGAAGAAGAAGTGGAGAATTGGAATGAGCGATTCTAACACGACGACCAACCACAACGAAATTCGCAAGTGGGTGGAGGCCCGAAATGGGAGTCCAGCCGTCATCCGCACGCGGGGCGAAGGCGGTTTGCTCCGGATCGATTTCGGCGAAAAGGAAGAAGAATTTGACGAGATAGATTGGGACGCGTTCTTCCGGATTTTCGACGAAAACAACTTGGCCTTTTCTAATTCGGTCAATCCGGTATTCACTGATGTTGTGACGCCTAGGGGTGCTAGCCCCCACCCCAGAGCCAGAGCACTAGCGCCGGAGACCTTCGCCGCCGTCGACCCTAACGGGCGAGCCGTTAACGCGGGGGGATTTTTCTGAAGCCAAAAAGACGATGACGTTTGCGACGTCTCTGCTTCAGTCCGGTCTGCCGGCGGTGATAGGGACTTGACCGTTGGGACGAGACTACGGGTATCGCTGTCTCGTCGCGTTTCCACAGCCCTCGTGTTTGCATCGATATTGGTTTTGACTCACCAGGGCAGACAGCGTTGATCCGAATGTGATTGCGCGCCGGTTGAAGGACCAGCTGCTACATCTCTACGTCATTGTCATTCCTCAAGGCTTGGTCATTTGCGGGTTTGTTCAAGCGCTGCTGGTGATAAGCAGCTGAACCATTCCCGGTCTCTTAGAACTCCACTTCGGCGTTATCCCCCATGCCGGGCTTTGTGTCCGATATCGCGGCGGCCGCCATGTTGATGTAGCTAATTACTGTGCCCGGACTATCCCAATACTCGGCCGATATTGGCGTGACCTTCAGCACACGGATCGACTGGTTGTTCTGGTCTTGCCACCATGCCTTGCCGGGCGTCGCCCAAAGCTCCTTGACGAGTTCGCGATCATCAATGACGACGGCCACGCCCGACACCGAAACATATTTTTGGCCCCTAATATCAGCAAATGCCAGGCAGACGTTTGGCCAACGAGCGATCTCACCATTCTTGTCGCTGGCGACATCGCTGAGAAAATAGATCGAGTTCTCGAGCGGCTCGGCGTAGGCGGACATCGGTCGCGCCTTAATATGTTCTCCCGAGCGCGTCGAAAGCATACAAAAGCCGATCTTATCGATGAGGCTCCATATGCGGGCGATGTCGTCGGTCTCAACCATCGGTCCTCTCCCGTTCCAACAATGCGAACAACAGATGGAAGCACGGGTTGTTCCGCGCATGCTATTATTGATGCGGGTTCGGATCGATCGCAAGACATCGAACGGTTGCTGCTCGTGTCACAGTCGGTGCCTAGCGACTACCGAATCGTCAGTTTGCAAGACTTTGCAACCATCTGTGCCCACCTCGGGGCCGCAGAATGGCCGGGCCGGCATAGAGGAGACGTAGGATGGGTTCCAGACTGGTCGGCTCGTCTGCCGTTCCGCACAGCTCACTCGTGGGGTCGTTCGGTCGCCACCCAACCAAACGCAGAAAACACTCCACGGGCGAAATGCGGTGCTAAGGGGCCTACACTTACCTTGCAGCACATTCTCTGGAGGGGATACGCCCGGCCAGCGTCGTCCGTTCTGACACCGGTGATGTCATTCACCTTTCTGCTCGTAGCCATCGCTTCTTAATGGCCGTTCGTCTCGCCGTTGGCGTCGCACGCCTCGTCGGGATCGTCCTTTGCAGAAAGAAAGCCGCGAGGCGTGTTTTCGCGGCCTTCCCAGCGTGGCGGCGGGTCAGTGGTGCCGGGAGCACCGTCCTTAGGTTTGTTCATACCCATGAAAATGTCTCCTTACCCATCGTCCTGAACGGCCGTGGGCGGTGCCAGTTCCCATTGGCACCCGCACATCGTGCGTAAGCCAAATTGGTCTCCTTGTTCTGTCAGTGGTAAACAAAATAGCCACTGAGCGGCCCACATTTAATCGGGCCGGCTTTTCGCCGCCGGCCGGCGGCAAACTCAAGGCGGGCAGTCGCACAGATTTCCAATTCCCTGGGCGGCCAGGGCACTCGGCGTCCGAACTCAACACCGCGAACCTGGGTTCGCTAGGGGCTATAGCAGCTTGACCGTCCCCCGCGCTGATTTTGTTAAGCGCCATACCGGCAACCGCTGCCCGGGTCCTCTCTGCTTCCAGCTCGCAAGTGACTCGACAGCGGTTCGACAACAGAACGGTGGAATCTTATCCCACAAAAATATCACGCAATCTGGCCAGTAGGCCGCGATGTGCTCCAGTGGATATCGCGCGGACATGATGGGCCGCATTCGACGCGCTGAACGTTGCCCCGAAATGGCAGTGGCAAACAAGCCTGTGCAGCTGATTGTCCGTCAGTTCGAAGAACCGCTTCGCTTCGCCGTAGCTATCGTTTTCCAATCCTGCTGTCCGCAGAAGCGGATCGTCAAACGCCACCGAGATCGGCGAACCGTCGCTGCGCATGACTGCACGCTCCGTGACCGATCGGTATTCGGTCCCGTGCAATGTTGAAAGCAGTCGGTGAGGGTTTCGTTCGAGCAACTCCGCCCAGCGGTCGAGACGTTCGCGACGCGACATTGCCGGGTGCGGGTAGTCGTGATTGACCTTGGCGACAATCTGCAATTGCTCAAGAGCATGGTGTTTCATCGAGGCCTCCTATTCAGATGATAGCTGGTCCATCCATGTGGGACTTACCCCCAAGTCGAGCGTGGCTCCGATCCATCATGAAGTCGGATCACGATGCCCCTGGATCAAGGCGAAAACATATCGCGAAGGCGGTGTAAGCTCGACCACGAACTCATCCGCAACGTCCGCTAGCTGCATATAGGGGCGATACGGATGGTCGGGGGCAGCGGCCCCCGCCCATCCATCATAGATCATTCGATGACGCGAACAACCTTGCGCGACGAGGGCTGGACGATCACACGCTGATGGTTAACTACGGCATAAGCGTAGCGAGGATCTTCGGGAATGGGTCGCACGACGACCGAGGACGGCAGGGGTTCGCCAACAACAACCTTTTCCTTTACGACGGCTTCATCACTGGGAAGCGGCTGCTGCTGCACGTAGGTGACGACCTTTTGCGGCGGAGGATCGATCGCCGTTCCAACAATTGCACCCGTGACGCCGCCGACCGCAGCACCAACCGGGCCGCCGATAACGGCACCGGTCGCAGCACCGCCAACGGCACCGGTGACCGTGGACGATTGGGCATAGGCTCCGCCCGTCAACAGGCCCAGCGAGGTCGCGGCAACGACGATAAGTTTCAACTTCATGACGCTCTCCATCAAGTATTGCACTTCACCGACCGTCTCCGCGAGAAGCGAAACGGTGGAACTGTGGTTAAAACGTCGATTCCCTCCAGCCGTTCCAGCTTGGGACTTCAGTCCAACGGCGCGTCGGACTTTGGTCTGATTCCGGGGGCAATATCGGTGCTAGGGCGCTGATGGCCGCGTAATGGCGTGCAGTTCTACGCCTCGACCCGCTACTTCATTGAAGAAAATGGTGGAGGCAATGCCGAACTTCCGAGACAAACGACGGATTGTCGAACTCTCGCCGGAAGTCGAGCAAAATATTTCCATCTATCTCATTACCATAACCATGATGAACGCTGTCGTTGGCGTAGCCAGTGGCGTGGCGATGTGGGCAACGGGACTGGGCGACCCGGTGCTATGGGGCGTCGTGGATTCCTCCTTAACTTTGTACCAATCTTAGGGCAACTTATTGGCGTTGGTGTTTTTCTTCTCGCGGGCCTTCTTCTCATCGACACATTGTAGCTCGCATTGCTCCCCTCAGTCGTTTATTTCGCGATCCATGTTGTCGAGGGCGAGATCATCACGCCGACACTTCTGGCGCGGCGCTTCACGCTCAATCCGGTTCTTGATTGTCCCTGTGCCTGGACGACAAGCACTTGACTGGCATCAGAGCGAACACGCGCTTGAGATTCCAGGCCACTCCTTCACCGGCTACGGCGTATGGCGCTCTGATCAAGCCCAATCCTGCTGCGCGATGGCGAGCGGATCGGCAGTGGGTGTCATCGAGGTTGGCGCCGTGTCCCTTGCCTCGATTTCGGGTTCACGCCCAAGTTGGGCATCGTATTTACAGTAGCCCTCTGCATAGCCCCCGTGTGCGGTGGAGTGCGTATATCGTGCGCAACCGCCTGGCACCGGGAGGGACGGTGGTCGTGCTTCTGGCTATCGCCGCTACGGGAGCTACTGGTTTTCCACGCCACTCGATCGAACTTTCGGCGATAGGGTGCGTCATCGTCGGACTGATGATCGCGTCTTGGGTACCACCACCCGGTTGTTCTTAGCGGGTTTGCGCCTCCCTCCAAGAGGGGCGGAGGTGTTCGCCTTGCTCCGAACCGTCAACTCGGTGGGCGTCATCTTTTCGAGTGCTATGCTAACCCGGATATCACTTGAATATTGTTTAGGGTATTTTGTTTTGAAATTGATACCGATCTGAACAAATTGCCTACCACTGATGCCGAAAAGGATGCAGCCATGAGCAGGCGGTTCGGCCCCAACAAGCGTTACATCCGCCGGAATCAAGGCAGATCAATAAGACACGCGTTCTTCACTCGCTATAGCCAACGCCCGTGACGTGAAATCGAATCGAGGTCGCAAACGCGCCACAAGCGCTGCTGTGGCTTCGACACCCACGAACCTGCCGTGGCCGACCAGCCGCCGCACAATGGCAGCATTCTTTTGCTCGACCAAAGCCTGATCGCTCTTTCGATCGGCGCCAGACCGCTCTCCCGCGTCCGCACCGGAACGCACTCTGTCCAGCCAATTGCGATATCAGTTAGCACCATTGTTTGCACAAGCTGCCCGATGCAAAGGTACCGGAATAGATCATAGAGTCGATCCTCGACATAACCTGGCGGTGGATCGTTCCAGTCCCCATAGTGCGCACAGGAACCGATCGCCGAACCGCCGAACTCATTCCCGGCCCAGCAGCGTTGTCCGCCGCAGGCCACTGCACGCACTTCCGGTAGTGGGCAATCCATGGTCGCTGCGCTGATTGTCAGCAGCTTGTCGCAAAGCGTAGGAAGGATCGCCACTTCCCGCTAACTGTTCAAACAGGCGGCCAGCTAGGTGTTGTTGCTTCGGGAGATAATCGGCCGGCATCGGCCGAGGCCCATGTCTTTCAAGCAGCCTGCAGTGTCGCATTGAGCGGCAACTCGACGTCGATCTCAAGAGTTGAGACGAATTCCGAGCGCTCGATCTTCACCTGCACCTTGTCAGCATCGAGCTGCACATGCTTGGAGATGACCGCGAGAATCTCTTCCCGAAGCAGGTTGATCAGATCCGAACCCGATGACGAGCGCTCGTGCGCAAGAAGCAGCTGGAGACGTTCGCGCGCCGCCGGGGCCGTTCTTTGCCGGTTGAAAAGTTTGAAGATGTTCATGCTGCCCTCCGACCGAAAAGCTTGTCAAAAATATTGCGTCGGTCGCCGGGCATGACGATGGGCAACGCTTCGCCGGCGAGGCGACGGGCGGCGTCGAAATAAGCCATGGCAGCCGCACTGCGGCTGTCGGCAATCGTTACCGCGCCCTATAGCGGACTGCAAACCCGGAAGCCCTGATTCCCCTGCCTGCGGTCGCGTTAAAGACCTTCAAGCCCTTTCGATAAGTCGGGACCAAAGGCTGGATAGTTGCGTTGGCAATTCGTCGGCGTTTTCGGGAGGCTGCTTTTGTGCGCAAGCTCGACCGCGTATTCATCGGCAACGTCAGCAATAACGAGTGCAACCTCGGCCTCCCCCCATCCAGCCGAGACGGCATCTATGACCAGTTGATGGAAGGCGGCCATGACTGCGGACTCGCAATCAAGCCAGCGCTCCGGGTAATCATCGTGCTGCTGCGGCGAAGTGATCTTTTCCACGTTGTCGCTCCCAATTCCCAGCCGACAATAGGCAAATGCATGACGTGAGGCGATTTGGCTCCCGACCTCGTGCGCCGTGGCGACCAGACGATGAGTCACGCCCGACTACCGATACTGATGGACGGGGGTCGCCGGCCCCCATCCATCATGCATCATTCAATGACGCGAATGACCTTGCGCGACGAAGGCTGGACGATTACGCGCCTATGGTTGACGACGGCATAAGCGTAGCGAGAATCGTCGGGAATGGGTGTCACCAAGACCGACGATGGTAAGGGCAAGGGCTCGCCCGAACAGACCTGAATGGTGCCGCAGTTCATCGAGCCTCAGTCGCCAGAGGGCGAGGAGAAAGAAGTCGGGATTAAGTCTCGTTGTAACTCGAACTGGCCATCACACGGCGCCATTCGTTCGGCCCGACCGGTGGGACGCCATTTATTTTACCCTAATGCCCTTCGGTCTCACCGTTCCACAATCTTTTCGCCTTCACCGAAATACGGAACCAATTGTACTTTTAGCCATTTTCCATTTTTGAAACCCGCCGAGATGGTCGGGGCAATAGCAATCGGAAAGAAAGGTAGGTCATTATGCCCGCAAATACGTTCACATCAATCGCGACGGGTGCAATCTTTGTGGCAGCATCCGTTTTCGCTCCTGAGACTTTTGCACAAAGTGCAACGCAGCCGGCAGACAACGCCGCTCCAGCCTCGAAGACGGCTCCTGCGACGACCACGACAACGGCACCGGCAACAACGACCAATACCACCCAGGTCGGCTCTTATCTAACCGAGCAGTCCCCCGATCAGGTCAGTGCCAACACGTATATCGGCCAGTCGGTCTACAACGGCAGCAACGAGAGCATCGGCAAAGTCACCGACCTGATCATGCAGAAGCAGGGTGGCATTGTGGCAGCAATCATTGGCGTCGGCGGTTTCCTCGGCATAGGCCAGAAGGATGTCGCTGTACCAATCAACAATGTGACGGTCGCTCAGAACCCCAAGGACGGCACCGTTAAGCTGACGACCTCGGAAACGGTCGCAACGCTGAAGGCAGCGCCTGAATTTAAGACGCTGGCAATGCAATCTGCGGAAAAGGCTCCAGCCACCACAGGCACCGGCATGGCACCGGCGACCGACACCACATCGACGGGTTCCACTACGAAATAGCCAATCCTTGCCTAGGGTTAAAACGGCGGCTTCCCAGCCGCCGTTTCGTTCTGGGGAAATATGATCACTGGGGGGTACGCGAGTCCACAAGCCATATTTGCCGACACCGAGGCTGACCGCCATGATTGGCACAAGTCGGGTGGAGCGTCAAAACTGGACCAGGAACTGCTTCTAAAGATGCGGTTTCCATGCCATTCCTGGAGCGCGCCGCTTTCGACATTGGCGAACGCCGTCGTCGTTGCAATTCCCGGTGAATGGTAAATTCAAACGAGTCTGGGCGTGGCGAAAGAATGGCAAAAGCGCTGAGAGGTTTAACAGCGCTGAACAACGGCGCTGTAGTCTTTGCTCCTTTCACCGGAGGCGCCCTTCTGGCTGAAGGCATTCCCAGCACCATGTTTCGGAATAGACGACGAATGCCAGCGGGAGGGCTACATGACGGCCAAAAGCAAGACGCAGGTCGCGCTTCCAATGGTGGCAAAAACGCCCTACGAGAGGGCCGAATCCGACGCGCTCTATCTGCCGACCAGTCCCGCGGTCGTTCTTCTTGCCATTCTTGTCATCCTGGCCCTGTTGTGCGCTGCCTATTTGGCGGCGGAAGTCGTCTTGCCGATCGTGCTGGCCTTGGTGCTGAAGCTCCAATTTCAACCGGCGATGCGTTTCCTCGACCGTTTGAGGGTACCGCGCGGTCTCGCAGCACTGGCCCTTATTCTACTTGTATTCGGCGCCATTGTCGGGATTGGCGCGGGCGTCTCCGGCCCCGCGGCGGAGTGGGCAAGCAAGCTTCCGAACGGAATTGCCAGGTTGCAAGAACGTCTCAAGTTTCTCAGCGAACCAATTGACACGCTGCGGACGTTTCTCAATGAGGTCGACGGGTCCATGCCGGGTGCTGGGAGGCCATCAACCAATGGCGGCGGTTCGGCTTCGGCAATCGCCGCGAGCCTTTTTTCAAGTACCACATACTTTGCCCGCAGTTTCTTCGAGACCATCCTTATCCTGTTTTTCTTGCTAGTTTCTGGCAGCACTTCACTGAAGAAATTGGTCGAGATAATGCCGAACTTCAGGGACAAACGGCAGGTTGTCGAACTCTCTCTGGAAGTCGAGAAAAATATTTCCGTCTATCTCATCACCATAACAATGATGAATGCTATCGTTGGCGTAGCCACCGGCCTGGCGATGTGGGCAATGGGGCTGGGCGACCCGGTGCTATGGGGCGTCGTGGCTTTCCTCCTTAACTTTGTACCAATCTTAGGGCCACTGACCGGGGTTGGTGTTTTTCTGCTTGCAGGCCTTCTTAGCACCGACACGCCGTGGCTCGCACTGCTTCCTTCAGTCGTTTATCTCACGATCCATGTTATCGAAGGCGAGATCGTCACGCCAATACTTCTGGCGCGGCGCTTCACACTCAATCCCGTTCTCGTCATCATTTCGCTAATCTTCTGGTTCTGGATGTGGGGTGTGCCCGGCGCATTCCTTGCCGTTCCAATGCTAGCTATCACCAAGATCGTTTGCGAAGGGATTCGGCCGCTGGCTGCTATAGGACATTTCCTCAGTGGCGATGGGTGATCTCAGTATCGAACCTCCGAGGAGCCGAATAGAAGCGGCGACCGCCGGTTTGTTCAAGACGCCTAACGCAGGCGAGAATACCGATCTTAAAGCTTCGGCTGCGAGCACGCTCTTTGCCCTGATCCGCTGGCAAAGGGGCAGTCCGCGCCACAGGTCGAACGGGTGCGAGACTGACATCCTCGTTCAAAAAACTCCGCGACCGTAGTTGGGTTTCAACGGAAGTAATCTTGCAAGAATGAGGAGGCATTCGACGACAACGCCGCCGCAGGAAGATCCACCCCGCGCTTGCTCACCCAGGGTGTGATCGCGCCATACAATAGCGACAGTCGCATTCGATATCAGTTGCACATTGACCGCTTCCGCCTCAATCTCAACAAGGGCGTCCGTGCTCAAGGTGCTCCTGCCTCGCCCGGTCGACCCTCCTTAGCGTCCGTTTTTGCCATCGCGCAATATGTTGAGCTCACGCCGGTACTTTTCTGCGTCCCCGCCGGTTTGATTGACCTGCCAGAGATTATCCTGCAGATCGGCTTGCTTTACGGGAACTGCCAAAGGACTTAGATCAGCCGAACCAAAGATCAGATAGCTCAGATCCTTCACTACACCCAGCGGCCGCCGCCATCCACATGCAATACTTCTCCGGTCACGAAGCGGTTCGCCATTAGGAAGAGGATCGCTTTGGCGATATCTTCCGGCCGGCCGATATTGCGGCTGGGCAGGGTCGAGGCTGTCTGCTCTAGCACCTGCTGCTTGGCCTCGCCCATCAACCCGTCGAGTAGCGGCGTATCTACCCATCCCGGTGAAACCGCATTGATGCGCATCGGCGACAATTCAATGGCGAGGGCGCGAACTGTGCTTTCGACAGCGGCGACGGCAGCTGCCACGATCGCACCGATGGCGGCGGGGCGAGAGGCGAACTGTCCGGAAGTCATGGTAACCGAGCTTGCGGCATGCAAAAGGGGAAGAGCCGCCTTGATGGCGAGCAAGGGTCCGATCAGGCGCTCGTTGGTGACCTTCGAGAGATCCGCCTCCGACTGATCTTTGAGCGGCTGAAGATGCACCGTTCCGGCCGTGATCAGCAGATGATCGATCCTGTCGATCCCTGCAAATATCGCCAACTGTGGGGCTGCAATGTCTGAGACGATCTGGACCGCGCCTCCGATCGCTTCGGCCGCTTCGCGAAGACGTTGTGGATTGCGGGATACCAGAAAGAGATTCGCGCCGACGTCCTTGGCCCGCCTGGCAGTCGCCAAGCCAATTCCCGAGGAGCCACCAATGATGACGATGTTCTGGCCCTGGAACGACTGAGCCTCGGTAATACGCGTTTGAGTGGTGCTGGTCTGCAAGACATGCCCTCCGATTGGATTGTTGACCCGGTCTTCAAACTCTTCGATCGGCATTCTCTTTAGAAGGGAGCGAATAACAATATTATTTATCGTAAAAAACGATAGAGTGCATATCATGGATATGCTCTCTGCCATGCGCATCTTTACCCGTGTCGTTGAACGCGGCAGCCTTTCGGCCGCTGCGCGCGATCTCGGCCTCGGCCAACCCACCGTCAGCGAACGCGTCGACAAACTGGAAAGGCATTTGAGCGCACGGCTCCTCTATAGAACGACGCGCTCGGTGCAGGCGACCGACGCCGGGGCGCGCTTCTATGAATATGCCAAGCGCGCCATCGAAGCAGCCGAAGAGGCCGAGGCTTCCGTCGCTTCAGCTGAAACAACGCTGACCGGAACGTTTCGGATCGCGGCGCCGCATGGGCTTGGAGAAATGACATTGCCGCGGCTGCTCATCGAATTCCAGAAACTACATCCGGCTCTGGCGATGGATGTGACCCTGAATGATCGCTTCGTCGATCCGATGACGGAAGGCGTGGATCTCTCCATCCGTATCGGCGAGATCGGCAGCGGCAATTTCATCGCCCGCCGGCTGGGGACGATGCGGCGGCTCTTGCTGGCCGCCCCTGGCTATATTGAGCGGCATGGGCTGCCGCGCGAACCGGCGGAACTAACGGCACACTCCTTCATCCGTTTCACCGGTTTCGCGACGGATGAACGCCTGCATCTGATCGGTCCCGATGGTAGCCCGATAGAAGTGCCCATCCGGACCGCATGGCGCGTCAATCACTGGAGGCCGCTCATGGAGGCAGTATTGGCGGAAAGGGGGATCGGTCCATTGTTCGCTGCCGTCTGTGGCCGAGAAATCGCCGAAGGGAGGCTGGTGCCCATCTTGCCCTCCTATGAGTTCAGTCGCGTGGACGTTCACGCTATCTATCCGTCGGGGCCACGACCAACTGCCCGAACGAAAGCCTTCATTACATTGCTCGGCGAGCAAGCAGGCGTGCTTTTTGGTCAGGACGCAGAGCCGCTGTCATCTTCCATCAAACAGAAATAGGTTCCTCAAACGTTCTCAAAAGGCGGACAGATCGAGCACTTTCGTGTCATGACGCCAAGTTGCACTCACTTCGCTCATCCGCGTTCAGCTTGAATAGCGAAAGACCCCCAAGCTTGGCGTTTAGAACCGGTGCACTCTTCCTCGCCGCCAACTTCCCAAAACAGTGAAGCGCCTTCACGCTTATCAACACCGCAAACGATCGCCTGAGCATAGCATGCTTGCATCATTATGGTGCGCGGCCTTGTGGCTGGTCAGCTGGGAAGCTCCAAGCTTGCCGAAGCTCGCCTTAAAAGCCTGAGACTGCACCAACAAATGTGAAGAAGAAGCCGCCAATAAAAGCTTACTCGACATCCCCGCAAGAGAGGGAGCGTCACTTCCGTTGCGCTTGAAGAGATTCGAACCGTCGGCCCTGCTATCCATGCTGACTGGAAAAGCAATGGGAGAGGGCTGTATGTTATTGATAATAATTGGAATATTCGCTCAGATCGGCTAGCCTTTAGGGCAGACGATGTCCAGCCACTTCGCTATTCCTGAGGGTGCTGTTCGTTCACTGTTTCGGATATCAAAAAGTGTCTCGCCTTGCCGGCGAACAACGCACACAGAAAATGCACGTTTTTCATCTCGGCTATTGTCGACAAGAACTGACGCGTCGGCGATATCGAGGGCTTGGCGAATGGCCTTTTGGGTTCTAGGAAATCTTTCTCTGAGCTTCGTTTCGTCTACCGCATGGCCGTGTTCAGCCACGCGTGTTCGAACACGCAAGATGGAAAGATCTGTGTCAGTGAGCCCGACAAAGAACAGAAGGACAAAATAGCCAGCAGCCTGAATGTCACGGATCAGATCAACTTTGGATTCGATCGATCCATCTTCGTGCTCTTTCCAATGTGAGAATACCGTTTCCATCGCGAACGGTACTTGAGCCTGCATTGCGTGACCGACGAACGCCTGCACGCCTTGCTGAGCCACAAGCATCCAGTTTCTGTCATTGTCACGAAGATCGAGCGCCCAGTCTGCCAAAGCGCCTTCGCTGTTCGGCTCCGGCAGGATGGACAGCATCATCCGGTCTGCATTGATAAGAGGAATCCGGAGCTGACCGGCGAGCGTCTTTCGCCACATCGTCGATTTACCAGATCCATTGTATCCGGCGAGAATAATCGCTAGTGGCTTCTTGGTATCGCGTTGGGTATCTACGATACTCGCCACAGCGCTGGCGAGATTATTCATCCGACAGGCTCGAACTCGCCGTTGACCATCCTACCGCGATCAACGTGCCCATCCAAAACCCTTACGAAGATCGTGGGGTCATTCTCATCGACAGAGAACCGAGGAATGCCTTTTTTCTTCGACAAAGTCACGCCCGGCTTGACTAGTTTTTTGCCAATGCGCGCGAGCGCATCCGTGCTCCGCTCGACGTTTGCTTTAATGCTCTCGGCACTCGGCCGATTTCCTGCAATGGTCACATCGCCGAAGGTCACCATGACGTAGCTCGCTGATTTCAACCCACGCGACTTTACCGAAACGTGAAGCTCGCGTTTCGAGGGAGACTCAGAGGACTTCGGCTTCATCTCTGTTTCCTGGGGCATGAAGTGAATATAGTCGAACTAATGAGTTCAATCTAGCCCAGATCGCTACGAGAGAAAACTCGATCGTGGCAGATCGACATACGATCGATGATGCGCTGTTACGGACATCCACTGACATGCTGCTGGGAACCGCCTCGCCTTGACAGGATTCGAACCGCCCGGCTAATCACGGGTAGGATAGCGGTGCTCAGCCTTTTGTTTCAACATTTTAGGCTACCTGCGGAAGATAAACTCACCGGTTATCTCCTTTCGATATCTGCGATGTTGAAACTAGCGCCGACTGCGGCCCATCCACCCCCCCCCGTTGCGTGGACGCGCACCGGGGAAGGTTTAGCGTTCGATCGAGCCTTTGCGCCGAATTTTCCTTTCAAGCAACCGCACCCCATAGAGAAGCGCCTCGGCCGTCGGTGGACAGCCGGGAACGTAGAAATCGACCAGCACGACCCGGTCACAACCGCGCGTGACAGAATAGCAATAGTGATAATAGCCGCCGCCATTGGCACAGGAGCCCATGGAAATGACATAGCGCGGTTCGGCCATCTGGTCGTAAACCTTTCGCAGCGCCGGTGCCATCTTGTTGCAGAGCGTGCCGGCAACGATCATCACATCTGACTGACGCAGACTTGCGCGTGGCGCAAAGCCAAACTGCTCGACGTCATAGCGCGGCATCGCCATTTGCATCATCTCGATGGCGCAGCAGGCGAGACCAAATTGCATCCACATCAAAGAACCGGTGCGGGCCAAGGTAACGAGGTCATCGGCTGACCTGACGAGATAACCCTTGTCTGCGAGTTCGTCATTCATCGCAATAGGAAAAGGGTTGCCGGCGGGACGATGATTTCCCGTTTCCAAAACGGTCTTTGCAGCAGGCGCAATCAATGGTTGTGTCTTTGCATGGTGGTGCGCGTTTAATGACCTGACAATAGCGCAATGCATGGCACCGTCGGAGCGCGGATGTTTGGAACATCGCCCGCCCTGGCGGGTTTTCACCACAACTGAGGTGAGGAGCGATATATGCTCTCCATTCAAAAAGGGGCTATCACTTGGGCCAGGCGTCTATGCTTGACGACAGGTGCGGCATGGCTCCTATCCGCGCAAGTTTTTGCCGCCAGCCCCACAAACCAGACGGACCGTTGCCAGGCGCCCGATCCGCAGCAGAACCAAAAAACCACCACGGAAAAGAAATCCGATACCAAAAAGCTGGCTGACTGCAAGGGTGTTTTAAAGCCTCCCCCGACGGGCGACAGCGATTTCGTCATACCGGCGCCGCCGGTCGGCGACACACCTGTGATCCCACCGGGGGCAGTTCCGCAAAAACAGCAGTGATCGCAGACTGCAAATTGGAGGGCGCAATGATCCACCACATTGACAAAGAAGCCTTGTTCGAATGGATCGAACCGGAGAACGCTGGTGCTGTCTGCCATCTTTCCGTCGACGGCAACTACGTTGGTTCGATCGCCCGCGATGCTGGAAATCCTTCGGCGCGGCTTCAATGGAGTTGGCGCGTGACCATGCCCGACAGCGTCGATCGCAAGACGCCTTTGGCCGGGCAGGCAATGGATGAGCACAGCGCTAAGAAGGCGGCGGAAGACGCATATTCGCGTGCCATCCAGGAGATGCGCCCGACCGACCACTGACAACCAGCGGATCGCACTCCCTCACCAGAGGCTCAGCGTTTAAAATGCCCTACCGGTCTTGCGGTCGCTCTCGATACGCGGCCGTTTTGCCGCGCTACTGCGTTTTGACCTCGATACGGCGGGATTTATCCTTTGCCGCGGGGTTCTTCGGAAGCTCGATTGCCAGAATACCGTTTTTGAAGCTGGCATGAACCTTGTCGGCGTCGATCTCGGCATCCAGGGGAATGGTCCGCTGAAAACGGCCGAAACTACGTTCTGTGTAGGCGCGGCCGCCGTCTTCTTCCTTATGTTCCGAGCGTTTCTCCCCGCTGATTGAAACCGCGTTGTCGCGCAAATTGACCTCGATATCTTTCTCCTCCAGGCCGGGCAATTCAGCGGTGATTTTGTACGCCTGATCAGTTTCGTGCACGTCAACGCTCGGCCACAAACTTCCAGCGGTATTTGCGGTGGCGGCATCAAGCGTCGGGGCAAAGAAGTCGTCGAATACGCGACCGATTTCTCGACGGAAGGACGTGAACGGATCGCGCCCAAGGGGATAAAGACTTCGAGATTGTGTCGAAGGCGTCACATGACGGTTTGGCATGGCTTCTTCTCCCTTCGTTGTCTGGTTGTCGCCGCATTTGCGACTTGTGAACAAACTCGCCGGCCACAGAAGATGTTCCGGGACACGAAGGAGAAGGATGGGGACGCCAGCTCCGCAGGCATCGCGAAGATATCCATAGATGCTCGCAAAAACTGAAACCGGCGGAAAACGCCATATTCGCATGCATTGCAGGATATGCGCACGGTCGAACACTAACAATCAGCGGATCACTTTGTCGGTCGTAATAGTCGGACGGTGAGGACTTCACGCATCCATGCAGAGACGCGAAACCAAGACGAAGCGCATACATATCCGATACATCGTAGCCGGACTTGTTAGGAGCGCTGCCCACCCCCCCTCACCCAGAGCCGGTCCCAACGAAACAGGATCATGCGGGTACTCCAATAACGGTTTGCCACCAAGATCAGCATTGGTGCAGGGATCGAATTTCAACGATTTCCGCCTATGGGTCTGCGATCGCAACCAGCGTGATTGATCCGCACACCATGCCGCACAAGCATAACGCCGCCCGCCGTCATCGCATCAGCAAGATGAAGTTCAAGGTGACGAACTGGCGGGAGTATGAAGCAGGCCTTCGCCGTCGCGGCAGTCTAACACTGTGGCTGGCGCCGGAAGCGCTTGCCGGATGGGCTGCGCCAAGACGCACGACACGGGGTGGCCAGCCGCGCTATTCGGATCTCGCCATCGAGGCCACCTTGACGCTTGGCATGGCGTTTGGGTTACCCTCCGCCAGGGCGAAGGATTACTGGGCTCGGTGCTTAAGCTGATGGGATTGGAGCTTCCCGTGCCCGACCACACAACCCTCAGCCGGCGGGCAAGAACCGGGAGGCCACCTGCCAAAGGCAATGACCGTCAGTCTATCGCGGATGGCCCCCTTCATGTTCTGGTCGATAGCACCGGGCTGAAGATCTACGGGGCGGGTCAATGGTTGGAAGAAAAGTATGGCGCAAAATCCCGCCGTGGTTGGCGCAAGTTGCATCTGGCGCTTGATGCCGGCAGTGGCGAGATCATTGCGCATGTGCTCACGGATCAGGACGCCGGCGACGCCTCGCAGGTCGAGCCGTTGCTCGATCAGATCGACGCTGCGATCGGCCAGTTCAACGCCGATGGCGCCTATGACGGCGATCCGAATTATGAGGCCGTCCTGCGTCACAGCACAAAAGCAAAGGTCGTCATTCCACCACGCTCAACAGCCGTCGCAAATCAAGACACTGAACCGCCAAGCCAGCGCGATCATCATATCGCGTCCATCAAAACGGATCGCCGCCTCGCATGGCAGGCTTCTACCGGCTATGGCAAACGGGCCTTGGTTGAAACGGGGATGGGCAGATATAAGGGCATCATTGGACGGCGATTGCGGGCACGATCATTCCATGCTCAGCAGACAGAAGTTGCCATCGGTGTTACCATTCTTAACCGGATGCTTGACACTGCACGCCCGGTTTCCGTCCGTTGCAAAGCGGCAACGGCGAATTCAAAGTAACCAACCCCATCAAAAAACCGAGCGGCGCCTTCATACTGATCCCTGCACCAACGCCGTTCGTCTTTGGATCAATCGCTTTGGCCGTCATTTTGCCCACTGCATTCGCAGGAACCGGCCAAAGCCAAACGACAAGTGGCATATGGATGAGGCCGTCATCACGATCGGCGGAAAGAAATTCTGGCTCTGGCGGGCAATTGACGCCGACGGCGATGTTCTCGACATTATGGTTCAGACTCGCCGTAACACCAAGGCTGCCAAGCGTTTTTTCTCCAGGCTGGTCAAGCAATTTGGTGAGCCACGCGTCGTCGTAACGGACAAGCTGCGCAGCTACATCAAGCCGATACAAAGTCTGGCACCAGATGCGGACCATCGGGCTCATAAGGGTCTGAACAACAGAATTGAAAACTCACACCGCCAGACCAGGAAGCGGGAGAAGATCATGGGGCGGTTCAAATCGCCTCGTCAAGCGCAACGATTTCTGTCAGCCCACGATCAAATCAATACGATCTTTCGTCCTCGCCGGTACAACCTCTCAGCTCTCTCATACCGCCACGCAAGGGCAGGTGCCTTCTGCCTGTGGGCCAATTATACTGCAGAAATGGTGGCTTGAAAAACCGCCGCATCGCAACCAAAGACAAACAACTTGGCAATACCAAGTTCGCCGATAATCTAGAAAGACAGCGTTTCCCGGTCCACACGTCATGCGGCGATATCCAAGATACTGTAAAATCTCGGCGCAATGCCGTTGGGCGCTTCTCCCACCGAAATCGTAGCTGGAAAGTTCGTCCGCTCGGACGCCGATCCGCTCAGCCAGATATTCGGCAGCATCGTTCGGGATCAATGTGCCATCGTCAGCGAAAAAACCGCGTGCGTTGAAAAAACTCAACTGCGCGGCCAAGCCGAGCCTCGTAGTGGCCGGTTTGGAATTGATGAAATCAATGTCGGCGAAGCTCAGGCTCCAATTGTCCGACAAAATCCGAACTCGAAATACTCGTACCCATTACAACGCTCCTCAAATTTGAGTGCAATGTCACGAACAGGCGCGTCGCGGGTCAATCCTGCAAGCTGCGTTCCCACAACGTTATTCGAGTTGGCCAGAATCGCATATGTGGAACGGCCCGCTTGGCAAGATCTTTCCTCGTGCATTTCCCAAATAAGGACGGTGCGGTCATATGTCCGGCCTATTTTCTGGCCTTTCAGCCATGGCCACGATGAGGTCCGCGGAGCAAATCGCCTAATCAGCTTCTCGCGCTGTAACGCGCTTGCGATTTTGCGGTCTGATTTGCTTCGGGATGTCGTCCCGTTGGGTCATCACAATTGGCACCTTGCCTCTCTCTCTCCGACTGGTTGGCCGGAAAGCTCGTATGTCTAAGGCTGGACGATCATCTTCGCTTCCCGATAGGTATCGCCACGAACGAGAAGAGCCCAGATGATGCGCGCGATCTTGTTTGCGAGTGCGACAGCGACAACCTTGAACGGGCGGCGCAACATCATGGCCGCTATCCATGGTGATGCCTGGAGGCCACGACGAGCGAGCTTGAGGATCGACGTCGCTCCAGCGACAAGTAGCGTTCGCAGTTGCTGGTTTCCACGCTTTGAGATCGAACCGATCCGTTCTTTTCCTCCGCTGGAATGCGCGCGTGGAGTCAACCCAATCCAGGCAGCGAAATCTCGACCGGTTCGGAAGCCAGCGGGATCCGGTACCACTGCTCGAATGGTCGCGGCAATGATCGGCCCCACACCGGGAATCGCTGTCAGGCGTCGAGCGCTGTCGTCTTTTCTCACCGCTTCAAGGATTTTTCGATCAAGCCTTTCAATGCGTGCCGTCACGGTCTCGATTTGCTCGACGAGCTCGTCCAAAGCCATTCGCGCTTCACCCGGCAATCTCAGGTCACTCTCGTCGCGCACAATGGCGGCGAGGCTAATGATTCCGACCAGACCGGTCGCCCTGACAATGCCCAGTTCGGCAAGATGAGCTCTCAAAGCATTGATGGCTTGAGTGCGTTGACGGATGAGCAAATCTCGTGCTTTGAGTACCATTCCGGCCGCCTGCTCGTCCTGTGTTTTTGCCGGCACGTAGCGCATGGTCGGCCGGGTGACCGCCTCGCAAATAGCCTCGGCGTCTGCGGCGTCAGTTTTATTGCGTTTGACGTAGGCCTTCACGTATGCGGGGGGCATCATCCGAACCGTGTGCCCCAGGGCCTGAATTTCCCGAGCCCAATAATGCGCGCTACCACAGGCTTCCATCCCTACAAGGCAAGGCTGCAAGTGCGAAAGAAGTCCAGCACCTGCGATCGACGCAGTGCGCGACGTACGATCACGCCTCCTTCTTCGGCTATGCCATGAACCTGAAAAACGGATTTGGCCAGATCGAGCCCGACTGTGGTAATCTTCTTCATGGAGCGGTCCTTCTTCTTTGTGCCGTTTCAACACGACCACGTTAGGCATTTGATGCCGTTTGAGAAGGGCCGTTCCACCTCATCAGCTTCGGGCCGACTGGGGCAGGTAGCGGTCTGGAATCCATAGAGAGAGGTCGTCCAAGGGCTCACTGCGGATAAGTGCTAAATCGCTCGATCGCCCCAACGCGTGTAACCTTTCGACGGAAAGATCGGAATATTGGATAGCGAGCCCGGCAGACGGTTGACGGGACACTTATAAACTACCAGGAGATTGCAATGCGCTTCACGAGAGCGATGACTGTGGGGATATTGACACTGGGCCTTTCCACCGGATTTGGCCATGTCACTTTTGCTTCGACGGAGGCGCCGTTCACTCAACAGGCGTTCGAAGAGACCCAACATGAAGGCAAGCCGATCCTGGTCCACATCACCGCTCCCTGGTGCCCTTATTGCGCAAAGCAGCGGCCTATCCTGAGTGCCCTGGAGAATGATCCCGCATTTAAAGATCTGGTCGTCTACAATATCGATTTCGACACGCAGAAGGACCTTGTCCGGGCGGTGGGTGCCCAGAAGCAAAGCACACTGATCGTTTTTCACGGGGCTGTCGAAAAGGGCCGCTCAACCGGTGATACCGACGCCAATTCGATCAAGACGCTGATCGAAAAGACGAACGATTAGATCCAAGGAGCATCGGTGTGGGTCTGCCATTCGCCAACATGGTGTTCGGGTTCGTCGCGGGAATGCTCTCGACTCTGTCCCCGTGTGTCTTGCCACTCCTACCGCTCGTACTCGGGCCGGCGCTCGCCGCGCATCGCTTGGGTGTCCCGGCATTGGTTGTGGGCCTTGTGCTATCTTTCACCAGCATCGGGTTGTTCGTTGCCACGGTGGGTTTCGCTATCGGCCTTGACGGCGATGTGTTCCGCAACATCTCCGCCGTCCTTTTGGCCGGTTTGGGCATCGTCCTGCTGAGCAGCCCATTGCAACAGCGCTTCGCAATGGCCACCGGAGGCGTCAGTGATGCTGCAAGCCGACTTATGGCTCGTGTGACCCCGACTGGAGCAAAGGGGCAATTCGTGGTAGGCGTTCTCCTGGGTGCGGTCTGGAGCCCTTGCGTGGGACCAACGCTCGGCGCCGCGTCGGTCCTTGCAGCTCAGAGCAAGGATCTCGCAAGCGTCGCAGCCGTCATGGTCGCATTCGGCTTGGGGACGTCTCTACCCTTGCTCGTCGTTGGATCGTTGTCCCGCGCAGCCATGATGCGCTGGCGGGGCAATATAATGAATACCGGAAAGGCGGGCAAATTTTTGTTGGGTGCAAGCGCGGTAACAGTTTCTCTTCTCATTCTGACGGGCGCGGATCACGAGCTGGAAACCGTGCTTGTAGTTGCCTCGCCCTCATGGCTCACCGACCTCACCACGCGGTTTTGAGATGTCCGGTTTGCGTGCGGCGGACCCGCGGGAATGGACCGCTCTTATGATGCTAGCGCAAGGAGGAGATACGACGGCGTACCACCGCCTTTTGCTAGGCATCACCCCTTACCTGCGGACGATTGCGAAACGGACGCATGGCAACGCCAGCGATGTCGAAGATACCGTTCAGGATATTCTTTTGACATTGCATGCCGTTCGATACACATACGACCCATCACGCCCGTTCAAGCCTTGGCTGGCTGGTATCGCGCGGCATCGGGTTGCGGATCGGCTGCAAGCCCTGGGGCGCGTGGCGGCGGCAGAGGTAACACTCGAAACCGAGCACGAGGCATTTGCCGCTCCCGACCAGAATATCGACCAGGTACTGGATAGCCGGACTGTGAATGCTGCCCTGCGGGAACTTCCAATGGGCCAGCGGCAGGCCATTTCGCTTTTAAAATTGCAGGAGATGTCGTTGAAAGAGGCTGCGGAGCAAAGCGGAATGTCGATCGCGTCGCTAAAGGTTTCTGCGCATCGGGGCATCAAGACGCTGCGGCGGCTTATAGGTCAGGGAGGCGGTTAGTAAGATGGAAACGACCGACCTTATCCGGACTTTGGTGAACGCGGCACCGCCCGTACGCGTCATTCGCCCTCCCGTCTTTCGCGCTGGCTGTTGGCTAGTAGTTGCAATCGCGGTCGTGACGCTGCTAGCCGTTGAGCACGGTGTGCGGTCGGACATCGCAATCCAGCTACGCAACCCGTCCTTCATCGTTGGAACGATGGCCTCACTTTTAACGGGTGCAACGGCCGCATTGAGTTGTCTGTTGGCAAGCCTGCCCGACCGTTCGCGGTCCTGGCTGCTGCTCCCTCTCCCGTCACTCGCCGTTTGGGTGGCCACCATTGGCTATGGGTGCTTGACGAACTCGGTCAACTACGATGCCGGCAGCCTGCGGCTCGGCCAGGCGTTTCAATGCTTTGCCACTGTGCTTCTCATCAGCGTGCCATTGTCGGGATCTATTTTTGTCATGTTACGTCATGTTGCCCGCCTGCGCCCACGCTTGGTAACACTGACGGCTGGACTGGCAGTGGCCGGGATGACCGCGACAGCCATGTCACTTCTTTATCGCCTTGACGCCACCATCATGAACCTGATGTGGAATCTTGGAACAGCAGTGCTCATTGTGATCGTTGAGGCGATCGTTGGACGACGTGTCTTCACAAGGATTGCGCTTTCAGCTGAACAAGCATCCAAATCGTGAATTCATCGGTGATCGAGTATATCGAGGTCGCTCGTAAAGTTCAGTGTGTTGATTTGCACTGAGAACTGACCCGGCATTGGAGTGATGATGTGGACGCCTCCGCCCGAGAGAACGGCTCTCGTGGTATCCGTTTTACGGTTGGATAGAGAAACAAGGAGCATCCGCATGGAAATCACCACGATCGGCCTTGATCTGGCTAAGAGCATTTTTCAAGTCCATGGCATCGATGCCGAGGGGAAAGCTGTCGTGCGGCGTAGCCAGCGTCGGGCAGATGTCCTGATGACCGGTCGTCCTTGCAGAAATCGAAATATTGCAGTCGATCTTTAATCGGTATGGAGGTTTCGGGGCGCTGTCGTGCCGCATAGCAGGGGTCGGTTCCGGCTGGGGGCGAAATGACGGTGCGCCGGGAGACCGGCAAGGAGTAGATGGAAGGGCATCGTAAACTTAACGGCAAAGAGGCCAGACGATGACGCCGGTCTGTTTTGTCAGTCATGCGCGGGCGATTTTCGCCCATAGGCTCATCGCCGCTGCGCGCAACTCGCGATGATGGCTGGGGGGATGTTGTGGCGCGGGACGTGGAACAGGTTGGCAATAGGGTCATGGATAGAGACAAAGCGTTGTAAATGAGACTTGAAGCACTTCATGATCCGCTCACGTCGCCGGACTGGCTGGTGGGAATTCTCCGCCCGATTGTTCAGGCCTTTGTGAGAGCGATGCTCGACACCGGGCATGATCTCCCGCTTTGCGGCGCCGTAGGATCGAAGCTTATCGGTGATCATCACCCGCGGCGCTCGGCCCTGGCTCTTCAGGAGCTTACGCATCAGGCGTTTGGCCGCCTTGGCATTGCGGCGGATTTGCACCAGCACCTCCAGAACGAAACCGTTCTGATCAACGGCGCGCCACAACCAGTGCTTCTTGCCTCGGATCGAAATGACGGCCTCATCAAGGTGCCACTTGTCTCCAAGCTGGCCGGATGAGCGACGACGGATGTCGATGGCAAAGGTCCGCCCAAATTTCTCCGCCCACAGCCGGACCGTCTGATGGGAGACGATGATCCCACGGGCAGCCAAGAAGTCCTCGACCATCCGTAGGCTGAGAGGGAAACGGAAATAAAGCCATACGGCGTGGGCAATGATTTCAGCGGGAAAGCGGTGGCGGCGGTATAGTCGCTCACGGTCTGTCATGGCCCGTAATTGTATATCGAATTCCAGTTTTTCGTTAAGTTGACGATGCCACCGATCCCTATCACGTTGACGCGCTTTTGTTACGCAAGACAACACCTTGGGTTCTTCGGTTCGCGCGGAAAACATCAGGGCCAGCGGTCATCACGCGCCGTATAAACAGGCCGGAGACATGCTGCACCCGACCAACTACGCCGAATAAAGAAGGCCCAACGCGAATGAAAATTAATACGCAAGCCAAGTCGCAGATGATCGGCAACCTCTGATATGGTTTATTGTAACTAATTCGCATAAGAGTTGTTGCGCCGTGCATATTTTAAGCGCATCTTGATATGTGTCGCCAGCCACGCAAGGGCGCTGACGATTGGAAGACCATGCTTTCGCCCCGCTGCCCGGAGAGCACGATGACCGGCCAAAATGCAAGCCTGTTCAAAAACCGTCTGCTCCGCGCGCTTTCGCCTGTCGACATCGGGCTACTTGCTCCCAGTATTGAGAGAGTGCAGCTCAAACTTCGGCAGCCGCTTGAGACAGCACATCAGCCGATCGATCTGGTCTATTTTCTTGGGTCCGGGCTTGCTTCGGTGGCGGCCAGAAAAGAAGGCGGCACGACGGTCGAAGTCGGTCTCTTCGGCCAGGATGGCATGACGGGCACCTCACTTGCCACGGGAGATACGGAAAGCCCGTTCGATTGCTTCAAGCAGACGGGCGGTTCGGCGATATGCATTTCGCGCAGCGGGGCGAGATTTTCGTCAAAGACCGAGAGGGGCTCATAAGCCTTACAAAAGGCGCATACGGCCCAGCGGAGGAAGAATATGAACGTCTGACCGGCATTCCCCTGGGAAAGTCGAAGCCAGTTCTCAATGACGATGCACATCTCTCGCGACCGGCCTAACACGCAAACTGCGCAGTCCAAGTTCGGCACAAATTTGGCAAACTTTGAGGACTAAGCATGACCTCAATTTACGACACGCCCATCGACGCAACATCCGCACCCAGTCTTCTCGATGCATTTATCGAGGTTTGCGCACAGCATGGAATTTCGCCTGACGGCGACGATGGTTCGGATCTCGCGACCGTTCTTAGTCACGCATTTGACCGGGGAATCACCAGCAAGGACGGACTTATCGCTCTCGTTCTGAACCTGGTCACAGAATGAACGGAGACCATAGCTGAGGTCGGGTATGCCGACGGCGACGGCGGCGTCGAAATTGGTCATATCCTCCGATAGCAGCCGATGATTTCCGACGGTCTGCAGCGACACTAGATAGGCCGCGCTGGAGCTAAAGAATACCACTGAACCGGCTTGGCGCGCGACACCCACTGCCATAACCACCACATAACTCACGGACTGCTCGGAACTTAAGAAGCTTGATCTGATTACACTCACTGGTCGCATGGGGTATCATGACGCAATCCGAGTCCTTTTCGGATTGTTAATCAGAATTTGCTAATGAAGAGCCTAAATCGCTTAGGTCGTGCCAGAGGCAGAACCCGCAGTAGACAGGGCAACTACGGAAGGCGCTAAATATGCGGAAAAGTCGTGCGGGTTGGCCGATCTTTGATAAAACAAAGGCGGCGACGTCGGTCTCTGCAGAAAAGCTTTTCCTATTTGATCGAGACTTCAAATCAGTTGAAAATCGGTTGGACATAAAACTACCAGTCTCGGTCAAAGCTGATAGATCGTTTTGGGAGCATTTTCCCGGGCTGGATAGACAGAAAATCGAGCTCGCTATCAGCTCCCTAAGTGAGAATGCGCCGCCTCTTCGGGTGACGCACGGTGTGGATGGAAGCGAGTTTTCCAACCTAACGATCTACTGTATCGCAGATCATATCGCCGTCATCGAGTCCGTGCGAAATCGTCCTGATGATGAGCGGGCAATACTTCTGCATCAAGCCACCCACGATGCGCTCACAGGGTTGCCCAACCGCCGCCAGTTCGGCGATGATCTAACCGCCTCGTTGCAGCAAATTGAGGGCACCGACGACATCGTGTCGTTGATGCAACTCGACCTTGATGATTTCAAACCCGTGAACGATACGCTCGGCCACCTCGCTGGCGACAAGCTGCTGCAGTTCGCTGCAATTCGCATCAAAGGGTGCCTCGACGACGACGACAGGGCCTATCGCTTGGCAGGCGACGAATTCACGATCATTTCGATGGGGCACGGACAGCCCGCCAAAGGGCATCGGCTTGCGGAAGCCTTGGTCAAGGCTTTCAAAAGGCCTTTTACGATTGATGGCATCGCGGTTTTCGTGGGTACCAGCATCGGGATATCTGTGGCTCCCCACGATGGTGCCAGTCCCGAACAGCTCATGAAGGCGTGCGATGTCGCGCTTTATGCTGCAAAGAAAGAAGGGCGCGGTCGCGCAAGCGCGTTCGACCCTGCYATGCTTGAGATCCTCGAACAACGCGAACTATTGCGCCGCAGCCTTCGAATGGCGTTGGAGCAGCAGCAGTTTTTCATCGAATACCAACCCATTGCTGAAAGCGGTCGAATTGTCGGGTTCGAGGCRCTGCTGAGATGGCAGCATCCTTTGCTGGGAAGAATTCCTCCCATCGCGTTTATTCCAATGGCAGAGGCCGACGGCATAATGCCGGAAATAGGTGGWTGGGTTTTGGAGCGCGCATGCCGCGAGGCGATGAATTGGCCGAAGGACTATATTGTTGCGGTGAATGTATCGGCCGCTGAATTCTTGACAAGTGGCCTGACGGACCGTGTTTCTCACACCCTCGACCTAGTAGGATTACCRCCCGATCGGCTGGAACTTGAGATCACAGAAAGCGTGCTACTGGAACGGACCGTCAATAATCTCGACACTCTGAACACTCTCAACGTGCTGGGCATTCGGATCTCGCTGGACGACTTCGGTACACAGTACTCTTCGCTGAGCTATCTCAAGACATTCCCTTTCGACACGATCAAAATCGACAGGTATTTCATCACCGATCTGGCGGACGATCTGAAAAGCCAGGCAATTGTCCGCTGCATCATCAACCTCGCTCACGATCTGGAGATGCTTGTAACAGCCGAAGGCGTTGAAACACCGCTGCAGGCGGAATGGCTACAGAATGCGGGATGCGATCGCCTCCAAGGCTACTTGATAAGCAGGCCGCTGCCAGCCGAAGCGATCAACGAATTCGTCTCAAACCTCGGGACGTCCCCACTAAGAGTGCCGCAATAAAGAACTATGCAACTTTCTGCGTGCTATTGTGTAAGATAATTCTCGTATCAAGATATGGAGGGTGTATTGGAAGAGGAAGCTTTGACCTCCGACGACAGTGCATTTGCCCCGATGGTTGCGTTGGAAATGGATGCGGCCGTCTTCAACTCCGATTGGAAGTTATGCGACGTCATTACGGAATATCTTTCAGACATTGTCGGTCAAGGTCATAGTGATCCTGCCAGATATTCGAATTTTGTTTCCGTGGCGGCCAACGAACTCATCGAATTGGCGTTCCGTTCGGCTCTCATTCCGGGAAGCTGTAACTTCAGTGTCTTTCGGAACTCGAAATGTAATCGTATGATTATCGCGTTTCCTTGTGACGATGCACTGAGAGAAGCCTACGCTGGCTCAAAAAGTTGGTCTTCAAACGAGCCACGGCGTCTGGTGGACGGCGGTTTTAACTCGCTAACCTCACCGATAGATCTAACGGATTTGGTGACGAATTTGGCGACGATATTCGGCGCTCATATCCAGATCGAAGGAGACGGAGCGAGCGGAATACGCTTTGTCGCGGATTTCTCCCCGGCAGAGGGTTTCCATTGAGCTCCCTTGGCGCACTCTTTACGGCCCACTTTGATCCGACAAATCAGGAGATTTTGCTCGCTGGCAAAATACGCCCTGAACGCGTCACTGATATCGCCGATCTGCTTGAACTGGTCCGGCGACATTTGGAAGAGAACAGCGGCATCGTCTATCTCAATGTCAAACGTCTGACACACATAAACTTGACGGCTTTCAATGCCCTGTCCGCAGTGCTTGCGACGTGCTGCCGGGCGAAGCCTCATCGGAAAATCGTGGTCGTTACCTCGAGTGTCGTGGCATGGTCGACAGCGATGTTCGAGAGGCTGGCTGGCTCGGAGGAGAATTTGTCGGTTCAGGTCTACGACTCTGCATTTTACCCGGGTCAGAGATTCGTCGAGGATGAAAGCTTTATTCCCATTCTGCGCACACAGACAAAAATGACGTGGAGGCACGAACGCGAGATATTGCCGCGCCACGGGCTGCGTAGCGGCCTTGCCATCGCCGATATCTGCTGTGGGATTGGCGACTTCGCATCACTGGTCTACCGTGAATTCAACCCGAGCCGGCTTGTGGCGCTCGATCATTCGATACGCAGCCTAGAGTATGCTCGCAGGGTCGCCGCCCATTTTGACTTGAAGGGAATTGAATACACCTATGGCGACGCCTCGCAAATGCTCCTTCGCGACAGTCAATTTGATTTCGTAACCTGCAGGCACTCGCTACAGATATTCGACAGGCCGGAAATGCTGCTGCGCGAGCTTTACCGCATCTGCAAACCGGGCGGCAGGGTATATATTACCAACGAAAAGAATTCGCATTGTCTTGGGGAGCCCCATTCCGAGTCGATAAAGTGGACATACGAGGAAGTCGCCAAACTGTTCAGCCATTTCGACATGGATGTCGAGATGGGACCGAAAAGCCGCAGTCTTCTCGCCAATGCAGGCTTTGATTCCATCAAGTTGGAATCCTTTATGGTGACCAACCTCGACGGCGATCCGCAGGACTTTGCAGACGTTATCGAGGCTTGGGAAAATGTCTATGCTGGCGAGATGGCGGTGCGCAGAGGCGATTCACCGGAGTTTATCCGAAGGTTCCGGCAGGGTTTCAAAGACCATGTCTTCGCAGCTCTGCATCCCAAAGGCTATGCGGGGTGGCCTATTTGGGCGGCTTCCGGACGAAAGCCGCTGTGATGGCCAGGATATCCTCAAAGCGGCCAATGAGATTGGGATCGTTCCGGGCAAAGTTCATTTTGGTCGTCGGCGGAGCAGTGCTCTTTGACCTGGTGGTAAGCGGTGGACTGGCACTGTGGAACGTCCAGAGACTATCGCGGGACGCAACCCTCGAAGTCGGGCAAGGTTTAGAGGCTGCAAGCCAAGACTACATACGCTCATATGCCAACTCCACCGCTGATCAGGTGAGCCTACTTCTCGGGCAGGTTCACAATGACGTTGGCGCTCTTGCAGGCGTCCTGCAGGCGCAGATTGACGATCCAGACCGCAATTCCAATATCGGCGCGGCGATGGCGCGCACATCCCCCAACAGCGTCGCCCTTTCCTACGATCAAAAGGGCCGATGGTCTCAAAACGCTCCAGGTTCTGCCTCCGTCGTCAGCGTTTGGGGATACCTGCTCGGACCGGACCACCAACCAAACTCGCAAGTCCAAGCAGACATCCAAACCAGCGCCGTTTTAGACCTTGTCGCTCCGAGTTTGTTGCAACACGGCGCTTCGAAACTTCAGATGTATTACATCGGTTCGAAAGCGCGGCCGATCTTCCGGACCGCACCCTACACGGATCAGGCGCAGACTTTCGATCGGCTGTATCCCGGCCACAACGATGCCAATTTCTGGGATTTCTTTTTTCCTGGACTTTATGACTCCTGGCAGGGCTGGGCAAAGGATACAAAAGACAGGCCGGTCAACGGCGATATAACCCAGACAGCGCCGTACACGGATGCAATAACCGGCAAGCTCATCGTGAGTTTCTTCCACCCACTCTGGTCTGCCGATCGGAAGGATGTTGCCGGGGCGGCCGGCGCTGACATCACGCTCGACCAACTTGCCCAGACAGTCGAAAATGTCAAAGTCGCCCAGACTGGTTTCGGGTTTTTATCGATGTCCGACGGAAACGTCGTCGCGATCAATAGCACAGGCGAGAAAATTCTTGGCCTACGCTCCGCCAGCGACGCCGTAGGAAGTGGGGTAACGGGGCTGGAGCGTTCCTTGAGGGGCAGCTCACAACCGGAGATCGCAAAACTTGCTCTCGATCGAGAAGAGGGCATCCAACATTTGTTGTTGCAACAGGACGGCAATAAGATCCCCTATATCGTTGCCGTGAAGAAACTTCCAGCGACCAATCTCTGGTCAAGTGGTCCGATCCGGCAAGAAGCAATGTCTTTGGGGATCGTTGTGCCTGAAAGGGAAATCGACGCGTCCCTCTTTGCCGCGCAGGCTGAGATTTCCAACGCTACGAACCGAATTGTCGTCTATCAGATACTTGCGATCCTTATGTCGTTGATCATCGTGACAATAGCGGTGCTGGCAGCTTCGAAGCGAATTACCGCCGGGATCAGCGCGCTCGCCGGAGCCGCCAAGCGCATTCAGGCAAAGGATTACTCGGTCAGGGTTGCCATCGCCAGCAGGGACGAAGTCGGCGAAGCTGGCGAAGCGTTCAACCGAATGGCTGAGCAGATCAGCTATCACACCGAAAATCTCGAGCAGCTCGTGGAAGAGCGCACGGCCCAAATCGAAGACGCCAAGCAAGAAATATCGACGCTGAACGCGCAGTTGCAGCACGAAAACCGTCGACTGGGCACAGAGCTTGCGGTTGCGGAGCGGATTCAATTGATGGTTCTTCCCCTCCCCCAGGAATTGGAGGCGGCTCAAAACCTCGAAATCGCCGCCTATATGAGGCCAGCGGAGGAGGTCGGCGGTGACTACTACGATGTTTTAGAGAACGGGAACCGGTTGAAGATTGGCATCGGCGACGTTACCGGTCATGGCCTGGAAAGCGGTGTGTTGATGTTGATGGTCCAATCCGTCGCCCGCGCGTTGCAGGAAGCGGGCAATACGGATGCATTGAAATTTCTGAAGGACTTGAACAGCGCGCTTTTCAAGAACATCGTCAGAACCAAGATCGACAAGCACCTTACCTTGGCGTTCCTCGACTATGACGGCAGGGAGATGATCCTGTCGGGCCAACATGAGGAAGTCATTCTTGTGCGATCGAATGGCGACCTCGAACGGATAGACACGACGGATTTAGGCCTGCCGATAGGGCTTGAGGCCGATATCTCCCCGTTCGTCAGAACCCTGAAGATACCGTTCCACAAGGGCGACCTCATCTTATTGCATACGGACGGCGTAACCGAAGCCGAAAACGGCGCGGGAGAACTTTTCGGTATAGAACGTCTTTGCCACGAAGCTCTCAGATTGAGGAACCTCAGTGCAAACGACGTCGTTTCTGGAATTGTTGAGACGTTGATGACTTACATCGGGTCGCAAAAAATCCATGACGACATTACACTTCTCGCTGTGCGGCACAGGTGATTGATGGCACCAATGATATACGGTACGGAATCTCTAGTGGGCATGAGCGTGAATTTTGGCACTCGCCTTACTCTGCGCGATGGCCCGCTTCATCTGAGTTGGAAACACTCGGGCGTGACCTCGGACTTCATAGCTGACATGATGGCTCTTCCATACGCGGCTTCGAAGTCCAGTCATACCCAAGTACATCACGACATCGGATACCTCAGCAACGAACTGATAGAAAACGCCATAAAGTTTCGACAACCGGGTGAGATTGTTGTTGAGGCCGGGACATCCCACGAAAGTTTTTTCATGAGGGTAAGAAACGCGATCGACCGCGAAACTTCATCTCGCTTTAGGGGCCTGTTGCACCGGATCGCATCCAGAGATCCCAAAGAGCTTCTGCTGGAGCAGATCGAAACGAATGCCATGTCAGATACAAGTGGTTCCGGCTTGGGCTTGCTTACGCTTCTGAGTGACTACAACGCCAAAATGGCTTGGGAATTTGAAGACTACCAAAACGAGTGTACTATGCTAACAACAACCGCGGCGGTGGCCATCCCGCCCTCCTCCAATCCGTGAGTGACGAATGGAAATCAGGGACGAAAATTTCCGCATATGGACGGAAAAGAACGAGGTTTTTTTTGACGGCATTCTCAGGCTAGCGGGGCCGGACGCCTATGCTCCCATTTATTCGTTAGCATTCGGTCTTCTGCACGGGGAGCATGACCAAGTCACGTTCAATTTAACCGGTCTCGAATTCTTGAACTCATCGGGGATAAATCTGCTAGCAAAGTTGACGATAGAAGCTCGCAAGAAACCCGATCTTCGGCTCGTCGTCAAAGGTACCAATCAGTTTCCTTGGCAGACAAAATCTTTGCCAAATCTAAAGAAGCTGCATCCCCTTCTCGATTTGCGACTGGCTTGAGGAACGGCTAACGCCGAGGCGGACACGACACAGCGTGACCCCGAAGCACGCCAATCGATTGATACAAGAAAGAATATGCAGTGATTCGGAGATGCTAATGGCAACGCGACTGGAGTACCTCTTGATTGCGCTTACCTTTTCGGTCGGGTGTGAAGGTCGATTGTCGCCGAAGCCTTCTTGTTTTGCCGATTTGTCCGTTTGGCGTTTGCGGGCGCACGGCGCCTGAAATCCGGAAGGCCTTCGACGGATTTTGGAACAGGGACAATATCCTGTATCATTTTGTGGACTGTGCAACTCACAACCACTCGAAGAGAGGATATCTGCGAGTTGCCCGGCCACTGTTTCGAGCTCGTGTTGATTGGCACAGCTTAAGGCGACACGACAACCTAGCCCCTGACGAAGCGTCGAAATGCCGATTCCGATGAAGCCGCCCCTTTGTTCCGAGATGATTGCGCCCCGGGATTCCGGGATGATCTCGCCCCCTTGAGGCTGGGGTCCTGCTGGCTTTGATTGTTGTCAATTCATTCGGGTAGGGAGTCAAGATTTCCGGCGCTGATTTCGCCGCAAGCTTTCGCCGGATAGGTCGATGCGGTGGGCGTTATGAACGAGCCTGTCGAGGATGGCATCGGCGTAGGTTGGGTTGCCGATGATCTCGTGCCAGGCTGATACCGGAAGCTGGCTGGTGATAATCGTCGAGCGGCGTCCGTAGCGGGG
>NZ_JBFRFF010000020.1:0-106503 GCF_052114685.1 Rhizobium sp. 2YAF20 | reverse complement strand
GAAACTGCCCCGGCAGTCGACAGTTGATATAAGACATTCAGCTCTGCGAACGTAAGCATCTTGTCCTCGAAGAGGTTCGCGATGGTCGCGAGAACGATCTTCGCCGCCGTTACCGCAAGCGGATCTAGCTCAAATCCGGCATCCTCAGTCGGCTCGATGCAATGCTGTCCATCCATTGCGTTGCTCCTTGTCATAAGGGGCGCTGGCGCTTTCGGCTGGGCGACCCGGAGAAGAAAGGTCGCCGGTCCCCGCATCAGGGGCCGGCCTCGGTCTTTGCGAGTGGTGAAGCGAGCGCTGCGGTCTGCCGCGTGAACGGTCCCCTAGTCTCGAGCGAGCAGAAGCCATTGGTGCCGACAACGACAAAGCGTGCATCGCGAACATTCCTCGAGATATTGCAAAGCAGTATACATACATACTACACGTATGTAAATGATCGACATGGTATGCTGAACAGAACTGCGCCAATATGAACATGCGAAAGAGCCCCGCAGCTGGTATGGAGGATGATATTGGCTCAAGGAATCCAATGAGACGGACAAAAGAAGAGGCAGCGGAAACGCGACGGCAAATCCTTCGATCGGCGGAGGACGAATTTCTCGCGCGGGGCTACGAAAATGCCAAACTGGAAGACATAGCTACCGCGGTGGGGGTAACCCGCGGCGCAGTGCACTGGCATTTCAAGAACAAGCAAGGCCTACTATATGCGTTGCGCGATGAAGCAAAACGGCCATTCATGGAACTGGCCGAACGTTTGGCCGAGGAGGACACGGGTCAGCCTCTTGATGCGCTTGGTGACGTGATATGCGGAGTTTTTACGCGATTGAGCACGGACCCCCGTCAACGGGGGATGTTGCAGGTGATGTTTCGTTTGGATGCCACGCCAGTTGGTGGCCCCAGCGCAGATCCATTCCGACAAGCATTGCTAGACGCAATGACTAAGGTTCTTGAAATAGCAGAGCAACGCCAGGGTCTTCCGGCTCCCTGGACAGCGAAAGCAGCTAGCGCCGCCATGCGCGGCATAATCGAGGGACTACTGCTAGAATGGTCTCGCGGAGAGCTCGAGTTCGAATTGCTGCCTCACGGTCAAGCCGTAATCCGCACAATCTTGACGAGTTGGAAAATCTGATCGCGAAGAGGATGAACAAGACCATATGCTGACTTCAACCTACTCGCTTGATGCTCCGTCTTTTCCCGGAGATCTTCGTCGAAGGGCCTCTATGACTTGAACCATTGCCCTTTTCCCGCGGGACGCCATGCCGTTCAACAGCATGGATGTTGGCATAGAGTTGCCGATCTGCAACAGCTTGGGAAATCTCCCTCGACACGCGATCTTTGAATGTACTTAATATTGATACATTACGGCGAATATGCATATTCGAAGCGGCGGTAGCTCCGCACTTCCCGACAGGGCTGATTGAAATTGGGCAAGGTGAAACGTCGATTTCCGGCGCGAGAAACTGCGCCCATTTAAAAAACGGATTGGACCAACCATGAACTTGAAAACGCTTCTCTTGGCGTCTGGGGCCGCACTCGCTGCTGCCTCTGGGGCGCATGCTGCTGACGCGATCGTCGCAGCTGAGCCGGAACCTCTTGAATATGTCCGTATCTGCGATGCCTACGGCGCTGGTTATTTCTACATCCCCGGCACTGAAACCTGCCTGAAAATCGGCGGTGAAGTGCGCTCGGAAGGCGAATGGCACGATGCCTATAACCCGAACGGCAAGGTTGGTACGCTGTGGCACACCCGCGCCGAGCTTAGCATCGACACAGCCAGGGACACCGAATACGGCGCGCTGAAGACCAACACCGTTTTGCGTTGGGACTGGAATGACGGCAACGATACGAAGACAAAGCTGCTTTTCGCCAATATCAGCCTAGGCGGGTTTACCGTTGGCAAGCTCGACTCGCAGTTCCTCCTCTACCAGGGCTATGCTGGCGACGTCATCAACGACGACGTGATCTACGACGGACCGTACGAACTCAATCAGCTGACCTACAAGTACGACCCCGGCAACGGCTTTACCGCCATGATCTCGCTGGAAGACAGCAATTCCGCGAGCGACCAGTCCAGCTATGGCGGTGCCTGGAAGACATCCAAGGGCGATCACTACGCTCCCGACGTTGTCGCAGGTCTCGCCTACAAGAGCGGCATCTGGGGGATCAACGTTGTCGGTGGTTACGATTCGATTGTCGAAGAGGGTGCGATCAAGGCGCGCGTCGATGTCGACTTCGGTACTTTCTCAGTCTATGCGATCGGCGGCTGGAACACCGATGGCGACAAGCTAAACAAGTATGCAGGCTCCAATCTTGATGAAAGCTCGTGCCCTCCGGGTCGTGGCGATCTTTGCGGCTGGGGTGACTGGGCAGCATGGGGCGGCGTGGCCGTTCCGTTCAACGACAAGCTGAAGTGGAACCTGCAGGTCGCTTATACCGACTCGAAGATTTTCGCCGCAACGACGAACTTGAAGTTCAATCCGGTCAAGGATCTCTTGGTCGAGCCAGAGGTGTCCTACACCAACTGGGATTCCGTCAACCAGGATCAGTGGGCCGGCATCCTGCGCTTCCAGAGAAGTTTCTGATCCGATTGACCTCCGATCAGTGACTTGAGAGGGGTTCGGTTTCCCTGCCGGACTCCTTCCAGCTGTATGTAGACCCAGGAGACGGAGGGGTCGACCCGCCGGCAGACTTAATTGGTGATTTCGACCCCGCTGGCGGTCGGGCGAACATGAAGCTCATCGACGCTGTCCTGCACACTTATGTCGTCAAGCATATCCATAAGGGTCTGTTCCGCTTTGCTGCACAGGTCCTGGGAGAACAGCGCAATGCGTTCCGTCAGCTTGCATTGGCCGGAGACCCCCTCCCGAGCGCTCCAAACCGCCTTGTCGTTTGTCACCAGTCGGTAGATTTCGCCCAGGCTGATCGAGGCCGGGGGGCGGCCAAGCCGCAGACCGCCGTTGTTGCCTTTGGAAGGCGACACGATCGACGCCGCAATCAGCGGCGACAGCAACTTCCTTACGAACGAAGGATTGGTATTCAAGGTCTCTGACAAAGAACTGCTCGTGGATCGCACGTTCTCAACATCGTTTAGGGCAATGCGGATCACGACATGCAAGGCCGTCGAGAATCTAGTGTCGATCATGTGGCATTGTCATCCTTCCAACCGTCACCGAGCGGCCCATGTGGTGACCAAAAAGAAAGCCGACGGGCAGCCTTGCAATCCGTTCGGACGTACCTATGCGTTCCACAGTTAACTAGCAATCTCACGACGAAATCAAGATTCAAAATTAAAGGTTCGTAATGTACGCAGACCAACCCTGGGGTGACAATCTACTATTCGAGATGTTCAATTGTGCAAGACTGGTTCGCAGGCACCTGGAAACAAGGATGGCTGCGCATTATGATGGCCTGACATTTGGAGACGCTCAGGCGCTCGCGGCAATAGCAACGGAACAGCCGATGCAACAAGGCCGCGTCGCCGCGCGCTTGCTGATCAATCGACCGACTGCCACCGAGACGATAAATCGCTTAGAGAGGTTCGGCTTGGTGGAGCGTCGTCACGAACCAGCGGACCGCAGAATGTTATACATACACGTTACGGACAAAGGGACCGACGTCTTCAACGCGATCTTTGCGGAGATTTCTTCTATGGAGGTGGCACTCCATGCGAACCTCACTTCAACGGAACGCAAAGAACTGCGCTCTTCCCTTTTGGAGATGCGCAAGCGCTTGAGTTTAAATCACGACGATTAGGTGGTTCGATCTCAACGACCATCGGATGGACGACTTGCGCGCGCAGCAACCGATCTGTTCACCTAGGCTTGCAAAGCCATCCGACATCAATTGGATGTGAGGCCATAATGACAACTCCGAGCCGACCGCGCGGGCTTGCGTTCGGTAAGGCTGGAAACTGAGCTAGCAGCAGTAGCGTCGCCATTGCTTAAAGCATGCCCTGTCTGTCTTCGTCTCACCCCGGACTGTCAACGGCATCGAACCGCTCAAGCATTCTTCTGATCTGCACGTTTTCGGCACAAAGGACTTCGGCCAGCATCTTCCTGAGCCGTTTGTTTTCTAGTTCGAGCGCCGCCACCTCTTGAACAGAAACGGCATCCGCGGCAGTCACTGACTGCGCGCTTAAATTCACGTTGAGGCGGTCCTCGCCATTGATCGCTTGGGTGACAGTACGACGAGCACGTTTTCGAGCTGTGGCTTTCAAAGGTTTGCGAGGCTGCTGCACTCTCTGGCTCACGGGTGCTTGCGCAATGGTGTCCACAGCCGCCAAATTGTCCTCATGCTGCTTCGACGCCTTCGCCTCTTCTTTGTCGACAGCCAGCAACGTCGAATGTGCAGCGTCGCTATCATCTCCGGCTGCTCTGGGTGAGCCCGAATTCAATGGTTCAGGCGATATGTATCCATCATCAACTGACGAACCGAGCGTTTCATTCGGACCGAACAGATGCGGCGCGTCATCTTCGGCTTTGCGGACAAACGCTTTGAGGTCGGTATCACCCCAAATCGACTTCGTCTCCGCTCTTTGCTGGCGTCGCCCCGATTTGAATTCAACAACGAAGTTCCGTTGTGGCGTTTTCATATGCTGTTCAACCTAATCAATCCACACAGCCACGCTGATCAACGCAGCCTCGCTCCTGTTGCGGAGCTATATATTGTCTTATCGCTCGGCTCAATCGACTATAGAGGGCAATGATCGATGCAGAACACGGACCGCTCAGGAGGCTCCCTTGTCGGGTTGGGTTGGGTTGGGTTAGCTTAGTCCCAGCCTCTTGCGCAGGTCAGCGTTTTCCGCGCGCAGTTTTTCCGCTAGGACCTTGCGGAGCCTCAGGTTCTCCTGTTCGAGTTGAACAAGATCTGCCAGCTCATCGCCGGCCGGGACTGGCTTGGGGTCAGTCTGCTCAACGGGGTTCGTGGCTCGTTTCCAGTTATAGTAGGTTTGCTCCGATATGCCGGCGGACTTGACGGCGTCCTTGAGAGTGCTGATGCCTTTGCTGACCTGAGTATTGATCAACGCGAGCTTCGCCACCCGTTCGTCGGCGCCATAGCTTTTGGCACGCGGGGTCCGGGTGTCTGCCGCCACGGCTTCGGTAGCAGCCCGCACCGGTTCAACAGGCATCTTTTGACGCCGTGGCGATCTCTTCTTTTTGTCAGTCGTTGCCTTTGCCTTAGGATCCGTACCCGCAACCACGGTCATCGGTTCGACGTTATTCTCGTCTGCCATTTATTTGCCCTCTCTAGCGATCGTCTGTTGTCGGCTGGCTGAACCAAAGAGTCAACATGACGCCCGTCTGCTTCAAACTTGCGTGCTGCGAACGTCCGCCGTTTTGCCGGTATGTTGATTGATTGATACCAAGAGTTCCAACAGCGGCCTTTCGAAAAGGCTCCGGTCATGTTCCCCATAGTTTCAGCTTGATGCCATCAATTTTGCTCGCTGATGCCAAGCCACTTGAAGAGTTTGGCGGCTCGAGGCAGTGCTACAGAAAACTCCTAACCGTTGATAGGCAAGCATTCGCGCTATAGGTTGGTTGCGCGAGTCGAATGACCACGGGAAGTGGAGAGGAACTGTCATGCCCATCGGTACTGTTAAATTTTTCAATGACGACAAGGGATTTGGCTTCATTACACCTGAAAATGGTGGAACGGACGTGTTTGTTCACGTGTCTGCTTTGCAGCGAGGTGGCTCGCTCAGAGAAGGCGACAAAGTCAACTTCGAGGTTGGCCAAGATCGCAAGACAGGGAAGTCGAAGGCCGAGAACGTTAGCGTGCTCTGATCATACTGGTGGATGCTGTGTTTCCGGTCTTGGCCATCGCCGATCTTCACATGAGGTAGGTCACGTCCGCGACGCGGCGCCAAACGCAAAAAAGAGATCCGCGGAACGTGTGGCGCGGATCTCTTTTCCAGCAAAAGTGATGCACTGCTACGTACGACATGTGCTGCACATATGCCCTTGCAGCCAATTTACCATGTGCCCGCCCTATCAAGAGTGGGTTAATTGCAACGCCGACCAAGCGCAGGTTTGTTCACCCGACCAGCGTGCTGGCTCGCTGTCCGTGGGCATGAACAGCCAAGCGAAATCTTCCTGCAAGTGTCCAAATCGATTGGTCATCCATAGGGTCAATGATGTCGATCAGCGCTCCGGCCAAAGAACACCCTCAATCCAGTCCTTGCGAAAGATCGAGACGCCCATCAAACGGCGCCGTGACGTCTTCTTCGTCTAGAAGACACCGGGATCACGAAACGTCGAACCGCTCAAGCATCTTCTTTAGCTGAAGGTTCTGCAAATAGAGCTTTTGAGCCAGCTGGCTTTTCAGCTGGTTGATTTCCGCGTCAAGGCCAGCCACGTCATCTAAGAACGCACTTTTCCCGGTAGCCAAAGTTTGCGTGCTTTGATCCTCATTTGTGTCGACAGCGCTCTCAGCGACCGCGCGGGCCCGCACTCGCTTTGCGGGCGCTGGACGCTTGATCCGCTGTGTTCGTCGAAGCGGTTTGCGTGTCTCGTTCTCCTCCACCAATTCATCCGCTTCGGCACTCGAATGATCGGCCGCATCACGCGTCGATGTACTGAGCTCTCCAACATAACCCGGTGGAAGCACCTCTCCCGCGGCAGCGGGATCGACACCAGGGTCATTTGACGCGGCAGCCGTTCGATCAACCGGAACGTTCTCACCGCTATCAGGTGTGGCGGAGGCTTCGGTGGAATCTAATAGAAGCGCCGAGCGCTGTTCTACGGCGCTTGCAAAGGCCTTGGGATCGGTATCATTTTCAATCGGGCTTCCTTGCTCCTGTTCCTGCCGTCGCCGTGACGTGAGACCGACAAGGAATTTCCATGGTGACGTCTTCATAGTGTTTCCACCTTGAGCAACCTGCATTGCTATGCTGCTGCCGCCTTCGACATATCCTCAAATACCGTTCCGCCGGGCTCATAACGTGAGCCCGGCGAATTTCTCTTGTCGTCGGGCATTGACCGAGGTCGCTGTCGTAGCCGACCCGCCTGCCCCGCGATGATCAATTGAGCCCGAGCCGCTTGCGCAGTTCTGCATTTTCTGCACGCAGCTTTTCTGCCAGAGTTTTCCGAAGCCTCTTGTTCTCCTCTTCGAGTTGAACAAGATCCGCCATCTCATCGATTGCCGAAACACTCGTCTTTGCCGTTTGCTTAACGGGCTTAGCAGCCTTCTGCCTTCCGGTGCTCTTGGTGGCGTCCTTCGGCGTGCTCGTCGCATCTGTGACTTGCACCTCGACCCGCTTGAGCTTCCCTGTTCTATCTTGTTTGTCACGCTTCCCAAGATTTACTGTCGGTGACTTCGCAGTCGTCGCCCTTGATGTGGCTCGAACCGGTTCGACAGCTTCCTTTTGACGCCTTAGTGCACGCTGCTTCTTGGTCGCCGGTGCCGTAACCGGGGTATCAGTCTCTGCAACCGCAGCAATGAGGCCTGTATTGTTCTCGTCGGGCATTGGTTTTCTCCTCTGTAGCAGAGCCCTTTTCGGCTCCGCTAAGGAAGGAGTCAACACAAGCGCTACAGATCGCATTCAGTGTGGCCCCGCGGGTAGCCGCTTCTAGGGCCGCGGGCACGTTGAAGCCGCGACTAAATCAGCAATGGACTATCCTTCTGCATGGCGCATTACATCGACGTCAGTTGATCGGACGTCCGCACGTCGTGATGATCAAAAGCGGCCGCCACCCGGTCCGCCGTCGCCGACCACCGGGTCTTAAGAATATCGATCTGTCTCTCAATGACGCCAATCGACTCCTGCTCATTGAGGTGGAACTGCCCTGCGGCGGCGATGCACACCGCGAGCCTGCTCTGCCGGTTCTCGCCGGTGATAAGCATCGCCTGGCCTGCTTCATCTCCGGCCCTGTCTTGCGGGCAGATGTCATATGCAGGTGTCAGAGCAAGAGTGGTGCCATCCCAGAATGCGGCATGGTTTCTGGCGTGGTCATCGGTGTTGCCACATATAATGTTGAAGACCAGCCGGCCGAACAGCTCACGCAAAGACTGTTTGCGAGCAACGTCCCATAAATAGCGCACGAAACTAATCTATGATGATACAGCTCCATCACGCCGCTCCAGAATGAACGCCTTCTGAGCGTCCGAAAACTGCGCTGCATTCATCGTATTCCGTCCCTTTCGCAGATCGACACCGTCGCCCGCCATCGGCAGCGACCTGGCCTGCAACGCTGCGTTCAGAAGGCCGCGATCAGGTTCGTTCCGAAATCCGGCTCGACACCCAGCAGTGGTGCCGACCGCGCGATGATATCGCGCACCATGGGCGCTGCCGTATTAGTGGCGAAGGTCAAGTGATGTTCGCCGGTTAAGGGCTCATCGATAAACGACAGGATCACATATTTCGGATGATTTATCGGGAACGCGGCAAGGAAGGAATTAAAGCTCAGCTTGTGAGAGTAGACGTGGTTAATGACCTTGTTGGCCGTGCCGGTCTTGCCGCCGACATGGTAGCCGGGCACGTTGGCGGGCTTGCCAGAACCCTGTTCGCCGTTCAACTGAAACAGGTAGCGGATGACGTCGCTGGTGCTTTTCTTGACAATCATCTGCTCGGTCTTTTCGGCCTCGTCCTGGCTGCGCGGCAGGAAAGTCGGCTCGATCAGCTTTCCGTCGTCGATGAGAGCCGCACCCGCTACGGCCGTCTGCAGTGGCGTGGTGGCGACGCCGTGGCCGAACGAGATGGTAATCGAGTTGATCTTCTTCCAGACCTTCGGCTGGCTTGGCATCTTCACTTCGGGCAGCTCCGTTTGGATCTTGGAGAGCAGGCCGAAACGGGTCAGATAAGCCTTCTGGTTATCCATCCCGACGCGGTCCATCATCTTGGCCGTGCCGATGTTGGACGAGTAACGGAAGATTTCGGGGATCGACAGCACGCGACGCGGCACGTCGCGATCATCGTGGATGGTAAAACCGCCGTAGTGCAGTGGCGCGCTGGCATCGAATGTGTCGGTGAGCTTCGCCGATCCGCTGTCGATGGCCATGGCCATCGAGAATGTCTTGAATACGGAGCCCATCTCGAATGTGCCGTTCGACATGCGGTTCAGCCAGCCGTCGCTGCCGTTTGCCTGGGGGTCGTTGGGGTCGAAATCCGGGGCCGAGGCCATGGCCAGCACTTCGCCGGTGTGGATGTCGAGCACCACCGCACCGGCCGACTGGCCCTGATAGATTTTGACGGCATTTGAAACGACGTCATGGACGATGTTCTGAACGCGCAGGTCGAGCGACAGGCGCACCGGCTGCAGCGTCTCAACACCGGTCAGGCCCGTTGCGGCCAGATCGGAGAGACCCTGCTGGTCGATGTATTTCTCCATGCCGGCGACGCCCTTGTTGTCTATGTCGACATAGCCAAGTACGTGGGCAGCGGTGTTGCCACCGGGATAAAAGCGCCGGACTTCGGGACGGAAGCCGATGGCGGGGATGCCAAGGCTCAGGATTTGGCTCTGCTGTTTGGGCGTCAACTGTCTTTCAAGCCAGATGAAGTGCGAGCGCTTGTCCGCCAGCTTGCGATAGATCGCCTTGCGGTCGAGATTGGGAAAGACAGTCGCCAGCTTTTCGACAGCATCATCGGCATCCGCCAGCTTGAAAGGCTCGGCGAACAGCGAAACGGTTCTGATGTCCGTTGCCAGCAGCTGGCCATTGCGGTCGACGATATCGGGGCGGGCGGCCACGATCCCCTGGTTCGGAGGAATGCTAGAGGTCGTATCGCCCGGGTGTTCGCCGAAATAGATGAGTTTGCCGATGATGATGCAATAGAAGACAGCCAGCACGACAGCTAACGTCACCAATCTCGACTTCGCGTTAACCTGCCGCTTCTGCTTTGCCTTGGGAAGGCTTCGGTTCGAGCCAAGCTTGAAGTCAAGCTTTACAAGGCGGCCGCTATTGCTGTTCAACGCGCGAAGGATCGACATTGGGCGACTTTGCAAGACAAATTTAACCAGTGATCCCCCGTTATGACGGCAGTGGCATTAACAGCGCGTTAATTATACTCGCTGGGACAGGTCATTGCCTTTCCGAGGTAAAAATCGATCAGGTGAATTTTCTATATGCATCCCTTACTCTGCAGCTTAAAAGACAGTTGGCAGTGACTTTTGCTCGCCATCTGGACAATCTGTGCTGCTTACCGAGAGCCGCTGGCTATCGCTCCTCTCGCAAGGTTGGCGCAGCCTAAAGGCAAAAGATGTAGACCTGGCCGATGAATTGGCCCACGCGCATACGCGCCAGTTCCGGGACAATTTCATTGATTTCATGCGCGAGAACTACACCACAGACGTCACCCTGGGCACCGTTAAGGCGGCCCAGTGACCTGCGCGATACATCACGGAGATTAGAGAGCCGCATGAAACTGGGATTCATTGGAACCGGGGCGATCACCGAAGCCATCGTCACCGGCACGCTACGCTCTTCATTGGCGATTTCCGACATCAGCGTTTCGCCCCGCAGCGCTGATGTTGCCGCTCGGCTTGCTGCCAAAGATAAGCGCGTGATGATTGCGGCAAGCAATCAGGCGGTGGTCGATGCGTCGGACATCGTTTTCCTCGCCATCCGCCCGCAGGTGGCCGAAGAGGTCGTGCCGCCGCTTCGGTTTCGCAGCGCGCAATCCGTGATCAGCGTCATCGCCGCGACAGAGCGTGCCCTCTTGGAAAGATGGATCAATCAGACGGTCAAGCTGACCCAGGCGATCCCGCTGCCGTTCGTTGCAGATTGTGACGGCGTTACCGCCATCTACCCGCGCGACGACGAAACGGCAGGCATCTTTTCAGCATTGGGAACGGCCGTGGAGTGCGATACGAAGGAGGAATATGATCTACTCGCCGTCGCCAGCGCGCTCATGGGCACCTACTTTGGTGTCCTTGATAGAACGGCGGGCTGGCTTGTCGATCACGGCATGAAAGCCGAAACGGCAAAAGCCTATCTTGCTCCGCTATTTACAAGCCTCTCGCAGACGGCTTTTCAGTCCGCCAACCCATCATTCAGCCAACTTCGCCTGGAATTTTCCACGAAGGGCGGTCTGAACGAGCAAGTCTTTGCGGACTTCGATCAGAAGGGCGGCACGAAGGCGCTACTTGACGCTCTCGACCGGGTTCATCGAAGAGTCCGAGGATAGGCGGCTTTCTCAAGAAAAGCCGCCCGTCGCACTGAAGGATCAAGCCGCCCGTTGTCTAATAGCGCTCCAGGAGTCAAGGTGGTTTGGCCACACAGTATCGATACCGTATTGCAGGCATGCAAAGCGGTGTACGTTATTTGATTAGATCGAACCTCAGCGGCGTGACTTTCTGCAGAGCTATCCGGTGCCAGGAGCAGGGTTGTCTCCGCGGTCGACACATGGTCGCCGCATAATGGGTCTTCGCAGGGGGACCTTCCTATGTTTGAGGCGCAGTCTCAAGCGAGCTGCGACGGGTCTAACGGAATGATCCAACCCACGTCCGCGGCACGGACGCTCAGTGCCTCAAATCAGATTTGACGCGCTGAGGGAGGAAGGCTGGCGCTTCGCTTATGTGGTGGCGCCAGCCAATGCGTTGAATATCTCTCCTGTCTTGAGCATGCTGTGCATGATGACCGCCAGCTTTCGCGCGACCGCCACTGCGGCGCGCTTGAAGCCCAATCGCTCACGCAGCTTAAGCCCCCAGCTCTTGAGACTGCTCTCGTTCCTGGCACTGGTTCTCGTGAGGATCACCGTCGCCGCTTCGTAAAGCAGCCCCCGCAGGTGGTTGTCGCCTCGTCGCGAGATGTGGCCGTCATAATCGACCTCGCCTGACTGGTAGCGCCGCGTTGTCAGCCCAAGCCAGGCGCCGACCGAGCGCGACGTTTTGAAGTTTTCTGGCTCTTCAATCGCGGCGACATACGAGACAGCGGTGACAGCGCCGATCCCCGGGATCGTCATCAAAAGCTTCGTCTCCTGGCTCTCCCGCGCCGCTGTGAGCAATTGGCGATCAAGATCGGCCGCGCGCCTGCGTATGTCGCGCCAGGCCTCGAGCAGAGGCAATATGATCTTTGCCAGGCCGTCATTCCCATCCACCAGCTTTCTCACATTGCCATCGAATACCCGACCCGTCCCTTTGGGGACGATGAGACCGAATGTCTTCATCAGGCCGCGGATCTGATTGCTGAGCTGGGTCGAGATGCTGAGGAGCTGATTGCGAGCTGCCACCAGCGTGCGTGTCAGCATGCTATCAAAAGCCTTTACCCGGACGGCCTTGTAGAAGCCGGCTTCGGCCAGCTGGGCCAAGCCATCCGCGTCATTGGCATCCGTCTTGTTGAGCGTCTCGTTCAATACCTTTTGCGCGTGCCGCGCTTCAATGCAGATTGCCGGCATCCCCTCGGCTGTTAGCGCATGATAGAACCACGTCGACAACGGTCCTGTTTCGAAGACAACGCGCTTGGCGTGCGGGGCGTGTTTGCGGATCATTTCCGCCAAAAGTTTTGGGTCAGAGGGGCACTTGCCGCGCCAGATCCGCTTCCCGTCCTTTCGGATCGAAATCGCGGTGTCTTTCAATGAAACGTCAAGCCCTATATATTCGCCCATGGTTGCCTCCATTCGATGTTTGGGCCCGGTGCTAATCGTGAGCCCGTATTTCCATCTTATCGGGGGCAACCACCCTTACCAGCCATCTTGGATATCTGGCCTGGGACCATCGCGCCGCGATTACCCCATGTTTGAGGGCATCACCGAGAACCGAGACGATCTCGCGGATCTGTTCCTTCGTGATGATCAGTGGTGGCGAGAAGGCGATGATGTCCCCCGTCACGCGGATCAAAAGACCCTTCTCGAAGCAGTCGACGAATACGTCATAGGTACGCGATCCCGCAGCTCCTTCGCGGGACGCAAGCTCCACCCCGGCGATCAGACCGATCGTTCTGATGTCGGTGACGTGAGGAAGCCCCTTCAGGGAGTGCATGGCGTCTTGCCACTCCTGCTCAAGGTCAACCGCGCGGGTCAGCAATCCTTCCTCACGGTAGATGTCGAGCGTCGCAATCCCGGCGGCGCAGGCTGCCGGGTGACCCGAATAGGTGTATCCATGAAAAAGTTCGATCTGGCCTTCCGGCCCATGCATCAATGCATCATGCACCGTGCGGCTGACGAAGACCGCGCCCATAGGGATTGCGCCGTTCGTCAGTCCCTTGGCCGTGGTCACGATGTCGGGACGGACCCCGAAATAATCGGCTGCAAAGCCAGCACCCAGCCGACCGAAGCCGGTGATGACCTCGTCGAAGATCAGCAAAATTCCATGTCTGTCACAGATGGCGCGAAGTCGTTCGAGATAGCCTTTCGGCGGCACTAGGACGCCCGTCGATCCCGCAACCGGTTCGACGATGCAGGCCGCAATGGTCTCAGCACCATGAAGAGCGACCAGACGTTCCAGATCGTCCGCCAGTTCCGCGCCATGTTCTGGCTGGCCGCGCACATAGGCATTTCGAGCCGGGTCGTGGGTATGGCGCAGGTGATCGGAGCCAGGAAGCAGAGGGAACACCCGCCTGTTGTTGACCAGTCCTCCGACCGAGATCCCGCCAAAGCCGACGCCATGATAACCCCGTTCGCGGCCAATCAGCCGACTGCGCGTCCCCTGGCCGATCGACCGCTGGTAGGCGATGGCGATCTTCAAGGCTGTGTCGACCGATTCAGAGCCGGATCCCGTGAAGAAGATCCGATCAAGCCGGTTGCCGGGGCCGCCGGGAGCGATCTCGGCAAGACGCTCGGCGAAATCGAAGGCGATCGGGTGGCCCATCTGGAACGACGGGGCGAAGTCCAATGTCGAAAGCTGGCGTTCGACAGCCGAGGCAATCTGGCGACGTCCGTGTCCGGCGTTGACGCACCAGAGACCCGCCGTCCCGTCGAGGACGGTGCGGCCATCGGTGGTTGTGTAATGCATGCCGGAGGCGGATGACAGAAGCCGCGGGGCGGCCTTGAATTGCCGGTTGGCAGTGAATGGCATCCAGTAGCTGTCCAGAACGGCTTCGTTGGGTCGGATGTATGCGTTCATCGGAATCTCCCTTGCGATGGCGCATTGCGGTCGTGATTTACATAGCTAAACAAGTCCTTTTCTACTGACATTTAAACCATTGAATTCCCGTATGGTACCACACTATGTTTGCGATATTTCGAACAACCGGAACGGATAAATGATGTCGGTCGACATAGGAACGCGCCTTCGCCATCTGCGGCTCATGCACAATCTCTCCCAACGCGAACTCGCCAAACGCACCGGTGTGACAAACTCGACGATCTCGTTGATCGAGTCGAATTCATCCAATCCATCCGTCGGCGCCCTGAAGCGAATTCTCGACGGCATACCCATCGGACTTGCCGAATTCTTTGCATTCGAACCAGAACGACCGAGAAAGGCCTTCTATCGGTGCGATGAACTAACGGAGATAGGAAAGGGACCGATCTCGTATCGGCAGGTCGGCGACAACCTGTTCGGCCGCGGCCTTCAAATTCTGAAAGAGTGCTATCAGCCAGGGTCGGACACCGGCAAGGTTCCGCTTGTGCACGACGGCGAGGAAGGTGGGATTGTCCTGTCCGGACGCCTGGAGGTCACGATTGACGACGAGCGGAGGATCCTTGGGCCAGGTGATGCCTATTATTTCGAAAGTCATCATCCTCACAGGTTCCGCTGCATCGGGCCAGTCCCGTGTGAAGTCGTCAGCGCCTGCACACCCCCGACTTTTTGAAGCAACGAAAGTCGCGTTCCGCAATGGCCAGATACGGTCGCGGACCTCACGCGAAAAGGACCCGAGTGCTGCAACCATTTGCGAAAATGGCCCAAGCCTCGAGATCGGGAAGCCACTTCCGCCTTGTGTCTTTTCGCTGCCATTTCAATCGATCAGTTCGCGCTTGCTCATGGCAGGACTCCTTTAAGGTTGTTCGCCTTAGAAACGCGCGCGACGGCCAAAAGATGCATGTGAATCAAGATGCTAATCAGGACTCGCATTGCGGGAAGCGTGCCACCGCTCAGTCATTGAAAAATGATTCGTTTTGCCACGGAACGATTCGCCCGTTGATTCGGTTGAATCGCGTTGGCTGCGTCAGGAGTATAGATGTCATGGTTGGCCCAAGAGCGAATTGGAAAGGCTTCATCAAGTTCGGGGAGGTCTCCTGCCCGGTGGCTCTGTTCACGGCAGCATCGTCTTCCGAGCGCATCGCGTTCAACACCCTCAACCGCAAAACGGGCAACCGGGTCAAACGGGAGTTTGTCGATAGCGAGACCGGCGATCCTGTCGAGCGCGACAACCAGGTCAAAGGCTATGAGATCGAGAACGGCCAGTTCATCGTGTTGGAGCCGGATGAAGTCGCGGCAGCCGTGCCCGAGAGTGACAAGACCCTGAACATCGAAGCCTACATCCCCTGCGCGCAGATCGACACGACCTATTTCGACAAGCCCTACTATTTGGCGCCGGACAAGATGGGGACGGATGCCTTTGTGCTTCTGCGTGACGGCATGAAAAAGGAAAAGGTTGCAGCCATTGCCCGGACCATTCTGTTTCGCAGGATGCGTACCGTTCTCATTCGCGCGCACGGCAAAGGCCTGATCGCCAATACTCTCAACTTCGACTACGAGGTCCGATCGTCTGAGAAGGCGTTCGAAGAAATACCCGACCTCAAGATCGAAGGCGAAATGCTCGAACTTGCGGAGCACATTATCGGCACCAAGAAGGGCAGGTTCGACGCGAGCACGTTTGATGACCGTTATGAGGCTGCCGTTGCCGAACTGGTGAAAGCCAAGATCGAAGGCCGCTCACTGCCGAAGAGGAAGGCACCGGTGGCTTCGAAGCCCAGCGACCTTCTGCAAGCGCTGCGCGAAAGCGCCGGCAGGGGTGCAAAAGAGGCCCAACCCAAACGCACTGCCGCAAACGCCAACAAGGGCGCGGCTCGCCAGAAAGCTGCAAAGCCTGTGGCAAAGTCAAAAGCCGCGTCGGCGCCCACGCGCCGAGCAAGCTGACCGGAGGAGTTCGCCATGGCAATTCGCCCCTACTGGAAAGGCTATCTCAAGCTCTCGTTGGTCACCTGTCCGGTGCAGATGATGCCGGCGACCTCAGAAAACGACAAAGTCCGGTTCCATACCCTCAATCGCGAGACCCAAAACCGTGTCGTCAGCCGCTATGTGGATTCGGTCACCGGCAAAGGAGTAAAGGAAGAGGACGAAGTCAAAGGCTATCAGCGCGGTGAGGACGAATACATCATTCTCGAGGATGACGAACTCGAGAATGTCGCGCTGGACAGCACGAAGACGATCGACATCTCCACCTTTACGCCACGCGACAGCATCGACTGGATCTGGCTGGACTCGCCCTACTACCTGTCCCCGAACGATCCCGTCGGTCAGGAAGCCTTCTCCGTCATCCGTGACGCGATGCAATCGCAGGATATGGTCGGTATCTCCCGGCTGGTCATCACCCGTCGCGAACGCGCCGTCATGCTGGAGCCACGCGGCAAGGGTATTGTTCTTTGGACTTTGCGCTATGGTGACGAGGTCCGGGATGAAGAAACCTATTTCGAGGGTATTGGCGAGACACAAGCCGATTCCGACATGATGCCGCTCATCCAGCAACTGATCAAAAAGCAGACCCAGGACTGGACGCCAAAGATGGTCATCGACCCCGTGCAGGATCGGCTGCTCGATATCATCGACGCGAAAAGGAAATCGCTCAAGAAGCCGTCGAAGAGCGCGAGCAAGGCTCCCGCATCGTCACCGGCACCCAACAATGTTGTCAACATCATGGATGCTTTGCGCAAGTCGGTTGCGACGGAAAATCGGACCGGTAAATGAGCAGACGTGCGAAAGCGCTACTCCAGGACGATCACGTCGCCAAATCTCAACCACGCCGGCGCCGCAATCCGGCACAGCCCAATCTCCCGTTCGATCCCATGCCCGACCGTGTCGAACCATGTCTGGCGCTGCCGAGGACAACAGCGCCCGCGGGGCCAGACTGGGCCTTTGAGGTGAAGTGGGACGGCTATCGGCTCGCGATCCATATCGAGCCGAAGGGGGTCCGCATCATCACGCGCGGCGGCCACGACTGGACCCATCGTTTCCCGACGATTGCAGCCGCAGCCAAGAACCTGGGCGTTGGGACAGCCATTCTGGATGGCGAGGCGGTTGTGCTTGATGACCAGGGGCGATCCGACTTCGGTGCCCTTCAGCGATCGCTGGGAGGGCGGGGCGGCAAGCGGACATCGACGGAATCCCTCCTCTACGCCTTCGACCTTCTCTATTTCGACGGCCACGATCTGACGGGGACAGAGTTCTCAGTGCGACGACACATCCTCGAGGATCTGCTCGATGGCGCCAGCGGCGCGATCCGGCTGTCTGAGGAAATAGGCGGCAATGGTACCAAGCTTCTGAAGAATGCTTGCACCTTCGGGCTGGAAGGTGTCATCGCCAAGCGTCGCGACAGCACCTATCGGTCGGGCCGCACCGGCGACTGGCTGAAGATCAAATGCGTGCGGAGCGAGTGCTTCATGGTCGTCGGCTATGAGCAATCGGCGTCGGCCCGCTCTGGGATCGGCAGCTTGCTCCTTGCCGGGCGAAACGGGGATGAATGGGTCTACGTCGGCTCCGTCGGAACCGGGTTCAACACCAAGGATGCCGAGTACCTGCGCAAGACGCTCGACGGGCTGAAGACAAAACAACCAGTCGTGCATCTCAAGGGCAAGAACCTCGTCTTCGCTCAACCGACGCTGATCGCAGAAATCGAGTTCTGTGGCTGGACCAATGACGGCTATTTGCGCCACGCATCCTATAAGGGCCTGCGCGAGGTTCAGGATAACGCCGCGGTCTTTGATATGGGCGAGCGCGCTTCCCCTTGAAAAAGATAATGAGCTCGACCCTTATAGGGAGCGCCCTATCACACCCGGACAACCGCGCGCATCTGGGTAGCTGTTGCGCATGCGGTCATCAAAACAGGTAGTGGGCAGCAGGTGATAATTGGTTGTCGGAAATTCAAGCGCTGCCCATCCAATCAGCGCTCACGGCTCATCAATCCGATCGAGTTCGAAGAAGTAAATCCGATCGTCTCCCTGGATCGCCATCGCTCCCATGATCCTGCGATCATCCATCCTGCGGAAATGGTCGATAATGGGTTGATCGTCATAGATCATCGCGGCACTCGCCACGCCGTGAAATGACATGGTTTTCAAGGAAGCCACCGGGCCTTTGGCCCGAAGCCCACGCAGAAGATATGAAAACAGGATCCGCGCGGTACGCGTCCTCCCGACCCTGTGGAAACGGAGGGCCAGGCGAAGTGGTATCATTGCCGGGTCGATTGGAATCAGTCGCCGCTTGTCCAAGCGAAACAGCAGCGCGTCCGCGCGCAATTCCGGCGTAAACCGCTTACCGAACCAGCCAAGGTTTTCCAGAACCCCGTCGAAAGGGTGGCCGGACGGGATGCCCCGACCGGCCCATAGCCCGATCATCTCGCGCGGCGCGATCGGCGGCAAGCATCGAAACTCATCTAGCGCTTTCTGCATCTGCGGCCTGCTCAATCCCAACGCTCCTCTGCCCGCAACGTGTGGCACGACCTACGCGGTATCGTCCTGCTTTTCTTGCCTACGCTGTTGGGTTCGACGTTTTGATCTGGCCTTTCGCCGCGCGATCCGCAATTCCTCCAGCGTCGGTAGCCACCAGCCGCGCGCGCGTTCTTCTTCTCCAGTTGGCGTTCGTGCTGGCCATGTCGCCACCAGCTCTTCCAGCGAACCGGGCCGCCACGACACCCAAATATGCTCCTTGCTCTGTCCTGCGGGAAAATAGAACGTGTTGACAGTCACAGGATCTGCCAACTCGCCGTCCGTACCGGTGAAGATAATGACACCCGCATGCGTGCTAATCGCGCGTTCGAACGGCGCGACGTCGTCAGAGGGGACAGGATAACGTTTCCGCCGGCGCTCCCTCAATCCCGCCTTTGATGCCTTCTCTTCATCCGTGCCCTTCAATGCCTCACGGCGCGCTTGCCTCACCTCGGGTTCATTTCGCGCAGCCGCCGCCTCGATCGCTGGCCACCGTCGGCACAGTTCATCGTATGATCGGTAAGGCACAGTCCAGAGCCGGCGATCCGCGTCCCAGCGTGCAAACGGGATTTCTCGAATTTCGTTCACGATGGTACGCGAGTAGGGCGTCCGGACTTGAAAGACCGAAGGCGCTGCTTCGAGATAGCGGCTTTTGATCGGATCGAATTCGAAAGCGTCCCTACCTTTTTCGTCAGCAAAAGCGTCTGCCTCTGCCTCCATCTCGGCGAGCCAGCGTCCGATGCGCCTTTCGGCGGTCCGTCCGGGCACGAACCAGGCATTCAGACGGTCGCTCCACCGTGCGCGTGGGAAAGATTCCCGAAAGCGCTGCACTGTTATGCGATCGTGAGGCAGGTCAGTCGTTGCACCAACACCTAGGTCTGGGGGCACGGTGTCGTTCGGTTCCTTGTCCATAGTGTCTTACCGCACGAATTCGAAATCCTATTCGCTCGCGGCGCGGCCCTCGAACGCTGACGCTGCCCGGCTTGATCTTCCGAGACGCTTGATGGCCTGCTCAAGCGGTCGGTGACCATCGCAATAATCCAGCCACGCCGAGCTTTTCGCAAGCAGCGCTGGGACCGTGCGAACCGTAAATCGCTTCGGGTCTAGGTCAGTCTTTACCTGCGTCCAGGTCAACGGCATCGAAACGGTGGCGCCGGGCCGCGCTCGGGGCGAAAGGGGTGCAACAGCCGTGGCCATGCGATCGTTGCGCAAATAGTCGAGGAAAATACGGCCCTGTCGCTGGTTCTTGGCCATCTTGATCAGGTAAAGATCCGGATTGTCACGGGCCATCTCATGGCAGACATCGTGGGCAAAGGCCTTTGCTATGTCCCAGCTGAGTTTCTTGCCTTTCGGCACGGCAAGAGGCGTGACCACATGCAGTCCCTTGCCACCCGTCGTCTTGCAGAAGCTCACCAGACCCAGCTCCTCCAGCCGGTCGCGGATTTCGCGGGCGGCTTCAACGACGGTCGAGAATGCGACATCTGGACCGGGATCAAGGTCGAACACCAGACGGCCAGGCACCTCAGGCTGACCGGGCTCACAGTTCCACGGATGCAGCTCGACGCCGCCGATCTGGGCGATGGCGGCGAGACCTTCGATGCGGTCGATCTGCAGGTAAGGCTTCTTGTCGCCAAAGACCGTGACCAGCTTTAGAAGGTTCGATGTCCCCGGCATGGCATGGCGCTGGAAGAACTGTTCTCCTCCGATCCCGTCCGGCGTGCGAATGATCGAGCAGGGACGTCCTTTGATGTGGTCGATCAGCCAGGAGCCAACGGCTTCATGATATCGAGCAAGGTCAACCTTCGTTACCGGCTTCCCGTCACCGGCATCCGACCATAGCGGCTTATCGGGACTAGAGATCATCACGCCCATCACCTCTACCTTCCCGCCCTTGCGGGAACGCCTTGGCGCTGGTTTCTCCGTCTCGGGATCGGGCACGTCAGTCTTAGAAGGTGATGCCGGCTTCTCGGCCTCGACCTCTGCCGCGGGCTTGTCTTCCCGTAAACCTTTGAATGCGCCCTGACGCACCCGGCCATCGGCCGTCCAGCCGGCAAACTCGATCTCGGCGACGAGCTCGGGCCTCAGCCAGACGATATCAGCGGTCTTCTTCGGCGCTCCAATTCCGGTGAACGGCGATTTGGAAGTCTCCATCTCCTGTAGCTTGGGCAGAAGTGTCTCGATGGTCTTGGCGCCATAGCCTGTGCCGACGCGGCCGACATAGACAAAGTTGTCACCGTGATTGACGCCAACCAGAAGCGAGCGAAACTTTCCATTGGTCTTCGCATAGGCGCCGATGACAACTTCATGTCCCGCCCTGCATTTCGACTTCGCCCAGGTCTTCGTGCGGCCCGATTGATATGGCGCGTCGCCTTGCTTGGAGACAATCCCCTCCAACGACAAACGACAGGCAGATCTGAGAACGGCGTCGCCACCGCTTTCGAAATGCTCGACGAAACGTAGACGCGGATCTTCGCCGGCGTCCGACAAAACAGCCGCCAGTCTGTCCTTTCGTTCTGTGAGCGAGAGCCCACGCAGATCTTCGTCCCCCGCAAAGAGGAGGTCGAAGGCGAAATACACAAGATCACCTGTCATTCCTTCCGACAACGCCGCCTGCAGCGCTGCAAAATCCGGGGCGCCGTTTTCGTCAAGAGCGCAGATTTCTCCATCGATGATGACATCGGGAAGAGCGGAGGCTGACTTGGCGATAGCCGGGTATTTGGCCGTCCAGTCTAGACCCTTTCGGGTTTTCAGGGTTGCCTCACCATCGTCAACTCGCATCTGGATTCGATAGCCGTCAAACTTGATCTCATGGATCCAGCCGTCAGCAGATGGCGGGCGCGTCAGGGTTTCGCACAGTTGCGGCGGAATGAAATCCGGCATGGTGGATTTCGACCGCTTCGCAGCCGCCGGCTCCTTCTTGTTCGTCACTCCCGCTTTGCGTTCCTCGGCCGCAACACCCTTGTTGCTGTCCCACACCGCATCCGCCTCAACGTCGCCACCTTGCAGCATGAATGGCTTGGGCTTCTTGCCCTTTCCGGATGCAATTGCTTCCATCGTTCTGCCGGAAGCCACCGACGTATCGTTTTCTTCAAGGACGGCCGCTCCGTGCTCCTCGACCGAGAAGTCGTCGTGGTGCTTGATCAATAGCCAGTTCGTCCGTTTACCGCCGTCGCGGTCATTTCGCATACGCACGAGGACGAAACTCCCATGCAGGCGCTGGCCTTCCAGGGTGAACTTGAGGTCTCCCTTTTTCAGAGCCTCTTCCGGCGGCTTGCTGCCCTCCGGTTCCCAATAGCCGCGGTCCCACATCATGACCGTGCCGCCGCCATACTCACCCTTCGGGATGGTGCCTTCGAAATCGCCATAGTCCAGCGGATGATCTTCAACTTGGACGGCCAGCCGCTTGTCATGCGGATCGAGAGAGGGTCCCTTTGTCACCGCCCAGGACTTGAAGACGCCATCGAGTTCCAGCCTGAGATCATAGTGCAGGCGGGTCGCGTCGTGCTTTTGAATAACAAACCGCCGACGGTTCGACGACTTCACTTGAGCTTCGCCGCTCGGTTCGCCCGTTTTCTTGAAATTTCGCTTTGCACGGTATCTCGAAAGATTGTCGACCATGAGCTCCCAACTCCTCCCAATCTGACAAAGAAACGCAGCCGGCTTGCCCCACCGGCTCCCGTTACTGACCTAGCGACCCGATAGGCGGATCGCGCCAGCGTCACCGAGACTGCGTTGAACTGCAGTAATCTGACTGACGGCAATATCCGCCGAGACCACGATGTCGCCTTCAAGGGCTGCGTCTTTACGGGCGCCCTCTTCATGGAAAGTATCGCCGCCCGATGGCACTGAGCCGGCGGTTTTTCGATCCGTAGCGGATTGAATGAAGATGTCGGGCCGTGAGATAACGTGTTGCCGAAGCAGATGGTCGAGCGCAAGGCCGGCTGCCTCGCGAATGGCCCACATCCTGGTGGTACTATCGTCCGCCACTGGACTGTCTCCTGCAGTGTTGTGTCACAGGATTAGAACGCCTTGAGCGGCCAGTAGTTTCGCAACGTAGAAGGATCGGACGATTGAAATTGATGCAATCGCCGCAAAGACTGCTATGTTCCCTCTTTGTTTCTGGTAAGGCTCTCAAAAGGGGGGCGCCAAGTCCGCAGCTTTTCTTTCTGAAGCCACCTGCTGGGCCAGCGAGAGAATTCAATGCAAAATCATAGATGGCCCGAGTGTGCGAAGGATCAATGCCGCGATTACGAAAAGAAATGTGGCTAAGAACGCGATCGCTAAAATCGATTTGGCGTGCTTAGGTCGTGCCCTTCCCTGTGGTCTCTTTGCCATAAGCGTCCATCCGCTTTCCGTTCATTAGCCCATCAGAAGTTTTGCTCAACTATCCGGCGGTCAGTCAGCTTTAGACTTCGGTCGGGCTGAATGATGTAGGTCTCATAGACGTCATCGCCCCACTGATCAGTGAAATGATGCGGTACTTGGCTCCCTATGGGGGCCTTGGTCAGCTTGGTTCGCGGCTGGCCGCCGTAGGTGATGCTACCTGGAATCGGTTGCAACGATGTCGACGTTTGTTCGCAAGCCACCAATAGTATGGCCATAATCGCAATAGCGATACCAACCTTCATCGTTCGATCCTCCGCGTCGGAACTGGCCACTCGGGTGCTAGTTGCCCGTCGCCGACCAAGCTCGCAGTCTATACGAATGTCGCGCCAAATGGTTTCATGGTGGTGATCGGTGCGGTCATCTTTGCCAGCCTCAAGTGGGAGCACCACATTGGCCGTCATTGGAATGGGTCATATTCACTTGGCGATGCCGGTCGGACAAGAGGACATTGCTCGCAGCTTCTACGAGGGGCTGCTTGGCCTGAAGGAAGTCGCAAAGCCACAGCATCTCGCTGCCCTGGGTGGATGCTGGTTCGAGACCAATGGTGTCAGAATTCATTTGGGGGTTGAGGATGATTTTTCGCCCGCAAGCAAGGCCCATCCGGGCCTCGTCGTTAGTGACCTCCCCCCTCGCGACTGTGCTGGATGCAGCCGGGTTTCCGACATCGGCAGACGAACCAGGCCAAGAGTGAGTTGACTATCGAAATCGTCCCCATCTACGCCAATTGTCACTCTGTGACTACGGCAGTTGGATAAAGGCGGTTTCACTCCTCGGGACTTGATCTCGGAGAGCTGAGCGGTGTCGGCCCCAGACTGTTAACTGCTCGACGTACCTAGACTCCTTGATTGGCTGCATACCGCCAACCGTGCTGATTGTGTTGTTGTCAGAACACAGCCGGGACAAGACCTCTCTGAGGTTGGAGCGATTTGACCGGCTAAAGCTTGTACCCGAAGCCCTTTGGGCCAACACTTAACGGGTGAACGGCGCAAACCGAATCACAAGGAGACTAAGATGGTTCGATTGTTTGGCAAAGGCATTGCCGCTTTCCTGTTACTCGTCGGCATGATCCTTATCGCCCTGGTCCCGATAGCGGTGTATCAGGCAGGAGAGCAGTTCCTCTCATTCATCGGCTTTGGTTTGCTATTCGGTCTGCTGTTCACGGCGATTGGTTTGTTTTTCCTTTCGCCCGCGGAAAAGCGTCCAGCTTAGCGCCTAGCATGGACTCGGGCGATTCCGGCATATTCGACTTCAACCGTTCTTAAAGTCGCTCCTCATGTAGGCGCGCTGACTGGACGTTGCCGCTGCTCGTTCTCATTGCGTTGACCTACGGGATCACCGAGACGACCGAACATCCTTGTGGGACTAGCGGGCAGTTTTAGCCCGGCTCGGGCTGAGGCGGTCGGTCTTTACAGGCCAAAGGGCCTCGTACTCCACATACGTCAAAGAGGCCCCAGCTGATCGTTGATCCTGCCGGTTGGTAAACCCGGTGTGTATCAGTTCGTATCCCCATTCCGAAACACCGGCACACTCCTTGCCTGTATCGGCGAAATCATCCACCTCACTAAAGAGCCCCAACTCGATTAGCGTGCGTACAACCCTGTCTGAGAACGGTCCCGGGAACGTCTTGTGTTTCAGCGAAAGCCATCTACCCCCAACTCTTGGAGAGCTGCTATCAGCAGTAGCTGGTTCATGGAAATGAAAGAGCAGGTCCTCAAGCGTGTGGGGCCTTCCTGCGATCACAAGTCTCAGGACCTCGATGACTTTGCGAGCGAGGGCCGGAATATCCGAGTCCGTCAGCCTCATGCTGCTCTTGGAATGCAGCGTAAATTCAGGATTGTTCCTTGCCGCGAGCAGACCGGCTTCAAAGGCTTTCTCTAGCATCCGGCAGATCGTCATCTGTTGGTCTTCCAGCCATCCCTCTCGATCATCCCTGGCGAATAAACGTCCGGCCTCCTGAAAAGCTGCCTTCCTTCGATCCTTATCATTCATTTCCGTTTGCGAAAATGCGATGCCTCGTATCATGCCTACCATGGGTCCTCCCGTAAGCTTGGACGATCATTCTTTGACCCATCTACTCCTTGAGCCGAATCAGTGAACCAGAGGAGTGTAGCCTCAGAGGGGGGATCGACCAAATTCGGGAGGGGCGGCAATGGAAATGTCGAGCCCGTTACCCTCTTGAAAATGGAATCGAACTCGACGTCTATGGCGAGATCAATTCGGTATTCACCTCATGACCGAGACCAGGAGACGAGCCGTTGAGCCGCTTCTTTACTGGCAGGGCGGATACCGGCATCTGAGGTCAACCAAGGCATAATCTGTCAATCCGCAGCGAACACTGACCCCGGCGGATTTTGCATTAAGTATATGATAATGCTGATTGATTGACAGTGTCGTCTGGTCATCATCAGCACCGGTTTCCCCACCCCGGCTTTCCAAAACTGTTGCGAAAAATCAGTCCGTTGCACTCCTCAAGCGAGTGGGTCGTGTTCGCTTCGGATTGACATGACAGATGATCTTCATCAACCCCGGGTGCGACGTCGGGTGGCCGCGTGGACGTTATCGGCGAAAATAACGACGGCGTGGAGAGGAAAGCCGCGGACGTCTCCTACGACGTACCGCGCGGTAGCATCGCCGGCCACTATCTGGAGCTGAACGTTCTGGCACCGCTCTTCAGCGCCGGTGAAGAAAGCGATACCCCTACATCGAAGTCGATCATGTTTTCTATCGGATCCGTGAGGCAGCGTGAGCGCCGCCGCGTCCGGCCGGGGGATTTTCTTGGATCTGGTCGAACGAATTGATGATACCGCGATGCGACCCACAGCGTTGCACCCGCGCCCGTGATTTCGGGCGCGGGCATTCGATGCTTTAGCTCCAGGCGTGAAGTGGTGGCTTTTCGCCATTGAGAAAGTACTTGCCGAGAATGGCATATTTCCACCGGACCGGATCGTGAAGCGTGTGGGTTCGCGCATTGCGCCAATGGCGGTCGAGCCCATGTTCTGCAAGGGTGGAACGGGTGCCGGCGAGCTCGAATAATTTGTTGGTCGCGGCGATGGCGATTTCCGTCGACAGGATCTTGGCTTCGGCGGTGACAATCTGTGCTTCGGCCACAGTTTCCGCCGTTGGGCCGGCAACTGCGCGGTCTATGGCATATCCTGCCTTTTCCAATAGCGCCTGCGCCGCGTGCAGACGCAGCGTCAGATCACCGATCGCCTGGATGGTATAGGGATCATCCCACGCATTTTCGACGCCACTGTCGACCCAGGCGCGGCTCTTAGTGCGGACAAAATTCACCGTTTCGTCTATGGCCGCCTGAGCAATGCCCGTGTCGACTGCGACCTGGATGATCTGGAAGATGGCGCCGTCGGCGGTCGGCACCTCATAGCCTTTGTAACCGGGCACCAGATGTGTCTTGGGAACCTTCACATTGTCGAGCAGCACCGTCCCGGACAATGTCGTACGCTGGCCGAACGACGACCAGTCATCGATGACAGTGAGGCCTGGCGCATCGCGCTCGGCAATCGCGTACCAGGCGCGACCCTGGTCATCGAGTGCCACGATCGGCACCAGATGGGCCAGCAACGCACCGGACGAATAGAATTTCTGCCCGCTGACGATGACGTGATCGCCACGATCGGTAAACCGGGTTTCAAAGTCTACCGCGCGTTTTGACCCATATTCCGAAAATGCGTTGCCAAAGCGAGTGCCCTTGAGCACTTCGCCAAACAGCAGTCTTTGCTGATCCTCGTCAGAGACGGTGCGTATGGCCGCGACGACGCCGAGGTGGTTCTGCGCGATCTGTCCGATCGAAGGGTCGGCAGCCGAGATGATTTCGATCACCTTGGCAAGCGTCACATAGGATAGGTCAGGGCCACCAAACGCCTTCGGAACGTTGATCGACCACAATCCGCTTTGGGAAAAGGCATCCAGCTCGGCGACAGGCCAGATGCGCTCCCTGTCCCGGCGGGCGGAGCCCTGGACGAACTCGGCGGCCAGCGTCTTGGCTATGGTGATTGCCTCCGCGTCATCCTTGATGATGTGTGCCGCTGCAGTTGGACGCGGAAATGCCGGCACCGCCTTTACGGCATTGTCGGTGTTGACGGGCGATAGGGTCATTGGGCGTCTCCTTGTTGTGTTGATCGCTTGGGTCGATATTTGGGTTGATGGCTGGCCGATGGTCTTCAGACAGCCGCTGCAGGTTGGGCCGGAACGCCGGGCGCGCCGGGAATGATCTTTTGTCCGAGATAGAAAGTTTTCACATCGTCTCGTTCGCCAAGCTCAGCCGCCTGACCGGACAGAACAGTGACGCCGTTCTCCAGGATTGTTGCGCGATCGGCGTATTTCAGGGCGATGGCGGAGTTCTGTTCGGCGACCAGGATCGACAGACCGGTCTCCCGGTTGAGCCTGCGTAGCGTCTTGAAGATGTTTTGCACCACCAGGGGCGCAAGCCCCATCGACGGCTCGTCGAGCACAAGCAGGCGTGGACGGGCCATCAGCGCCCGGCCAATCGCCGTCATCTGCTGTTCGCCGCCCGATGTCAGACCCGCAAGCGCCCGACGCTTTTCCTTAAGGTGGGGAAAATACGCGTAGACCTTGTCCAGGTCCTCGGCAAGTTCCGCTCTGCTGCTGCCTCGGCCGAGCCCTCCGGACACCAGGTTTTCCTCCACCGACAGGCTAGGGAAGCAATGCCTTCCCTCGAGCACCTGCACCAGCCCGCCGCGCACGAGATCGGAGGGCGAAGACTTTCTGACGTCAGCGCCTTGAAACAGGATACTGCCGGCGGTGATCTGTCCGCGCTGGGCCGGTAGCAAGTTTGAAATCGCCTTCAATGTCGTCGATTTGCCGGCGCCATTTGCTCCCAGCAGCGCAACGATCTCGCCACGTTTGAGCACAAGACTGACGCCGTGCAGCGCCGAAACCGCATGATTGTAAGTCGCCTTCAGATCCGTAACAGCGAGAATGACGTCATCGTTGCTCATGGTATTTCCCACCGGGTTTGAGGATGGCGGCTGTCAAAAGAGCCGGACGGGGAGCCCGCCCGGCAGAAGTGCAGGCCACAGCGACTAGTTCGTCGCGTTCTGAGACTCCGCAGCCGTTCGCAAGGTGATCCCCTTTTCCTTGGCATAGGCTTCCGACGATTTCTCGATGATGGGTCGCAGCAACGCCCAATCCGGCGCGATCCAGTCGGAGACCACGTTCCACTTCTTGCCGTCCCATTGCTGGAAGGTGACGTAGCCATTGCCCTCATGATTGTCCCAGGTCACGTCGATCGAGTGGAACAGATCCTTGGCGCCCAATGCCTCGACGCGGGCCGGGTCAAGCTGCAGATGCTCGAAGCCCCAGCGCACCTCGTCTCCAGTCAGTGTGCGGTTGCCGAATTTTGCCTGGGCAATCCGGATGGCTTCGACATTTAGGATGCCGTTGACGATACCGAGGTTGTGATAGACGGAGCCGATGCGGCCCTTGTCCTGGAGGTTGCCCTTGCCGTTGTCGTAGAGGGTTTTGACAATCTCCTTGACGACGGGATATTCGGCGCCGGAGGCCTGCGTGGTGATCGCAGTGTAGCCCTTGGCGGCGTCACCAGCCGGGATGACGTCCTCTTCCGAGTTCGACCAGACGTTGCCGACAATGTGGTCAACCGGGAAGCCGACCTTTGCTGCGGTCTTCAGCGCGACAGGGTTCATCACGCCCCAACCGCGGAGCACGACATAGTCCGGCTTTGCGCGGCGTATCGTCAGCCACTGCGACTGTTGCTCGTTGCCGGGATGAGGCACCTCGATCTGTTGCAGATCGAAGCCGAACCTCTTTGCAAGCAGCTCATAGATCGGGATGGTTTCCTTGCCATAGGGCGAGCCATGATAGAGCACGACGATTTTCTTGCCCTTGAGGTTCTCAGCCCCGCCGAGTTTGGATGCGATGTAGTTCACGATGCCGGAGCTCTCGCTGTACGGGTTGAGCAGCAAAGGGAAGACATAAGGGAAAACGCGGCCGTCGGTGGAATCGGTGCGACCGTGGTTGATGGTGATGAGCGGGACCTTGTCCTTCGTCACGCGGTCGATCATCGCATAGGCGATACCGACGGAAAGAGGGTTCCAGGCCGCCGCGTTCGGGTGGCTTTTCTGGCGTTCATAGCATTCGACGCCGCGCTCGACCTCGTACTGGGTCTCGCACTCGTCCCACGTCAGTTTGACGCCGTTCACGCCGCCGTCGCGCGTGTTGATGAGATTGAGATAATCGATGAAGCCTCCGAAAAATCCGGTTCCGCCGGCCGCATAAGGACCAACCCGGTAGCTCTGCAGAGGAAAATACTGCTCGTCGGCATGGGCGGCCGGGAGCCCCATCACCATTGCGATGCCTGTCGCCATCGCTGCCAGTTTGAGTTTGCTGAAGATCGTCATTTTGGACACACCCCTGGAATGGACCGGTGAGGCACCGATCTTTGGTTGAGTTTGAAAGTTGAGTTCGTTTTGTGCGGATGCCGGTGGAGCCGGCAGTCACGATCGTCTGAAGACTGCGCCGATACGCGCTCGGCTCCTGTCACCTAGCGCCACCAGGCCATCCGGCTCGAGGATGAGGAACAGGATAATCAGAGCGCCAAGGATGACGCGCTGGCTCATGTCGAGCACACCTGAATCAAAGATATCGCCGAGCAGGAAGGATCCTATCCGCGATAGGATCAGCGGAAAGACGACGATCAATGCGGCTCCATAGAACGCGCCGCGGATCGAAGCCAAGCCTCCGATGATGATGATGAAGAGGATTTGAAATGAACGGTCGAGATCGAAGCCGGCCGGCTCGACGGTTCTCAGATAAGTAAAGGCCCAAAGCACGCCGGCAATGCCGATGATGAACGACGAGATCGAAAAGGCGAGCAGCTTCGTCTTCAGGACCGGAACACCGATGATCCGGGCGGCGGTCTCGTTATCGCGCACGGCGATGAAGTTTCGCCCGGTCTGCGAACCGACCAGCCGAAGCGTAAGAGAGGTCACGACAACGACGACTGTCAGAGCAAAGAGATATCGGCCGATGGGGCCGTTGAACGAAACGCCGGCGATCGACAGGGCCGGCGCGTCGATAACACCGGAGGCGGAATCGTTTGAGAACCAGCTGAATTTCGTCAGGGCCCACTGCACGAAAAATTGCGCTGCAAGGGTCGATACCGCCAGATAGAAGCCCTTGAGCCGGAGGCTCGGAAGGCCGAAGACGATACCGATGAGAGCGGCAGCCGAACCGGCAAGCAGGATCGTGACGATCAGCGGCAGGCCGACAATCCGTAGATTGAAATTATAGGCGGCGAAGGCGCCGACGGCCATGAATGCGGCACTTCCGAGCGACACCTGTCCGGCATATCCGGTGAGAATATTCAGCCCCAGGGCGGCAAGGCTCAGTGCCAGGAACGGCAGGAGGATGGCCTCGAACAGATAGTTGGTTCCGATGAATGGCACGCCCAGATAGGCGACTGCGAGCAGGATTGCCGGTGCGATCCAGTTCGGAAGGCGCTGAAGCGTCGGGAGATTGGCTGCAATTGCGGACATGGCTCAGACCCTCTCCACAAGCTTCTGGCCGAAGAGGCCGGAGGGACGAATGAGGAGAAACGCCAGCGCAATGACATAGGCGAACCAGCTTTCGATGCCGCCGCCGAAATATTCGCCCACATAAACCTCGGCAAGCTTCTCCGCAGCCCCGATCAGCAGGCCGCCGAAGATCGCGCCAGGGATCGAGTCGAAGCCACCGAGAACCAGCACGGGCAAGGCTTTTAGCACGACCAGCGATAACGAGAATTGCACGCCGAGCCGAGCGCCCCAGAGCAGACCGGCAACAAGTGCGATCAGACCGGCGGTGGCCCAGACCGTCGCCCAGATCCACGGCAGCTTCAAGCCGACGGCCAAGGCTGCGAACTGATCATCAGCAACCGCCCGGAACGCAAGACCGATCCGGGTGTAGCGGAAGAAGAGAGAAAGCGCGACGACCATGCCTGCAGCGACGACGGCTGCGAAAATATCGAATTGGCTGATCAGCACACCGCCCAGTTCGAATGGAACATCCTCGATGCCAAGGTCGAGACCGTGGACCTGCGTGCCCCAGATCAGCTGTGCGGCGCCTTCAAGGATATAGGACAACCCAAGCGTCGCCATGAAGAGGGTAATCGGCGGCTTGTTCGTGAGCGGCCGCAGGACAACGCGTTCGATCGCTATGCCGATCAGCACCATGATCGCGAAGGTCACGGCGAAAGCCAGCCAAAAGGGAAGCCCGCGCTCGACCAGACTGACGAAGGTCAACGCCGCGAAAAGCAGCATCGCGCCCTGCGCAAAGTTCAAGACGCCCGATGTTTTGTAGATCAGCACGAAGCCGATCGCGACGAGTGAATACATCACGCCCGACAACAGACCGCCGATCAGGACCTCCAGAAAGAATTGCCAGTCGAAATCGCCCATCAAATCCCCTCCCCCTCTTCATTTTCGGGGGCGACGCCGAGATAGGCATCGATGACGCGCTGGTTGGATCGGACATCATCCGGCGTCCCGTCGGCGATCTTGCGCCCGTAGTCGAGCACAGCGATGCGATCGGACAGTTCCATGACGACGCCGATGTCATGCTCAATCAAAATGACGCTTGACCCGTATTCGTCGCGTGCGGCGCGAACGAAGCCGGACATCTCGCCCTTTTCCGTTGCCGTCATCCCGGCCATCGGCTCGTCCAGAAGCAGTATAGCCGGCTCGGCAACCAATGCCCGGGCAAGCTCGACGCGTTTCTGCAGCCCGTAGGGCAGGGTTGCAACCAAACGATCGCGAAGATCCGACAGCTGGAGAAATTCGAGGATCCGCAAGGCCCTTTCCTGGCCGTCACTTTCCTCGCGACGCGCGCGGCCAAGGCCGAGGATCTGCTCCACGAAGCCGGAGCGGGTAGCATAGGCCCGACCGGAGGTGACGTTGTCCAAAACGCTCAATCCCTTGAAGAGAGCAAGGTTTTGAAAGGTCCTGGCGACGCCGAGTTGCGCCAGTTTCTGCGTTGGGACCTGGCGATAGGCCACTCCGCCAATATCGACATGGCCACGATCGGCGCGGTAGACGCCGCTGATCACATTGAGCAACGAGCTCTTGCCGGCCCCGTTCGGGCCGATGATGGCGCGTATTTCTGCGGGCTGGACCGACAGATCAATGTCCGTCAGCGCTGCAACGCCTCCGAAAGAGAGGCTGATACCATGCAGCTCAAGCCTTCTTCTCTCATGCTCTCCGGCAACCGGGCCAGCCGGTGGCGGAGCCACCTCGATACGCCTGGCAAGCTCGAAGCCATCAGGCGGAAGCGAGGATGCTATGCGCTCGTCCAGTGCGTAAGTCGTTGCATGCATTTGGTGTTCTTCCGTTGATGTACCTGGCCCGGCAGCAAGGCGCACAAGATCGTTCGCGGATCGGTTCTGATCCGCGTTCTCCCGGACCCGCCAGCCGGCGAGCCCATTGACATGTCAGCGTCGGTTATTCGGCGGCAATCGCCTGGGCGCTGGCCGCTTGTTCCAGCTCACGCACCAGGGGAATGACGTGCTTGCCGAAATATTCGACTTCTTCCTGGAAATGGAGGAAGCCAAGAAGGATCAGGTCGGCACCGGCCCGTTTCAGATTGACGATACGCTCCGCCACCTGCTGCGGCGTTCCGATCAGGTTGGAGCGGAACCCGTCATTATATTGGACAAGATCTTCGAACGACGATTTCGCCCAGTTGCCCTCACCTTCGGGAGAAGCCTTGCCGGCGTTCTTGACCTCATGGCCGAATGCATTCACCGCTTCGGGGTTTGCCTTTTCGATGATTTCAGCAAGAACGGCCTTGGCCTCTTCTTCCGTTTCTCGAACGATCGCGAAGGCGTTCACCCCGACACGCACCGAATGCCCGTTGGCCCCAGCTTTCCCCTGGATGTCGTCGACCTGTTTGCGGATTTCCTCCGGCGTGTTGCCGTTGGTGAAATACCAATCCGACACCCGGGACGCCATGTCGCGCGCCGCGCGCGACGACCCGCCCTGGAAGATCTCAGGCTGCGGATCGATCGGCTTCGGCTTCAGTGAATAGTCGCTGAAGCGATAGAAGTCGCCTCGGAAGGTGAAGTTGTCTTCGGTCCATATTCCACGAAGCGCTCGGATGAACTCCTCGGAACGACGGTAGCGCTCGTCATGATCGAGCCAATGTTCGCCAATCGCATGGAATTCGCCACGGAACCAACCGCTGACCACGTTGACGGCGACGCGACCGTTGGTCAGATGATTGATTGTTGCGATCTGCTTGGCAGCCAGCGCCGGGTTCCACGGGCCAGGCAACAATGCCGCGATGACTTTCAGCGTCGTTGTGGATTCAAGCAGCGCGTGGCTGAACGCAACCGACTCATGCTGGAATTCGGCCCCGTATCCTGCCGTGAAACGGATCTGGCTCAACGCATATTCGAATCCGCTTGCCTCGGCGATCTGGGCGAGCTTGCGATTGTACTCGATCGTCCAGCTTGTCCGCTGCTCGATATTCGAAATCACCAGACCGCCCGAAACATTGGGCACCCAGTAGGCGAATTTTACCGGGTCTCTGTCGATATGCGGCATTGTCGTCTCCCTTTTCAATATCTATGCGCGCTGCTTGAGGCGCGCCGGCTCTGCGCTCGAGCCGATGGACCTAAGCAGCGGTGTGATGGATGCGAGTTCGGCCAGCGCCCGGTCTACCCGGTCGGACACCGCGTCGCTTGCCAACTCGTGGCCAATGAAATCACTCTCGGTCGCGTAGATCGCCGTCGGAACTGTGATCGTGTTGAAGAACCCGAAGAGCGGCCGAAATTGATGCTCTGTCATCAGGCCGTGCAATGGTGTCCCGCCGGTCGCAACAAGAAGGACACGCTTTCCCGCCAATGCCCGATAGTCGACGAGGTCGAAGAGATGCTTCAAGGCGCCGCTGTACGACGCCCGGTACACTGGAGAGCCAACCACCAGGATATCCGCGCCCTCAACGGCGTCGACAATGGCTCGTCCGGCCGCGTCAAGCTGATCGGCACGCAATGCCTTGAATAGAACCGGAGCCGCATCGACCAATTCGATGAAATCCGTCTCCACGTCAAAGCGCTCGCTGAGCCGTTTCACAAGCACTGATACGAGCGCAGCGGTTCGCGACGGGCGCTTGACGTTGCCAGATAGGGCAAGAACTTTCATGATTGGGCAAATCCAATTTCATTTTGTGACATTAACCTATAGATTTAATGAACTTCTGAAAACAAAACTGTCCTAATGTTTGGCCTTTCCGGAGTTTCGTAACCGATGGTTTTACGATTAGTCTGGGAAAAATAATTCGACGGCCACGAAAACGCCAAGTTGGGCCGGTGCGGGACGCGACGATTTTTTGGCCTGGCCGTCTGGCGATGACTAGCGAATTCTGCAATCGAAGCTCGCTCGTAACATCTTACGTGGAACACTGCGCTTTCAGAACAGGGGCCTCTTCCAAGAGCGGTTGGCGCTCGAGGCGGAGATTATTGATCGTTCCCATGTTGGACGCGTAGAATGAGGCATGGAGAGCGTCCTAGTCGCGACGTTGGAGGCCTTGACGAAAGCCTTGTCCGTCAATGTTTCGCCGCTTTTGCAGAAATTGGCCGGACCGATACGCGGCCTCTGTCACTCCGCTCCTGCCGGAAACAAAGGCATCAGGACCAACAGCGTCCCAGACGAGACCTTATGCGATCCTTTCAACACAGACCGGGAACATGCCGCACAGACGAGTGGGGTTTAAATTCTATTTTCGAACATCCAAGAGCTGCAGGTTTTCCATTCGAGGACGTGAGGTTCTCTATGAGAATGTCATAGTCGGAGACAGGTCGCGCAACCCATATTGCTTACACCGTGAGAAACAGCGGAGAGCTCCATACCCGGGATTGATCCCGCTGACGCGCGGTCAAGAACAGCGGATGTTCACGGCCCGGTTTCAATGCCAACGATGCGAGGTCGATCGCCCCCGAAACGTCCCGCGGCAGGTTGACATCGGCGATGCGCTCGACTGAAAGCTGCAGCTCGATGCCTGGAATGTCGAGGTTGATATGACCGTTGGCGGCTAACTCTTCGCCGGTCATCACAAGCTGCACAGAGGGCGCGTGGATGTGCGGCGGCGGTTGCAACGGATCGCCGACCTTTGGATAGCCCGTAATGTTGGCGCGAACCTCTATCCGAGCACCGGCCAGCTGCGACAAGGTCAGTTCCACGCCGTCGATATCGCCGTGCGTGGCGGTGCGAAAGCCGAGGATCGTCGGGCCGGTGCGCCAGACGCCTTGTTCCGGATGGTCGAAGCCGACGCCCTGTGCATTAAGTACCGTCGCTCCGAGGATAGAAATCTCGCCGTTCCAATAGGCGGCACGATAGCGATCCTTGATACGGGCGCCGCCGAAGCGGATGCGTACACGGCGATCGGAGAAGCCTGCCTCTTCATGGAGATTGCGATGCCAGATGCAGTGATCGGCATCGTAGAGGCTGATCTCCTCCCATCCATGCTCACCAAGCAGGCGATACGCGAGAGGCATGGACATATCCGCGGACGCGACATCTCCCATCCAGGCCTCGCTGTGGCGAAGGCTGACGAAACTGCGTTCGCCTGTTGTGGCGAAGGTGCGGCGGGTGCGCAGTGCCTTGCCAACCGTTTCCCGATCCAGCGCTTCGGCAAACACGCCGGTCAGGCCGCCGCGGGAGCCGAAGACGGCGGTCGCAGGAGCGCCGCCGCCGCAGCGGCCCTGATGCTCATCGCTGGCGGCCGAGGCGCCCAGGCGATAACCGCGGCTCAAGGCGTCAATGTAGTTCCAGTGAAACTGCCCCCAGGCCGAACTGACTTCGGTCAGTCGCTCAAGCTCCGGATGATGCCAGTCGAAGATGCAGCGGCGACCGCCGACATGGGGGATCATCAAGTGTCCGTCGGGGTCGTCTGCATAGGCGGCCCACAGATCGTTGACCGGCCAAACACCGGGTTTGATCGTCCCGGCCGTGAATTCGTTCCATTCGAAAGAGCGAACGGATTTGCCTTGCTCGTCGAAGGGAAAGCGCGGCTTTCCGTCACGCAGGAAGACGACATTGCGATCGCCGCCGGCAGCCGAATTGCCGCACCATTCCGTGCCGGGATAGCAGACGAAGCGGCCGGGCTCGTTGAGTTTGGCGATGAGGCCGACGGCCTCGTTCCATTTCGCTTCGGTGATGTTGAAATCGTTGACGGTATAGCCGACAACATCGAGCCCGGCCACATCGCGGCCGTAGCTCAAGTTGTAGTAGGTGTCGTTGGTCCCGACCGTATCTTCGGAATGGACATGCAGATCGGCATAGAGCGGCCTAAGCCCGCTGTCGAGCGGTTCCATCTGCAAGAACGCTATGCCGGGATTTGCAGCAATGCCGTCGAGCGTCGCCTGCAAACGCCATTCGCCATCCCCTGCGAGCTCAATGCCGGACAGTCGCGCAACGGTCCAGCCTTCAGCAGCAAATTTCAAGGCTTCGTGTCGGACCGTGCCAGCGGGTGCCGTCAAGGTCAGATTGCCGTCAACGCTCAAGTCGCGGCAGGTATTTCCCCAGATGTCGTCGACGCGGACGATAGCATCCAATACGGCCGCCGTATCGATCAGGCGCGGGGCGATCACTTTCAGTGCATGTGGCGCACCGGGCACGATGTCAATAACGCAATCCCTGGGCACTTCGGCGAATTTCGAGCTGCCGAGCGGGTCGATGAACATGCGGAAGCGGAAATTCTTCTCGACGAAGGTCTGGACGCGCGTGCCGGCGCCACCCTGCCGTCGATCGCCGAGCCGAATGACAATGCGGTCGCCGGCGTTGAGATAGCCATCGACGATATCGATGATCACGGCCTTCTGAAATGGCCGCTCATGTCCCTTCTGATCGAAGCGGACCTTCAGCGCCTGAACGGTCGACGGGCTCTGACCCGGAAGCAGAGGGGCAGCGTGATACTCGGCGGAGACATAGTTTGCACCGGCAGGGTCGGAGGTCTGGAACAGGGCCCAGTCGGAATAGAACTTGAAAGCGAGTTTCAGCCACGCGCCATCGGCAAGGCCGACTGCACCCACTTCGTAGACGAGGGTCAGTTCGGTCCATTCGCCGGCAACCAGCGTCTTGCGATCGCAGCTGATTCCGCCAAGAAAGTGCAAGGACTTCATGTATTCGTCCAGGCCGAGCGGCGAGACGATGTTTCCCAAGGCGGCTTTTGCATCGGATATTGTCATCACTGGGAGCACCTCATTGTTGTCCGCGCCAGCTCTCGTAGCTGCGTTCGATACGTCGGAAGACGAGGCTTTCCATCAGCCATGCTGTAATCCCGATCAGCGCCACACCGAGAAGGACTTCGCTGGAATTGCCGGTCTGGCCACCCATGGCGACCATCCAGCCGATGCCTTGCGAGGCGCCGATCATCTCGGCAGCGACCAGCGCTCTCCAGGCTTGGGCAAAGCCGATGCGCAACGCTGCGGTGATGAACGGGAGGGAGGCCGGGAGATAGACGTGGCGCAGCAGTTGAACACGATTTGCGCCGAGCGTCCGGGCGGCGCGCACCTCGCCGTCATGGATTGCAAGCACACCCTCCTGGATAGTAATCGCCATCGGGAACACGGCAGCGATGAAAATGACCACAGCGATCGACAGATAGCCGAGACCGAAAAAGATCATCGAAAGCGGCGCCCAGGCAATCGGTGGAATGGCCATGAAAAGGCTGTTCAAAGGACCGACAAATTCGCGGAAGCCGCGCGAAAGCGCGGCGGCGGTGCCGATGGCAAGGCCGGCAACCGCCGCCGCCGCGAAGCCGCCAAGCTCGCGCAACAGGCTCGCGCCCACTTGCTGGCCGAGATCGCCTGACCGGATCCAGTGGACGGCCTCGGCGATCACATCCCAGGGCTGCGGCAGCACATAGGACGGAACGCGGGTAGCCGCGACGCACCAGACGATCAACAGTGCCGGCAGCGATGCCCATCCCCAGGATGGTTTTGGCCAGTTTATGGATCGGCGCACCTTAGTTATTCCCGGCAATGGCGCGAGACCAGAGGCTCGTATCGATGATGTCATCAGCCTTGAGTGCCTTGGGGATAAGACCGAGCGTCAGCGAATAATCCATCAGCTTTTGGATAAACGACCGGTCCGAGGTTTCGAGCGCGTCGGACCAGCCAAGCCGCTTGCGGGCCTCACTTGCAATCGTCTCCGGCGGGACCATCTTGCCATCGGCCGACTGAACGGCTTCCAGTTTGAACGCGTCCGCGATGATCTTATCGGCTTCAACAGGGTGATCCTGCAGGAAGATGATCGCCTTGTGATGAGCGCGCAGTAGCTTCACGAGATCGTTTGGGCGTGCCTGGATCACTTTCTCCGTTGCAGCGATGACGTACCAGGGATAGCCGGGCAATGCCTCATTGACGTCGAAGACGACGTGGCCCGTGCCGCGCAGAATCAATTGACTGACAAACGGCTCCCATTCGAAAGCAGCGTCCACCACGCCCGTATCGAGCGCCGCGTTCATGTTGCCGACGGGCATCTGCGAAAGCGACAGATCGATATCTGGATCGAGCTTGGCGGTATCCTTCAGCACAAAACCGCGCAACAGAACGTCCATGCCGCTACCGCGACTGAGGCCCGCCAGCCTCTTGCCCTTGAGGTCGCCGAGCGTGCGGATCGGACCGCCAGCCTTGGCGACCAGCGCAGCCTGTCCATAGTTCACCTTTGCCAGAATACGACTATCCAGCCCACGAGCAAACCATTGGTAGACCGGGGGCGCGCCGATATAGGCGACATCGATATCGCCAGAGGCAACCGCCTGCTGGATCACCGGCCCATCGCCGAAGGCCTTGATCTCGACGTCTAATCCTTCCTCTCTGAAGAACTCTTGCCTGTCGGCGATCAATGCCGGCGCATTGGCCATGGCAGAAACCCAACCAATCCGCAGCGGCTCGCTATCGGCTGCAACCGCTGGTGCGGCAGCGAACAGCGCAAATGTTGCCGCGAGAAGGCCCTGCTTCATTCTCTCAAAGACTTGCATGATAACGTGATCCCGATTGAAGTTGTTGCGAGTTGGGAAGCCCGGTGCTGGTGAGCGACCCGATGCGACGCATCAGCTCTTCGCCATATTCGGCGAACCGAGGCGAAAGACGCGTGCTCAGCCGATTGCGCGGGCGCGGCAAGTCGATCGCAAGTTCGCTGTCGATGCCGTTGGGCGGCAGGCCGAGGAGAACGACGCGATCGGCAAGAAATACTGCTTCATCGATGTCGTGCGTGATGAAAACGATGGCTTGACCGAGCTCGGTCCAGAGCCGCAGCAATTCCTCGTTCATGTTGATACGGGTGATCGCGTCAAGTGCGGCAAAGGGTTCGTCCATCAGCAGCAAGCTAGGCTCGAGCGCAAGGGATCTGGCAAGCGCCGCGCGTTGCCGCATTCCGCCGGACAGCCGGTGTGGCAGCTCGTCCGCGGTGTCTTCGAGGCCGACGAGAGCCAAATAGCGACGCGCTTTTTCCCGCTGCTCGGCGGCATTCGAGCGTCCGGCCATCCGCAATCCGAAACGCACGTTTTCCAGCACCGAAAGCCACGGGAAGAGGTTTGCAGATTGGAAGACGTAGCCAAGTGCGGCCATCTCCGGTAGGACCACTTCACCGTTGATCCGGATCGATCCGCTAGTCGGCTTGAGGAAACCGGAAAGCAGGTTCAGCAGTGTGGTCTTGCCGCAGCCGGAGGGGCCGAGCAGGGCTACGAATTCGCCGGGCCTGGTCGAGAGGGAAAAGTCTCTAAACACCTCGCGCCCGCCTGAATAGGCAAAGCCGACGCCTTGCGCCGCGAGGATGGGCTGAGAACAGTTATCTGCGACAAGATTCATAGCTGACTAATTCAATAGACAAAGAGGTTCCGCGATAATACATTTTAATACATGTTGCGCAAGCGCCCGATCGACATTACCGTCCATCAGCGGTGCAAGGCCAAAAATGCTGCCTTTCGGCCGTGAAATCAGAAAGCAATTCAAGTCCATGCCGCTTGTCAGAGACAATGCCACGACGCTTTACCGGCAGATCGCTGCGACCCTTCGCGATGAAATTGCCGGGGGACGCTTCAATCCATCGGGACGGCTGCCGTCCGAAGCCGACATCGGCGCACGGTTCGGTGTCAGCCGGGTCACGGTCCGCCTCGCTCTCGACAAATTGGCTGGCTGCGGGCTTATAGAAAGACGCAAGGGCAAAGGCACCTATGTCGCCGGCAAGCAGGTGCGGCATGAGCTCGACACGTTGCGGAGCTTTCACGAATCCCTATTGCTGCAGGGATTGAAGGCCAGCATGCGGATTCTCTCGATGCAATCGCAGGCGACGCCGCCTGAAATCGCCGCCACACTTGGTTCCGGTTGGGAGACTTGCCTGTTTGTTGAGCGTCTTCACCTCGTCGACAACGAACCGATTGCGCTCGGCCGCAGCTTCCTCCCGGCCGCGCTGCAGGGCCTTTCGAGGGACGAGGTGGAAAACCGGCCGGCCTACGCGCTTCTCGCTGACACCATCGGGCAGGATCTCGAGCGGGCAAGCGTGACGCTTGGCGCCCAGAGCGCCGATCGCGAGTTGGAATCTGTGCTCCTTGTGCCGAGGAGTGCTGCACTTCTCATCATGGAACGCACCTCCTATTTCGCCGACAACGTCGCGGCCGAACACTCGATCTTCTACGTTCGACCGGAGCGCTACCGCTTCGCCGTCAACAGCTTCTTTCAACAAGCCGATCGAGCGCGATCCAACTGACAAGAGCAAGAAGTTTTGGCCCGGTGCCACGAATTCTTACCGATCGGGCGCGATCAAGCGTGCTCCGGATGTCTCGGATCGTCGTGCGACCGCAGGAAAAATCGCGCCACGATATCCAGGTATCCGTTGTAGACCAATCCGCCATTCGACAGGATCAGTGTTTCCCGGTTTTCTGTATAAACGGCCTGAAGACGATACCAGGGAATGCCGGGCCGCAGGTGATGCAAAACATGCAGATTATTGAACAGGAACAGCGGCCCGAAGATCCTGCTGTTCTCGGCAATTGCCGTTCGCTCGTCGACATGCTGGGAGTAGCGATGCTCTGCGTAGGACCTGAGCCGGGTTAGTGCGGCACCCAGATAGACAAAGCCGAACACGTAAAGCCACAGAGGCATCTTGCAGATCGCGCAGACCCAGACCAGCGTGATGGCGACCCCAAGCAGATGGAAGCCCCATATCTTTCGTCGACCAGGCTTTCCAGTTCTTAGATATCGCCATTCCTGCGCCAGGAAACTCAAAATCATGACAGCCGGTCCAATCGCCAGCCGCCCAAACAGCGTAGTATTCCAGCGGGCCAATGCTTGACCTATCCGACCCATCCGTTCCCAGGCGTTCCGCGTAAAATACGAGGATTCCGGGTCTTCGATCGGGTCAGTCAGATGTTCGTCGCGATGATGGGTGAGATGCGCTTCGCAATAAATCTCATAGGGCAGCCAAAGCGATAGGGGTATTGCGCCGATGTCGTCGTTGACGGTTTGGCTGCGCGTCGGATGACCGTGGATCACCTCGTGCTGAAGCGAGCAGTGCCATGCTATCAACCAACCACCGGCGGCGATGACAAGTACGAGCGGAAGCGACTGCCACCACCACGTTAACGCCAGGAAGCCTCCGTAAATGGTGACTATCAGAGCCACAGTTGGCCATTCTGTACGGACCACGTTTCTCGTAGTATCGCTTGCGCTCAACTTTGATTTCCCCTGTTTCGATGATCGAGTGTTAGCAAGCTCGACGGCCGAAACAAGATAATGTCTATCAATTTGATGTAGTAATGGGAACATTGTTGCTCACCCGCCCTAGACCGAGGAAAGGGAAGCTACAACTGCTCGCCAGCGAGATGACGTTCGAGAAAAGGGAGATTGTCCTGTCCCCAGTAGAGTTCGCCGTCGTGTCGGAATGTCGGGAAACCAAAGACGCCGAGTTGCACCGCATGGGCACGGTCTGACGCCCACTTGGCCCTCACGTCCTCGTCCTGTTCACGCCTCAGCAAACCGGCACCATCGAAGCTGCGAGTATCAGCAATCGTCTTGCGCACGTCCGATAGGCCGATGTCTTCGCCACGGACCCAAAACGCTTCCTGCAGCGTGCGCGTCAAGGTGGGCCAATCGCCACCGTCGAGATAAAGCGCGATGACGGATAGCGAGGCGGGCGACGGATCGGAAAGCTGCGGCCGATTGTCCAGCAATAGATTCTTGCCGCGGAGCTTGGCCCATCGCTTCAGATCCCGAGTCCAATAGGCACGGCGCGCTTCCGGACGGTCGCGCGAGAAGATACCGCCGTTCTCCTCAACCACTGTCGTGAGGTAGGGCTTAACTTCGACATCGTTCTTGCGCGCCAGATCGAGGAAGGCGTCAAGACCGATGAAGGACCATGGGGAGCCGATCGAAAAGAAGTATTCAACGGTTTTCGTCACGGATAATCGTTCCTCTGCGTAGATGTTGCAATCCATTGCTGCTCTCAGCCGTCGCTCGGTGGCATCTCAGGAAGCGGCCCTGATCTCGGGCAGGGCACTCCATCCGAGTTCTGGTGCGATCAGCGTCACGAAGTCGTGGAGGATTTGGCGGTATTCTTCGTGCTCGAATTCATAAGGAAGTTCGAGCCGCAATTCGCTGACCTCAGATAGAAGCGGGTCGGCGAAGAGCCGCTCCAGTATCTCATCGGATGTCCCGACTATATCGCCGGCGAACAAGGTGCGGCGCTCACCCTGCGGCGATAGAGTCCGTTCGTGACGCCCGGCGGTATAATCACGATAACGGCGACGCGTGGCTGCATCAGCGCTGTCGAACGGCACGATCACGCGCCCGAGGGCGACGCGACGCCTGGTCTCGGCAACGCAACGATAGGTTTCGAGCTGGCGCGACTGGGCGACGTGGAAATCGTCGGTCCCCTCGCCTGTGGTCACATTGCCAATCAGCAGATTGAAGCCGTTGCGGCCGGCCCAATCGGCGGACCGCAACGATCCGCCGCCATACCATATCCGGTCGATCAGGCCCTTGGCATAGGGCTGCAGGCGCGGCCGTTGCGGGCCGAAAGGCGTCTTGATGAACGTTTCGTCGTCGCCAAGATAGGCGCCGCGCAGATTGCCGGCAAAACGCAGGACGCGGTCATGGGAAAAGTCGTAGCCGGTCCAGTCGCCGTCGAAGACCAGCGGCGCGATCAGGTCGGCGTGCAGCGGCCGCCCGGCGCTGACGCCAATATTCAGCCGCCCCCGCGACAGGACATCGACGGTGGCTAGGTCTTCGGCCAGCCGATAGGGGCTTTCATAGCCGATCGGAATGACCGCGGTTCCCAACTGTATCCGTTTGGTCCGCTGCGTCGCCGCCGCGAGAAAGGCACTCGCCGACGAAATCCCGGGCTCTAGATGCCGCTGGCGGACCCAGGCGCTGTCGAAGCCCAAGTTCTCGCCATATTGCAGTTGCTGGAGTGTCTGCTCCAATCCCGACAGCGGATCATCGTCGGGATAGTTGCCGGGCGTCAGGAAGCCGATAAGGCTGATGGACAGCTTGCGGTGGTTCATGTCATCACTCCCGTTGGCCAATCAATATTTTGGCAGGCCGGGCGGATTGGTCTCCGACTTTAGCAACGCTTCCTCGGACAGATGCCAGTGATCGAGGATTTTCCCGTAGGTCCCGCTGGCAATCAGGTCATTAGTGGCGACGGTCAGTACATTGGCCAAACCGCTCCCCTTGCGCGTGGTGACCGCCACGTCGGATCGATCCGGCCAACCGGCGCTCAACGTGCCGACACCCCTAATGGTGTTGTCGCGAGCGGCGATGTAGACGAGTTGTGCATGCGGCTGCACGATCACATCAGCGCGGCCGGACGCCAGCGCCAAAAGGCTCGCCGCGTCGTCGTCGTAGTACTGAAGCTCCAGCGGCTTCAAGCCGGCGGCGACATTCTCCTTGTTCCATTCCAGCAGGATGCGCTCCTGATTGGTGCCGGCGCCGGCGATGATCTTCAGACCCGCCGCGTCCTTCGGCTCCTTGATCGAGGTGATCTTGCTGTCGGACTTGACATAGATTCCGTGCAGACCCTGACGATAGGTGGAGAAATCGAATTTTTCCTTACGCTGTTCGGTGACGCCGACATTGGAGACGACGGCATCGTACTTGCTCGAGGCGAGACCCAGCGGCCAATCGATCCAGGCGACCGGCACCAGTTCCAGCTTAAGTCCCAGACTGTCGGCAATGGCGTAGGCGATATCCGGATCTGCCCCGACCACGGTCTTGGCGTCGGTGGCGTAAGTCGCAAGCGGTGGACCGCCTGGCGCCACGGCAACGGTAAATGTGCCTGGCGTGACGAACTTAAAGTCCCTGGGAATAGCGGCAACTGCCGTCTCGTCCCGCCCCACATGAATGCGCCCCGGCTGCTCCGGGCTCAGATCGAAGCTCAGATCTCCGGCACGGGCGGTGCCAAAAGAGGTCAGCGCCGTTATCAGCAATACGAATGGCCATGGGCGGAATGCCGGTGTGCTTGTCATGATCGTCTCCACATCACTGTAGACGGCCGGCCTCGCTTTGGCGCGAGCCGGCCAATCGCACTACGGCTGATTACGAACCGCTTTTCGGCAGGCCGGGCGGGTTGGTCTGTGCCTTGTCGACAGCCTCGGCCGAAACGCTCCAGCGCTTCAGAACTTCGCCGTATTTGCCATTCGCGATCAGATCATTGAGTGCAAGCGTGATCGCATCGGCGAGACCGGCACCCTTGCGCGTTGTCACCGCAATATCGGCCGTCAACGGCCAGCCGCCGGATACGACACCAACTAGCTTTCTGTCGCCCTTGATCGAAGCGCTGTAAGCCTGTGTCGCATTGGGGTTGAACTCGACATCGGCGCGTCCGGATTGAAGTGCCAGACTGGCTGCGCCGCGATCGTCGTAATATTGCACCTCGATAGGCTTCAGGCCGGCAGCGACATTCTGGCGATCCCATTCCAGGATGATCTTTTCCTGATTGGTGCCGGCCCCGGTAATGACTTTGAGCCCAGCCACATCCTTCGGCTCCTTGATCGACGTTATCTTGCTGTCGGACTTGACGTAGAAACCGAGCACGTCCCTGCGATATGTGGAGAAATCGAATTTTTCTTTGCGCTCCTCTGTGACGGTCACGTTGCTGATGACGGCATCGTATTTTCCGGAGGCAACGCCAAGCGGCCAGTCTGCCCATGCAACCGACACCACCTCCAGTTTCAGGCCGAGCGCATCGGCGAGAAGCGACGCGATATCGGGATCGGCTCCAACGACGGTCGATGCATCTGTCGCATAGGTGGCGATCGGCGGATCCCAAGCATTGACCGCGACCGTAAACTTGCCGGGCGTCACGAATTTGAAGTCAGGCGAGATTGCCTTGACCGCCGCCTCGTCCTTTTCGGCGCGAACGCGGTTCGAGGTATCGGGGCTGAGGTCGAATTTGTCGGCCGCATTGATGACCCCAATGCCAAGTGCTGCGACCGCAAATGCACCGGCCATCAGAAGTTTCGCTGCTCTTAAGAATGCCATGTTTTCCGTCTCCATTTCATCTCTTGGTTGTGTTTGTAAACGTCAGGTTCCGGTCGCCGGTCGCGGCCGGCGTTTTCTGGGCGAGCCTGGCTGCTAGAGAACTTTGGCCAGGAATTCGCGGGTACGCGGATGTTGAGCTTCGTTGAAGACACGGGCCGGCGGACCGACTTCGAGAACGTGGCCGCCCTCCATGAAGACCACCGTATCGGCGACTTCGCGGGCAAAGCCGACCTCATGGGTGACGATGACGAGCGTCGTGCCGGTGCGGGCAAGTTCCTTGATGACGTCGAGCACTTCCCCGACCAGCTCCGGATCGAGAGCCGAGGTCGGCTCGTCGAAGAGCAGAACTTTGGGGCGCAGCGCCAGCGCGCGGGCGATCGCAACGCGCTGTTGCTGGCCGCCGGAAAGCTGGCGCGGATAGGCGTTGATCTTGTCGCTGAGGCCGACACGTGCAAGCAGCTCCAGCGCCAGCTGGATAGCCGCCTCACGGCTTAACCCGCGCACCTGGATCGGTGCCTCGATCAGGTTTTCGAGGACGGTCAAGTGCGGGAAGAGGTTGAAGTTCTGGAAGACCATGCCGATATCGGCGCGCCGCTTCAGAATGTCGCTCTCCTTAAGCTCGTGGAGCGTGTCGCCCTTCTGAGAGTATCCAACGAGATCGCCGTCGACCGAGATGAAGCCGTCGTCGACACGTTCGAGATGGTTTATCGCACGCAGCAGCGTCGACTTGCCTGAGCCCGACGGGCCGAGGATGGCAGTGACGCTGCCTGCGGGAAGGTTGAGTTCGATGGTGTCCAGCACTTTGAGCAAACCATAGCTCTTCGAAATACCGTGGATGCGCACGGCGCCACCTGCTGCCCTGAGGGCTGCCGCGTCCCGGAAGCCGACCTTCCACACGGTGTCGTTCCCCGCACTGATGCCCGGCAGCGGCTGGCGGAACCGTCGGAAGAATGCCTGGAAGGGCAGCGGCGTCGGATTGCGAACGGCGCCCTTAGAAAAATAGCGCTCGATGTAATGCTGGGCGATCGACAGCACCGTCATGATGATCAGGTACCAGACCGTTGCTACCATCAGCAGCGGAATGACTTCAAGGTTGCGACGATAGATAACCTGGACCGTATAAAAGAGCTCCGGCAGCGCCAGCACATAGACCATCGACGTGCTCTTCGCCAATCCGATAAGCTCATTGAAGCCGGTCGGCAGGATGGAGCGCATGGCCTGCGGCAACACGATGCGGAAAGCCTGGCGGCGGCGCGACAGGCCGAGCGCAGAGGCTGCCTCCAACTGCCCCTGATCGACGGACAAAATGCCGCCGCGCACGATCTCGGCGAAGAACGCCGACTGGTTGAGTGTGAGGCCGAGGAAGGCGGCGGCAAAGGGGGTAAGCAACTGCACCGTTGGATAGTTGATGAACACGGTGTCTGTGAACGGAATGCCGATCGTGATCGTCGCGTAGAGGTAGCCGAGGTTATTCAATATCAGCAGAAGCACGATCACCGGTATGGAGCGCAACAGCCAGATATAGCCCCAGGACAGGCCGGAAAGCAGTGGCGACCTGGACACGCGAGCGAGCGCCAGAGCTGTGCCGAGGATAGAGCCGGAAAAGGCTGCAAGCACCGTCAAGAGCAGCGTCCTGCCAAGGCCAACGAGAACAGGCTCGGCAAAGAACCACTGGGAAAAGACCCCCCAACCCCAGCGTGGATTGGTGAAGGTGGAATAGAGCACCGCGACGATGACCAGCGTGGCGAATATGCTGCCCGCCAACCGACCGGGATGGCGAGCGGGTACGATTCGATAACGGGAATAGTCCTGCCTTGGTTCGGCGATCCTGCTGCCAGGTTCGATGCCCGCGAAATCTGTCGTCAGTGCCATGATGCTTTCCCCTTTATGGATTCTCCAGCCCGCCTCAGATGCTTCCGCCTGCGCGACGCAGTTGCCGTTCCGCGCCCTCGCTTTCGAAAGCGCGCAGTTCGGCGAGATGCCGTATGTCCTTCTCGAAAGGCAGCGTTTTGTGGATTTCAGGATCGACGTTGACGTCGAACAGCGCCGTATAGCCGTAGTTCAAATAGAGCCCGACCGCCTCAGGCTGGCGGAAACCGGTGGTCAGATAGACGCGCTCGTATCCTTGCCGTGCGGCCTGGTATTCCAGTTCGATCAGAACCTTCTTGGCCAACCCCTGGCGACGCAGATCCGAGCGTGTCCAGACCCTTTTGAATTCGGCCGTTCGCTCGTCATAGTGCTTGAATGCGCCGCCGCCGATGGTCTCGCCACCGCGGATCAACAGCAGGAAATTGCCATCGGGCGGCGCAAAGGCTTCAGGCGGATAGCGGTTCAATTCAGCGGCGGCACCCTCGGCATTGAAATAGGTGCCATAGCGGCTGTCATATTCATGGATCAGCTCGTCGATCAGTGGCTTTGCCCTTAGATCAAGCGGCGTTGTGTAGAGAAAAGTATCGCTCATTTCATTCACCAATCCTGCTGACATCATCGGAGAAAGGTTTCGGCCAATCGCACCCAGTAGCGGGCGGCGGGGGCTATGATCACGTCGTCGAAATTGTAGTGGGCGCTATGCAATGGGGCGCTGTCGCCGTTGCCGACGAAGAGATAGCTGCCGGGCTGCGCCTGCAGCATGAAGGCGAAATCCTCGCTTGCCGTGCGCGGTTTGAAATCGATCTCGACTTTGGCTCCACCGAAGGTGTCGATCGCAACCTCGCGAGCAAACGCGGTTTCTTCGCGATGATTGGTCAGCGCCGGAAAGCCGAGCCTGTAGTCCACTTCCGCTAACGCGCCGAAGCTTTCGGCCTGGGCACGGGCAAGGGCTGGAATTCGTTCCTTTAACTGCTCCCTGACGCGCTCGTTGAAGGCGCGCATGGTGAGTTTCAATTCCACGCTCTCGGGAATGACGTTCGAGGCGGATCCGGCATGGATCGAGCCGACTGTCACGACCGCCATCTCCTGCGGATCGACGTTGCGCGAAACCACGCTCTGCAGCGCTGTAATGAACGACGCAGAGGCAAGAACCGGGTCGATGGCGCGGTGGGGCTCGGCCCCATGGCCACCTTTGCCGACAATCCTGATGTTTGCCTGATCGACCGAGGCCATGGCAGCGCCTTCGACAAAGCCGAACTGGCCTGTCGGCACGCCGGGCCAGTTGTGCAGCCCGAAGACGGCATCGACCGGAAAGCGCTCGAACAGGCCTTCGGAGATCATCCTCCGGGCGCCAGCGCCGATCTCTTCGGCCGGCTGGAAGATCAATCGAAGCGTGCCGTTGAAATTTCCTGTTTCTGCAAGATAGCGAGCCGCGGCCAGCAGGATCGAAGCGTGGCCGTCGTGGCCGCAGGCATGCATGACGCCAGGATTGTTGCTGGCATAATCGAGCCCCGTCGCCTCCTCGATCGGCAGCGCGTCCATGTCTGCGCGAATGCCGATCCGCTTCTCTCCACTTCCTCGCTTGAGGGTGGCGACGATGCCGGTTCCGGCAATGCCCGTCGCCACCTCGTAGCCCCAGGAGGAAAGCTTGGAGGCAATGATCTTGCTCGTTCGGCGCTCCTGGAAGGCGAGCTCCGGATATTGATGCAGGTCGCGGCGCAGTGCGATAATCTCGTCGAGATAGGCAGCAATCCCGCTCTCGACGGGATCGTTTGAGCCGCTGATAGGAGCGATGACGTTCATGGTGGTTTCCCCGACGCTCATGCGCCAACGGCCTTTCCATGTTGCACTTCTTCTTTCGCGGCATAGCGACTTTCGCGATAAGGCAGCCCCAGATGATCACGCAGCGTCTCGCCCTTGAGTACCGGGTTGAAATAGCCGCGCTTCTCGAGGATCGGCAGGACGTGCTCCGCGAAATCGTCAAAACCTTCGGCGATTACGGGAAAGCCGAGGATGAAGCCATCGGCAGCCTCCCCATCGACCCAGCGGACAATCTCATTGGCGATATGAACCGCCGTGCCAATGAACTTGGTCCGTGGGGTGGCGACGTCGAGCGCAATCTCGCGCAGCGTCAACCCTTTGTCGCGCGCCGTCTTCTTGATACGATCGGTGGTAGCGCGGAAATTGTTGCGGCCGATATCGCCGAGGTCGGGGAATGGCTCGTCCAGCGGATAAACGCTAAAATCGTGGTGGTCGAAGAAGCGACCGAGATAGAGCAGCGCCTCCTCGACAGTGACGAGGTTGCGGATTGCCTGATACTTGGCCTCCGCCTCGTCAGCTGTCGCCCCGACGATCGGGCCGATGCCAGGATAAATGCCGACCTCCGCGGCCGACCGCCCATGGGCAATCACGCTGTCCTTGAGCTGCCGATAGAAGGCTTGCGCCTCTTCGATCGGACCGCCATTGGTGAAGACGGCATCGGCGTGCTTGCTCGCAAGCCGGATACCCGAATCCGAAGCCCCTGCCTGGAAGATGACCGGCTGTCCTTGTTTGGATCGGCCGATATTCAGCGGCCCTTCGATGCGGAAGAAGCGGCCCTTGTGATTGAGCCGATGCAGCTTTGTCTTGTCGGCATAGACGCCCGCTTCGCGGTCACGGATGAAGGCGTCGTCGTCCCATGAATCCCAGAGGCCCTTGATGGCATCGAGGTATTCGTCGGCGATCTCGTAGCGCAGCTCGTGTTCCGGATGCTCGCGGCTGTAATTCCGGCCCGAACCTTCTAGCGGTGAGGTCACCGCATTCCAGCCTGCCCTACCACCGCTGATCAGATCGATCGTTGCGAATTGCCGGGCAATCGTAAATGGGTCGCTATAGGAGGTCGAGACCGTGCCGACCAGACCGATCTTCGAAGTCGAGGCTGAAAGCGCCGAAAGGATGGAGATTGGTTCGAAGCGATTGAGGAAATGCGGGATCGACTGCTCGTTGATGTAGAGACCATCGGCGACAAAGGCGAAAGCGATGCCTGCCGCTTCCGCCTTGCGGGCGGTGTTGACGAAGAACTCGAAATTGACGCTGGCATCGGCCGGGCCGCTTGGATGTTTCCAGGCGTTCATGTGGCCACCGGGGCCTTGCAGCATGATGCCGAATGTGACGTGTTTCTGAGCCATGGGATCAGTCCTTTTTGAGGCAAATTCAGGCGGCCAGGGATAGCCGCTCCTTGGCGAGCAACTCGATCGACGCGAAGCGTTCGGCGGCCGTCAGCGCCGGCGTATCGAGAATGAATTCCTTGACGCCGTATCGGCGGTGTATGTCGTCCAACTCCTTGCGGATCTGTTTGGCAGTCCCGTGCAACACGCTTGGCACCTTTTCCTCGGTGCGGTAGTCGGTGATACCGGCTTGTCGCGCGAATTCGGCCGCTTGTTCCTCGCTGCCGACGTTGATGGTCTGACCGTTGGGCAAGAAAATCTTGACAATGCGGAGATCGCCGACACGCTGGCGTGCATGCTCCACGCTTTCAGCGGCAAAGGCATTGAGCGCCAGGATGGGGCTCTTGCCGCCCGACGCTTGCTCGTACACCTCAAAGGTTTTGCGAAGATTTTCCGGATCGCCGTTCAGATGACCTGCGAAAACAAGTTCCCAACCCTTCTCCGCAGCAAGCTTCGCGCTCTCGACGGAAGCGCCCAGCAGGAAGCGTTCGGGTGCGGTCGGCGGGAAAGGGGTTGCCTGAGCGCCGTCGTAGTTTGGATCGGCAGCGAGGTAGGTATTGATATCCGAAAGCTGGTCCCCGAATTCGGGCTTCCTGGCTGGATCGACTGCCGCCTGCAGCGCGCGTGTCGACAGCGGGAAGCCGCCCGGCGCTTTGCCGACACCGAGGTCGACCCGACCGGGTGCAAGCGACGCCAGAAGATTAAAGGTCTCGGCGACTTTGTAAGCGCTGTAATGCTGGAGCATCACACCACCGGAGCCGACGCGGATCTTCGTAGTACTAGCAAGCAAGTAAGCGATCAGCGTTTCCGGTGCGGAGCTCGCGAGATTGGCCATGTTGTGATGTTCGGCGACCCAGAAGCGGTGATAGCCGAGTTCCTCCGCCCTGACGGCGAGCCTCACCGTGCTGCGTAAAGCGTCTACCGCTGTACTGCCCTGTTCGATTGGACTTTTGTCGAGAAGACTGAGGAGGTAGGACATTGATCGTCCGTTCCCTTCGCGGAGTTGCAAAACTTAGTCTATAAAATCAGTAGATAAAATAGATTATAAGAAACGGAATTCTCTTTGAGGGAGGCGAAGGGGAAAAAGCCACCTGCGTGTAAAGCCAGATCGGGCGCCGGCCAAACGTCACGAGCACGCGGCATGCGACGCGATATTGGCAGTGCCAAGCCGCTCTCTCTGATATTCTTGGCTATGGATAACTTTGATTTCACGAGCGACCAGCTTTTGAAGTTGCCACAGATTTCGATCGCGAATGCCCCACTCTTCCAGGTGCTTGACCGTAAGGTACAGATATTCGGCGCACGAACCCATGTGGCCACAAGCTCGCGCAAGTACACTGGCTACCGTTTCCAACGGCAGATTGTGGCAAACGCGCTCACCTTTTGGTCCAGCCCAAAAAACCAGCGCCCTTCGAGTTCCATCTGCTGTCTCGACCTGGATCCAGCGAGCAGTCGAAATGTCATCGACACTTCCGATCTCTCGACGGATCATTCGTCGGATCTGGCCGAGGCGGTCATCTTCACTTAGTCTGAAGACGACGCCGTTGCAGCGACCTCCCGGACTGAGAGCCATCATCAGCCCGGGCTGCGCCTGCGATCCTCGCCAACGTGTCATCTTCAGGCAGAATGATCGGTGCCACCCCCTTGCGGTAGCATGCAGAGACTCGACGGCATTGAAGTCCGGCTTCCAGATCAACGATCCGTAGGCAAAAATCCAAAGCGGCTCGCCCTTTGACTCATCAAGAAGCCGTTTTGCGAGGGCTTCCAACTCGCCTTCGCTGAGCGGTGTTCGATGGGGCTCCAGGCCCGGATCCACTTCCAATCGGAAACTGAGCGAAACCAACTCATCCGTCAGGGCCATCTTTGATCTACCGGGCATAGAAAATGCACCTCGTCGATTGTCTTTCGTTTGCTTGTTGCTCTCGGAGGTCGGTCACGCGTCAATGCATCGTAAATCTGGTCATTTCAGTCTGACGCCGCTGCTGCCTCACGACGAGCGTCGCGGCCTCCTTGACGATTGCCGAAAACGTCAGATCGTCGGCTTGGACAATCTTGCCTGCCATATCGCCGACGATCGACGCCAGCTGCATGATCGAGGCACGATGTTGCGCTTCGTCTAGGCCGACCCCGCGATCAGCCATTTCGCAAGCGCGAGCACCAGACGCTTTATGGTTTACCTCCGATAACACTTCGGATCAGAGTTCGGGTCCTCGCTGAGATGCAATAGGTCATCGACGATGTCGGACATGTGGATTTTCACCTCACATCGCAAAAGCGGACGAAGACGAAGCGATCGGCCTCAGTCGTCCCTCCCCCAATTTTTTGCGAATCTCCATCTCTTTCAGCGACCGGTGTTTCCGCTCACTGTGAAGTCAACAAATGACGTCGGGCCGTGGTAAGAAGATCACGAAACGGTGCCATAGGCCCGTAGAGCATGAGCAGGCGGTTTTCCTCTCTTTTCGCCAGACGATAACGTCGTGCGAAGTCGGAGACGCTCCAGGGTTGTTCGTTTGCCAGCGGCCTGTTCGCGTCATTCCGCTCAGCGTCTTCATGCCGATCCACCGCGCCGCTCCTTATTCTGCCGCCGCCAACGCTCGACTGGCCTCCGGAAAGAAAGCTGCCAGTTCGGCAACCACGTCACTGATCCGGTTGTAGAGTGGTTCGGACGACACCTCGTAGTCGGTGAAATCCCGGTCGGATGCATAAACCGCTGTCGGCAACGAATGGGCCATGAAGAAACCGAACAGTGGCCGAAGCTGATGCTCGACCATCAGCGCATGCCGGTCGCCCCCACCCGTTGCAGTGATGACGATGGGCTTGCCTCGAAGCTCTTGCGGGTCGATCAGATCGATCAGGTGCTTAAACAAACCGGGATAAGATCCCTTGTAAGTCGGCGAGCCGATGATCAAGGCATCGGAGTGCACGATGTCGTCAATAACGCGCTTGGCCTGATCGTCAAGATCCTTTCGCCACAAGGCCCCGCCGAGCGACGGACCGACATCGTGGAGATCGTAGGTCCTGTTCACAAATCCATATTGGCCGCTCGCACGTTCGGCAACGTGCCGCACAAGCGCAAGGGTCTTCGACGGGCGGTTGAAGCTGCCGGCTATACCGACGAGTTTGAGACCTGCCATGGGCTTTCCTCTCCAAGGTTGCTCCAAATATTGTCTATAAAAATACTAGATTAAAGGAATCTATGCCTCTCCTTCACGGCCAAACAGAAAAAACCGTCCGTGTTTGCCCCGATGCATCTAAACGGCATCGAGCCCATTGGAACTTCTTCAACAGCCGGCGAGAGCGGGCCACGATCGCAATTGGTCGCAACCCGCGTTCACAAAACTAACTGTCGGATCTATTGGGGGGGGCCTGCGCGGGCCACCGATCCGGACACATTTCTGTGCCCGGCGTTACTCGGCTCAATTCTTCACCGTATCCTCCAGGAAGAAACGGCCAAGCGGGTTCTGATAGAAATTGTCGATGTTCTTGCGCGAGACGTTAATATAGGGACTATAGTAGAGATCGATCCAGTTGACGTCGTCCTTGGCCATTTTCTGCAGGTCGACATACATTTGTTCACGTTTGACCGGATCGAGTTCCAGACGGGCTGCTGCGACCAGCTCCTTCACCTTTTCGTTCTTGTAGTGGGTCGAGTAGTTGTTGTTGGAGTCGTGGCCGAGGACGAAGGTCGTCTTCTGGTCCGGATCGAGAATGTCGTTCGTCCAATAGTTAACTGAGATGTCATAGTCGCCGGCGACCGTCATGTCCCACTCCTGGCTCGGATCGACCTTCTGGAGCTTGGCGGTGATGCCTGCCTTCTGAAGCTGCTGCTGTAGTAGTACTGCGATCTGCTCATCGACTTCGTCGCCGGCTCTCAGCAGATAGTTCAGCGTCAGATCGGAAGCGCCGGCAGCGGCCAACGTCTGTTTAGCCTTCTCCGGATCATAGGGTCGCTGCATGTTTTCAGGGTAGTAGTAGAGGGCGCCTTTCGGAATGTAAGAGTTGGCAACCTGGCCTTGGCCGAAGGTGACCGCGTCGATGATTGCCTTCTTATCTATCGCCATGTCCAGAGCCTGGCGGACTTCCTTCTTGGCAAGCGCACCGTGCTCGTGGTTGATGAGAAGATGGTCTTCGCGGGTTGAAGGGTCGATATCGACGTTGAGGTTCTGATCCTTCTTCAATTCCTCGACGCGGGAGAAAGGAACGAAGATGGCAGCATCGAGTTGGCCTGCCTGCACGTTCAGCATTCGCGTGTTGTCATCCGGTACCGATATCCATTCGACGCCGTCGAGCTTGACCCGGTCGGCCTGCCAGAAGAAAGGGTTCTTCTTTAGAATGACGCGGTCGCCGCGACGCCATTCGTCGACGACGAAGGCGCCCGATGCGATCGGCTTATCGCTGTAGCCGTCCGAGCCGAGCGCTTCCATGCCCTTCTTGGAGATTACCGAACTGTTCGGCAGCGCCAGGGTTGAAAGAAATGGTGCCGACGGGTTCTTTAACTTGACCGTCAACGTACGGGCATCCGTGGCAACGGCCGTATCGACGACCTTGTAGGAATCGCTCCAGAGCGAAGCCTTGTCGTCGCGGATGCGAAGGAGGCTGTAGGCCGCGTCCTCTGCCGTGAGCGGCGAACCGTCGGAAAACTTGGCGTCCCGGATCTTGAAGGTATAGGTCAGGCCGTCGCTGGAGACAGTCCAGCTTTCGGCGAGACCGGGCTCGAGCTTGGTGCCGTTCTTATCGACACGCACAAGCACGTCATAGACGTTCGAGAAAACCCAGTTGTCGATATTCTGCGCCGTCTTGATCGGATCGAATGTCGTCGAATCTTCGCGACGACCGATGGTCAATACGCCTGCCGCTTCGGCAAAACCTGCGCTGAGAGTGAGGCCAGCCACGATGGCTGCAAGTCCGATTGTCTTCCACCTGTTGATCATGAATTCGTTCCCTTGTTGTTATTGCATGCATTTGATTGGTTGCTGCGTCATGAATTCTGGTTCGCCGCCGATGGCGCGAAGGAGCGGCTTATCCGGATTGATGTCGGGAATGGCGGCGATGAGGGCTGCGGTGTAGGCGTGTTTCGGCCGGGTGAAGATTTCATCGGAAAAACCCTCCTCCACGATTTCGCCCTGATACAGGACGACGACGCGATCGCAGAGATTGCGCACAATCGCGAGATCATGGGCGATAAAGATCAGCGTCAGATTCATCTTCCGCCTCAGGTCGCGGAACAGATCGATGATCTGAGCCTGGATCGTCACGTCGAGGGCGGCGACGCATTCATCGGCGATGATGAGCTTCGGATCGACAGCCAGCGCCCGCGCGATGCCGGCGCGCTGGCATTGGCCGCCGCTCATGCTGCGCGGCTTGCGGCTTGCGAACTCTCGTTCGAGCCCGACAAGGTCTAGCAGTTCGCCGATCCGCGCGGGAATATCTGCGGTGCTGATCTTCCCCTGAACCTTCAGCACTTCGGCAAGCATGTCGCCGATCCTCAAGCGTGGATTGAGAGCGTTGTAGGGGTCCTGAAACACCATCGCGGTTTCGCCCCGCAGCTTGGTAAGGGCTGCGCTCTTATGCTGCGCGAGATCGACGCCGTCGAACGTGACGTGGCCGGAGGACAGCGGTGTCAGCCCGAGAATGGCACGGGCAAGCGTGCTCTTACCGCTGCCCGACTCGCCAACGACACCGACGCTCTCGCCCGGCAGGATCCGGAGACTGACGCCCGACACGGCGCTCACGGTCTTGGCGCGACCTTTGAATAAATTGCCGCCGACGGCGAACCGGACATAGAGGTCGTCGACTTCAAGCAACGGTTTGATACCCGGCGCCGGCTTTGTTTCGTCTGCACCAGTCGGCATCCCGTCAGGCATTGAGGGATGGCTGGCGATCAGGCTGATCGTGTATGGGTCCTGCGGATTCGAGAGTATGTTGCGCTTGGGGCCCTCTTCGAGCAGCTGGCCGCCGCGAAGCACTGCAATTCGATCGCAGGTCTGGGCGACGATGCCGAGGTCGTGGGTAATGAGGATGATCGAGAGGCCGCGTTCGTCGCGAATATCCATCAGGAGCCGAAGAATTTGCGCCTGTATGGTGACGTCGAGCGCGGTCGTCGGCTCGTCGGCAATCAGGATTTTCGGATTGCAGGACAATGCCACCCCGATCATCGCTCGCTGGCGCATGCCGCCAGAAAACTCATGGGCGTAGCTGTCATATTGCCGGATCGGATCGGGAAAACCGACTTGTGCGAGGATCTCGGTAGCTGCAGTGCGCGCCTCGCGGGCGTTCAGCCCCTGGTGAAAGCGGATACCTTCGGCGATTTGCTCGCCAATCCTCATGACCGGATCGAGATGGCTCGTCGGATTCTGAAAGATCATGCCGATCTTGCCGCCGCGAACGTTCAGCATCTCGGCGCCACTGATCCGGGTGAGATCGCGCCCTCCCATCAGCACCGATCCGCTTTCAATCTTCAGCAGTGAAGAGGGCAGCAATCTGACCAGCGATCGGCAGAACAGGCTCTTGCCGGAACCGCTTTCGCCCACTAGGCCAAGGATTTCACCTTGGCACAGGTCGAGCGAAACAGCATCGATCAACGTGCGGATACCGTCATCGAGATATGCTCTGACGGTCAGGTCGCGCACGGAAAGAACGGGAGCGCTCATTCGTGCACTCCCAGAAGTTCGCCAAGCGCATCGCCGAGCATGCTGAAGCCGAAGGCCAGGCAGACAATGGACAGGCCCGGGAAAAGCGTGATCCACCACGCAGTCGTAACGAAACTCTGGCCGTCGGCGACCATCACGCCCCATTCGGCAAGCGGGGGCTGGACGCCAAGCCCGAGATAGCTGACCGCCGCTCCACTCAGCAGAACCAGGACGGCATCTGACATCGAAAAAACCAGCGACCCCGCGATCGCATTCGGCAGGAGGTGTCGAAACATGATGCGCGAACGGCTAAAACCGAGGCTCACGGCCGCAACTGCGTAGTCACTGCTTTTAAGGATCAACATCTGGGCGCGGATCAGGCGCGCATAGGAGACCCACCCGACCAATGCCATCGCGATGTAGAAACTGCCAAGACCAGGACCGAGAATGGCAATGATCGACAGCATTAGAACCAGGAAAGGGAACGCCAGGATGATATCGACGAGGCGCATGAACAGCGCGTCGACGATTCCGCCGAAGAAGCCTGCGATCGTCCCGACCGTGGTGCCGATCACAAACGGAAAGACGACGCCGATGACCGCGATCTGCAGATCGATGCGTGTCCCCCAGACGACGCGGGAAAGAATGTCGCGGCCAAAATTGTCGGTGCCGAAGGGGTGCAGCCAGGATGGGGCCTGCAGGCGAACGTCGCCACCCTGCAGGATCGGATCATAGGGTGCAAAGAGGGGTGCGCCGATCGCCAGCAGCAGGAAGAACAACAATATTCCGCCGCCAACTGAAAGCGTCAGCCGTTTCCTGAAGAAGCGGCGCCAGCCCAACGCCAGAGGAGCGATAGCCTCGACGCTCATAGCCTCACCCTCGGATCCGCAGCGACGGTGACGATATCGGCAATGAAATTGACGAGCACGGTGGCGCAGGCAAAGACCATGGCGACACCCTGAACCACCATATAATCGCGGGAGAAGATGGCGCGCACCAGAAGTTGCCCCATGCCGGGAAGAGCAAACACGCTTTCGACCACGACTGTTCCACCAATCAGCCAGCCGATATTGACGGCGAGGAGATTGATGGTCGGCACAATCGAATTGGGCAGCACATGCCGCCGGAAGACGATGCCCTCGGGCATCCCACGGGCACGTGCCGCGGTTGCCACATCGGATTTCAGAGACTCGATCATCGCGGCGCGCAGGCTGCGAGTGAGGACGGTCGATAGCGACAACGCGATCGTCAGGCTCGGCAGAACGAGATGCCCAAGCTTCTCGACGATCGTACTGCCGTAGCCGGAGACGGGAAGCAGACCGAGGTCGACGCTGAAAAGGATGATGAGCATCAATCCGAGCCAGAAGGGCGGAAAACCGATACCGAAGGTCGATAGGATACGGACAACGTGATCAGGCGCGCGGCCGCTGTTGCGGGCAGCGAGTGCAGACATCGGAAGCGCAATCAGGATCGACAGGATGACGCTCGAAAGCACCAGTGCCACCGTCGGTTCGAGACGGGTGAGGATGAGCTTCAGCACGTCGATCTTGTAGAGGATGGATTTGCCCATCTCGCCATCGGCCAGATTGCGCAGGAAATAGAAATATTGAAGCCATAGCGGTTGATCGAGGCCGTACTGGGCACGGATGTTGGCGATCGCCGTCGGCGTGGCGCGGGTGCCGAGAATATTGCGGGCGGGATCACCGGGAATGAGGCGCACGAGGATGAAGGTGATGACGCTGATGCCGAAGAGAACCGGAAGGAACTGCAGGGGGCGGGTCAATACGAACTTATAGCGATGCATCGTGGCTGGTGCCCCTTTGCTTTCGTCGATTTTGGCTCGGATGTTCCTGCATTACAGTGCCTTGTGCCGTGACAGGAAATCGAGGAGCACTGGATAGTAGTCCCCGGGGTTCTCATAGAATGGCATGTGGCTGGCGTTGGCAAAAACCTTCAGCTCCGCATTCGGGAGCGCAAGTTTCATTCTGAGCGCGCAAGCCGGCGTCAACTCGTCATGCTCGCCTGTGGTGATGAGCACCGGCACCGTCACCTGCGGCAGATCGGGAATGCGGTTCCAGTCCTTGAGATTGCCGATGTAGAGAAATTCGTTCGGTCCCTGCATCGTGGCATAGGGACCCATGTTCCAGTCGTCGAGGGAGCGCCTGACAGGAGCCGGCCATTCCGGCAGCCGGCAGACGTGGCGATAGTTGAGAATTGTAACGGCAGCCAGATATTCAGGATGGCCGTAGGTGCCCTGGGCTTCGTGCTTTTGCATCATCGCTACCGTCTCTGGCCCGAGGGCCGCGCGCAGTCGCTCCAGTTCCAGGACCAGATGCGGCATATCGGCGACAGTATCCTCCAGAATGAGCGACCTAAGATATTCGGGATAGGTCAACGCATAGTCAATCGCGAGCCAGCCGCCCCAGGAATGTCCGAGCATATGGACCTTGCCGAGCCCCAGCGCCTGCCGGACGGTTTCAGTCTCCTCGACATAACGCCCGATGGTCCAGAGCGCGCGATCGTCCGGCCGGTCGGAGGCCCCTGTGCCAAGCTGATCAAACGCCACGACGCGATAGCCCTTGTCGACGAGGCAGGAATGAGCCTCGCGCAGATAGTCACAGGGAAGGCCAGGGCCACCATTGAGACAGAAGACGGTTTCGCTGCCGCTACCAAAGCTGTAGGCGACGACGCGATAGCCGTCGACTTCGACCTCGTAGCGTTCGTCCGGCTGCATCTCGCGCCACATGTAATTTACTCCAAGCGAAGATTCTTCTTGCTCAACATTTGGGCATGGCTAAATTTTTACCGGAAACCGCTGTCCATACCAGCTATAAGAAGTGATAGGGTGGCGGATGAATGCCTGACGGAGCCGCTTATGCTTGACGAGATTGGGACGATCAGACGGAAGTTCACGACCCACCAGACGCTGGATGGGCGGATCGACCAGATATTCGAAGCCATGAAAAATCTTGGCTTTGAGGCACTGATCTACGACTACACGCCGGTGCCCTACGATCTCAACGGCGATATCATGATCCCGTCGCTTCTAAAGCTGCGCAATATCTCCGAAGACATGCACGAGTACTGGTGTGATCGCGGCTATTTCCGTTTCGATCCGGTGCAGCAGGTCGCCTTGCGCACGTCGACGCCGTTCTTCTGGAATTATGACAGGAACGCCGGCACGCTTATCAACCGTTTTATGAGCGAGGAGAGCGAGCCCGTCGCCCGCTATCTCAGCGAGCGCGATATGTCGACCGGCGTGACCGTGCCCGTTCACATGCCGCGTGGCGACTATGCGACGGTGACCGGTGTCAGCTTTGGGCAAAGCAAGGATTTCGAAAAACACGCATTTCGCCACATCGCCGATTTCGGACTGCTCGCGCACGTCTTTCACGAGGCGGCCTATTCTCTCTTCGACGCAGCAGCGCTGAACGTCGGCAAGATGCACCTGACGGATCGGGAGCGTGAATGCTTGCGCCATTCGGCAGAAGGATTTTCCGCGAAGGAAATATCACGGATCATCCAGCGCTCGGTGCCGACGGTTGTCATGCACCTGAACGCAGCGGCCAAGAAGCTCGGCGCCAAGAACCGCACGCAGGCCGTTGTGCGCGCCACGCATTACCGCCTGCTCGACGACCGGCGATCCTATAACTTGTGATAGCTGCCGAAGGCTTTCGGCCCACGCTATGCTCTCCATCACTGCTTGCGAAGATGGAGATGCCCGTGGCCGCCGTGACGTCTAAAGAAGCTTACCTGCCTTTTCGCGAATACCAGACATGGTATCGTGTTACCGGATCGCTGGAGACGGACAGGCTTCCTCTCGTCGTCGCCCACGGCGGGCCAGGCTGCACCCATGACTACGTCGATGCCTTCAAGGATATCGCTGCACTCGATGGCCGACCGGTTATTCACTACGATCAGCTCGGCAACGGCAACTCGACTCGCCTGCCGGGAAATGGGCCCGATTTCTGGACGGTTGCACTTTTCCTGGACGAACTCGATGCGCTGCTGAAACATCTCGGCATTCAGGAGCGCTACGCTTTCCTCGGCCAATCCTGGGGCGGTATGCTCGGCGCCGAACATGCGGTCAGACAACCGAACGGCCTGAAGGGGCTGGTGATCGCCAATTCGCCGGCCAATATGCACACCTGGGTTTCGGAAGCCAATCGTCTGCGGCTGGAATTGCCTCAGCACATACAGGACACCCTGCTCAGGCATGAGCTGGCGCAAACCTTAGCCGATCCGGAATATGTCGCCGCTTCCCGCGTCTTCTACGACCGTCACGTCTGCCGTGTCGTGCCGTGGCCGGCGGAGGTGGCGCGAACCTTTGCCATCATGGACGAGGACAATACCGTCTACCGCAACATGAATGGTCCGACGGAATTCCATGTCATAGGGACGATGAGAGATTGGACGATCGAAGATCGCCTGCACCAGATCAATGTCCCCACACTGCTGATTTCGGGGAAATACGACGAAGCAACCCCACTGGTGGTCGAACCTTACATCAGCCGGGTACCAAATTGCGACTGGGTGCTCTTCGAGAATTCCAGCCACATGCCGCATGTCGAGGAAAAGGATCTCTGCCTGAAGACTGTTTCCGACTTCCTTTGCAGGCTTGATTGATTGGCGAGCCGACCTGGTTCGACAGCGCAAGGTACCGCGGCTGTTTCGATGGCAGCATACCGAAGACATTGGCTTTGAGGAGCGCATCGCGTCGAGAATTTGACTAGATGGGCACGTCTTCCGGGTCGAAATTAAGAAACGGCACGATACGCATCGCATCGTTTGAAGTCAGCAAGTATCGATAGGGCATCGTAACGTTAATGAACCATCGAAGACAACGTGCGATGTAGCAGCATGACCAGAATTGCACGTGATCCTCGTTACCGTCGCAACCGTTTTCCCGCCGAAGTGATTGCCATCCACGATCCGATCGCCAATCTTTTCCACATCCCCCGTCACGATATCTCATCAGCCCGCCATCGCGAGCTGCGAAACACAGCCATGCAAATGTGGAGTGATATCGCTCGCCTTCAGGCCATTTGAAAAGCAAGCGCTTGGGGGCGGATTTGTCCTCGGTCGTTAAGTTTACGATGACTCGTGACGATCTCTTCCGCCGTGTGTCTTTTTGCAGCCATTTCAATGTCCTCCTTCGGCTCACGAGCCATACTTCAAAAAGGATCACTTTTCAGGGGCAGGCCATTCCGAGAAAGCTTCCACCAATTGTTCCAGGGCGTAGGATAGTCCATCGCTTAGCTGCCGATCCTTTTGCCAGAAGACGACATAGTGGTAAACCGCGCCTGGCTCGAAGCGGCGGAACTCCTGGCCAAAGCGGCCATATTCTCTGGCAACGATGTCGTTCGTGACCGATATGCCGACACCCGCCGCAACAAAACCGGCATCATGACCATTTGCATCGTACTCGACCGCGATATCTGGCTCGGCGCCCATGTGACGCATGGCGTTCACATTCATCTGATGGGAAGCAAACTGGGGTTCAATATCAATGCGCGATTCCCCAATTAGATCCTCCGGCGTGACCACCTTTTTTGACGCTAGTCGGTGGTGCGGAGGAAACAGACAGACATTCGTTGCGACGCCGACCAGAACCCATTCGAAGATCCGCTCGTCGAGAGGCAACCGCGAAATGCCGTTGTCGGTGATGATGCGCTTCGGCGCGTCGATTCCCCAACCGCAAAGTTGAAGTGCCCTGTTTCTGCAAAATTGGAATGTCACACTCCCCGCGTTTGATGACGCAGGAGACAAGCGGATGGGATTGATTGCGATGAGCGAGCGCTATCTGCAGCGGATCGAGGTTTTGTCGAAGGTTACTGATGGGGGAACGACTCTGGTATCTGCGCCGTATGTTTTGGGCTTAAGCACGCGACAAGTGCGCCGACTGTTGGGGCGAATCAGGACGAGCCTCGATGTTAATCAATTTCTTCGTACCCACTCCGTTTTCTACTCTTGTCCGTACCGTTCTTTCAGGTCCAGTTCTCAGGCGGGTTTGCGCAAGCCCTTCACTGCGCCGGAGCCGCTTCAGGCACCAGCGCCGTTGATGTGAACGTGGCCTGTTTCGAGGAGCCTTGTTTAAGGCGGCGCTCGATTGCCCGGGAAATAAGAGAAGTCGGCCATGCCAAGGAAAAGTAAAAACTTGCGGTCAGCACGAACACCTGCAGGGGCAGGAAGCTTTCTGCCATGATTTCCCGGGACACCAACGTCAATTCCGGCACTGCAATCAGCGCACAGATCGAACTATCCTTGAGAAGTGAAATCAGATTAATCAATAAAGGCGCCAAGGTGTACCTGAGTGCCTGCGGCAGCAGAATGATACGGAATGTTTGGAACGGCGTCAGTCCACTCGAAAGAGCGGCCTCGCGTTGACCATCCGGAACTGCATTCAGACCGCTACGAAAGACTTCGGCGAGATAGGCGGCGTATACGAAGGCCAGGCCAGTTGTTCCGGCAAGCTGCGCTGGAAGGGTGATGCCGGTCCCAGGCAAGGCGAAATAGAGAACATACAGGATCACCAGGATTGGCACGCCGCGCGCGATCGCGAGATAAAGGCGAGCAAACAAGCGCGGCACCCAAGAGCGACGGGATCGAAGATATTCGAGAAACAGCGCCAGCACGAACGCTAGGCCAAATCCTCCCGCAGTCAGTGAAAGGGTCAACCGCATGCCCACCAGCATGCGAGGTGCCCAGTCGTTGATGTGAGCGGCTATGGTTTGAACGAACATCAGGCAATCTCCAGCCGGCGCTCGATGAGAGACACAGTCTGCGTCACGGCCATCGTCAAAATCAGGTAAAGAATGGCAGCTGCACCATAGATCGCAGCAGTTTGAAACGTCTCATTCACCAGTTGCCTTGAATTGAACATCACCTCGGGCGCGGCGATTGCCGCGACGAGCGAAGTATCCTTGACGAGGGCGACTGCATAGTTGCCAAGCGACGGCAAGGCAAGCCGCAGGCCCTGCGGAAGGATGATCAAGCGAAAGGCCTTGAATGGTGTGAGCCCTACCGCAGCTGCCGCTTCGCCTTGTCCTGATGGGACTGACTGAAAACCGGAGCAAAAAATATCAACGGCGACCGCGCCACCGATCATGCCAAGTCCGACAATGGCAGCGCACATGGAGGAGAGCCGCAGCCCAAGCGCCGCAAGCCCGAAATATAGGAGAAAGAGCAAGGTCAGGCTTGGCACGTTCCGCAGCACCTCCACATACGCACGAACGAGCAGGGCGACAAGTGGGTTACGGCTGAGATAAGTGGTTGTCGCAAGGCCAAGCCCGATCAGCAGGGCCATTGTGAGCGCACCGGCCGTCACCTCGACGCTGACACAGGCGCCCGACAACAAAGCCGTGACGACTGCCTCTAGCAGTGAGCTATCCATTGCGGCGCTCCCTCTCGGACAGGCTTGCAAGAAACTGTCTCAGCCGAGGAGCCTGCGGATTGTCGAGGACGATCCTTGCCGGGCCCTCTTCGATGATCCGGCCGCCATCCATGAACACGATGCGGTCGGCCACTTCTCGCGCGAAGGCGATCTCATGGGTGACCAGAACCATCGCCCTGCCCTCGCCTGCGAGTTCCTTGATGACTGTCAGAACCTCGCCAACAAGTTCGGGATCGAGCGCCGAGGTCGGCTCGTCGAAGAGAAGCAGCTTTGGCCGCTGCGCAAGAGCGCGAGCAATCGCCACACGCTGCTGCTGGCCGCCAGACAGGCGGTGCGGCATTTCGTTGGCTTTGTGTCCGAGGTGAACTTTGGTCAAGAGTGTTAGAGCAAGCTCCGCCGCCTCAGACTTCGTTAACCCACGAACCTTGCGTGGTTGAAGCGCAATATTGTCTTTCGCACTGAGGTGCGGCCACAGATGAAAATGCTGAAACACCATCCCGATCTCCGCACGCTGAGGGGCAAGTTCGCGATCGGTCATCAGGCGTCCATCCCGGCATCGGCCGATCACCTGTCCCTCCAGCCGAACTTCGCCAGCTGTCGGCGGAGCCAGATAATTGATTGCCCGAAGACAGGTGGATTTCCCTGAGCCGCTGGGACCGATCAGTGCGATGCGTTCGCCGCGCTGCAAGGTGAATGACACATTTTTTAGAACGTCAAGATTGCCGTAGGATTTGCCGAGGTTGGTGACATCAAGGAGAATATCGGCGGTCATAACTGCCTCCGTGCATCGCAAGGAATGGGTGCGACCGGATACGCCGGCCGCGACGGGTAACTAGCGACCGCACACGGGCGCTTTCCAGTCGGAAGCACGATCCACGCCGGCTCTGAAGTTCTCCGCCGACGGGACGTAGTTGGCCTCGTTCAGGTTGCCGTAGCGTTGACCGATGACCTTGACCTCGCACGACGTCCAGAGCTTGCGGATTTCAGCACTGAGCGCGTTGGCAAGAGCAGCATTGTCTTTTGACAAACCGAAGACGTACTGCCGTCCCACGCCGGTCAGAAGTGGATAATCCGGGTTGTTGTCACTGAACGGCAAGTTCACAAGGCCCCAGTCCTCGTTCTTGGACAAGGCATAGTCGATCACGGGCGGATCACCGACGAGAGCGTCGACGCGGCCGGCAAGCAGGTCCCGCAAAGCCGCATCGGAACTGTCGTAGAGCGACAACTCTAGACCTTTGATCCTTCTAAGCTCGGGCAGGAACGAAAAGCCCGTCATCGAGCCGACTTTCCGGTTCTCGAGGTCTTTTAATGTATGCCATCCGGAGCTCTTCTTCGACGTGATTCCATTTTGAAAATAGCCGCTTGGATCCGTCAGAGACAATGTCTCGGCACGCTGTTGCGTCCAGGCGACGTTGCCGCCAATGATGTCCACGCGCCCGGTTTGCACGGCCGCGATGGCTCCTGACCATTCCATCCTCACCGGCTTGATGGTCAGCCCAAGTCGTTCTGTGGCGATCTGCAGAATGTCACCGTCGTAGCCGGTAAGCTTGCCGTCCCGTGCGACCAGGCCGGGCATGTCGCCAGTGATGGCAACGGAAAGCAAGCCGGGTTCGCTTAACTTGTAGGCCGGATCGGTCGCTCCTGCCAACGCGGGGTGGAGCCCGGCAGCAATTCCGATGATACCTGCGAGAAATTTGTAGATGAGCTGTTGCATGTCTGTTCCCTTTGTTGTGGTGACCGTTTCAGGAATGGTTGGCTGGCCGATCAGCGCCCGCGGTAGTCGCGCGCTGCGCAAACCGGGAAATGGAGAGCCCCTTGAGTGGTGTCGGCGAAGAGCCATCGAGGCAGAGCTCGGCGAGCACGGCTCCCACGGCGGGTCCCAGCTGGAAGCCGTGACCGGAAAAGCCAAAAGCGTGAAAGAGCCCGGCAATTCTATCGCTCGGTCCGACGACCGGCAGTCCGTCGGACATCCGTCCTTCGATGCCAGTCCAGCTCCGTAATAGGAGAACGTTTGCCAGCTCAGGCACCATTTTGATCGCTGCTCTCGCGGCGTTCATCGTCACATCCGCTTTCGGCCGCGCTCGAAGGCGATCCCGGTCAGCGTCACCAAGTCCGCTCCCGAAAATGACGCTGCCATGCGGTGTCTGACGAATGTAAATGTCTCCGCCGCAAATGCCGAGATTCGGCCCGATCAATGGAGCGATCGGCTCCGTGACGGCCATGTTGGGGGCCATGACGTATTCGTTAACCTGGTCTCCTAGATGGTTGGCAATCGTCGCACCCCAAGCGCCAGCGGTATTGACCAGCCGGCGCGCTTTTACGGGGAGCGGATCGTTCGCCAGAGTGATCAAAAATTCCTGGTCATTGACTTGTATTCCCTCGACTGGGCTCTGTTCGCGGATATCGGCTCCGAGCGATCGCGCAGCGCGGGCGAAGGCAGGTGCGACAAGACGCGGATTGGCCTGCCCATCTTCGGCGCAGAGGGAAGCCCCGGCATAGCCTGGGGCGATGTAGGAATAGCGTCGGCGCAAATCTGACCGGTCTAGAATGTCTACATGGATGCCATGGGTCTTCAGCAATGCCTGATGCGCGACGAGCTCTGTCATGTCGGCATCATTGCGTGCCAGCTTGAGATGTCCCGTTGCAAGGAATTCGCAGTCCGAGCCGATGAGGCTTTGGAGGTCTCCCCAAATCGATCGGCTGCGACGCGCCAATGGAAGTTCAAAAGCCGCGCGGCCCTGCTGACGAACGCCGCCGTAGTTGACCCCGCTTGCCTGGCCGCCGCACCGGCCGCGTTCCAAAAGCAGTACCGAGGCGCCCTTTCGTCGAGCATGCAGAGCCGTCGAGCAACCGGCCAGACCACCACCGACAATGGCCAAATCGAATGTTCTCATCGGCGCACCGCCAGGTCGCTCAAAGCGACCGGTTTGATCGGAGCCTGACCACGCAGGCGGCCAACTCGTTCGATGTCGATCGCGGCGGACGCGGCAATCAGCTCTGCAGCCGTCTGGCCGCAAAGTCGGCTTTGACAGCGTCCCATTCCGATGCGGCAGAATGCCTTGATACGGTTGATGTCGGCCTCTCCGGTGGTGCTGACCGCGTGACGGATTGCACCTGCCGTCAGACCCTCACAGCGGCACACAACCGTCTCGTCCGGCAGGCCCGCAGCGATCTGATGTGGATAGGCGAAGGCGCGATCGAGCGCGCCGCGAAATCGACCATTGCGTTGGATCGCGCGACGGTCGCTATCGGCATCTCGCTTGTGTGAATATCCGGCATCGTTCAGAAGGGCCGTCGCTGCAACTCTCCCGCTCAAAGCGGCAATCTCACTTCCACGGATCGCCAGTCCATCTCCGGCCATGTAGACGTCGGGCGACGAGGACCTTCCAAAGGCATCCGCCACGGGCAGCCATTGCCGGTGCTGGTGATCAAAATAGAAATCCAGTCCAACCAAATCCGCGACCTGGGTCTCCGCCTTCAGCCCATAACCGATGGCTACGGCGTCACATGAGAGGTGTTTGTTGCGACCTCTATGAAGGTAAGAGAGCCCGCTCGCCTGCTCGCCCTTCGTCGCTGTGACCTCAATCGGCATAACGCCAGTACAGATTTGAATGCCTCGCGCCCGAAGCCAGGCAATGTAGTAAAGGCCCTTTGCAAAAACGGCTCCCCCGGACATCAGGTTTGGCAGCAAAGTAAAATCGTCGAACGGCTTGCCTGTTTCGAGAACGGCGCAGACCTTCGCGCCCGCCTTGGCATACTGATAGGCGACCAAGTAAAGCAGCGGGCCAGTTCCAACGAACACGACGCGACGACCGATCATCGCGGCTTCGGCTTTCAGGGCTATCTGGGCGCCGCCTAGGCTGAAAACCCCTGGCGTTGTCCAGCCCTTCATTGGAATGATACGATCCGTCGCGCCGGTTGCAATGATTAGGCGAGACCAGGTCTGCACAGTGACTTGCTGCTGGCGCAGGAGATGCAGTGTCCCACGTTCTGCAGCCCATACCAGGGTGTTCGGACGATAGTCGATGGCCGGTTCGACTGCTGCGACATCGTTGCGAAACCGCTGCGCCCGGGGCGCATCAAAACCGTAAAGCGTCTTCAGGTCGCGCGACAGCTGGGACTGCGGCATGCGGAAGATTTGGCCGCCGGGATGTCGCCCTTCTTCAATCACGACCGGCCTCAGGCCGGCTTCAGCGAGCACCTTTGCCGCGCCGAGCCCTGCCGGTCCTGCCCCGATGATAACGACGGGATCTTGCGCGATCATCGAACCGTCTCCGGCGCCACAGTAGACAATTTCATGTCCTGTTCAACCAGGCTAGTGCATGCCTGGAGACGCTCTCCGTTGCGGCGCCAAAGCCAGCAATCCTGACATGCCCCCATCATACAAAAACCGGCGCGGCGCTCGCTGTAAAACTCAAAATTGTGAACGTAAGCCAAACTGGCTAGCAAAGCCGTCATCACAGTTTCGCCCTCCCTGGCAACGACCTGCTGGTCGTCAACGGTCATGCGTATGGGTGTGCGCTGGTTCAAATGCAGCCTTACACACCCCCGGCTTCCTGTATTTATCATGTTTATTCCCCAGTCTCGGCGATTTCAGTTGACACGCTATTAGTCCATATTATGGATGTCAACATCGAAAGTAATTCAAAAGAACGACTTCTAGCGAGGGGTGCTCGAAACTTGAATGCTACCCAGGAGAGTGCTGAAGAGATCGTGGCTGAGCCCTTTGCGCTGGCACAACTTGCGGCCGACTGCATTTCGGTCGTTGCCTTGCCGGACGAAACCTATGCGGCCACTCGACAAACGCTTCTTGATACGATTGGGGTCGCCGCAGCCGGGGCTACGACGGACGGTGGCCAAGCATCAAAGCGGGCGGCGCTTGAGATATGGGGCCACGGACATTCGACAATCTGGTTTTCAACAGCGCGCGTCACCAGCGCCGGTGCCGCCTTCGTGAATGCAAGCTATGCCGCGGCTCTCGACCTCGACGATGGGCACAGGCTGGCGTCAGGTCATCCCGCTGCCGCCGTCGTCCCCGCCGTATTGGCAATTGCCGAGCAACTAGGCTCGAGCGCAAGTCGCGTTCTCACTGCGACAGCGATCGGCTACGAGGTCGCCGTTCGCGTCTCTGCGGCAAGGGACATTACGCGGCTGCGCACCACTGACACGGGTCTTTGGTGTGGTGTTGGTGTTGCGGCGGCGGCGGCGTGGCTGTTGGGCGTATCAACCTCGGTCATGACCCATGCGCTATCGATCGCGGGGCAGACTGCCACTGCACAGGCGGCGACCGGTTGGACCCGCCTCGGACACACGGTCAAGGAAGGAATTCCCTGGGCGACGGCGAACGGGCTACAGGCCGTCAGTCTCGCGGCTGCCGGTCACCGTGGACCGATAGACATACTTGATGATGTGACCACATATGACCGGCAGCGGCTTCTCGGCGCGTTTGGAGAAACATGGGCAATCGAGAGTGCCTACTTTAAGCTTTACAGCTGCTGCCGTTGGGGGCATGCGGCGATCGACGGGGCCGTGGCGTTGGCGGCGCGAATGCACCTCAGGCCCGACGATATCGACGTCGTGTTGGTGGAAACCTTCGATCGTGCGCTCACCCTTCCGAACCAGGCGGCGCCGCAATCAGTTGAAGCGGCGCAGTACAGCATCCCGTTCTGCGTTGCACTGGCCCTGGTACATGGCCCAGGCTCACTTCTTCCGATGAAGGAGACCTATCTTGGCGACGCCAATGTCGTCGCTCTTGCAGAACGGATCCGTCTCGTCAGCAGCGACGCCTATCGTGACGCCTTCCCAGCGACGACGCCGGCGCGGGTGACGATTTCAGCGGAGGGCAAAGTGGAAACGATCGAGATTCTGCTCCCGAAAGGGGAGCCGCAAAACCCGCTTTCCTCGTCCGAGCGTCAGAACAAGTTCCAAAGGCTGGCCGCAGAAGCGTCGCTTTGCGAGCCGCAAATCGATGCCCTCATTCAGGCTGCCTCAAGTTTGGGGATCCACCGATCACCCGAGGAGCTGTTTGCGGCACTCCGCCCTGCCTCATAGCTGTTTACAACCGCGCCATGATATAGGAATCCCGTCACAAGCGTGAATCGGGATAAATCCATGGCGAAAGAAGAGATCGCAGTAACCGGAACACAGCTGCTCGACAGGTCGGTCGCGATCCTCAAGCTGCTTGGTGAGATCGGGCAGACCGGCGCATCGATGGCTGCGATCGGCGAGGCCATGAGCCTGAAGCAGCCGACCGTGCACCGCATCGTCACCGCCCTTGAGCGTCACGGACTGGTTGACCGGGAACGAGAAACAAAGCGGTATCGGCTTGGACTCGCGCTGTTTGCCATGGGAGCTGCGGCGGCCGACGGGACGGGGCTGCGTCAAGTCTCCCGCCCTGCCCTTATGCGGCTTGCGGCCATCACCGGTGACTCGGTCTTTCTCATGGCGCGCGCGGGCTTCAACACCGTCTGTGTTGACCGGCAGCAAGGCAGCTATATCATCGACAGCTTGACCGGCCATATAGGTGGTCAAATTCCAATGGGCGTAGGACCGGCAAGCCAGGCCATCCTTGCGTTCCTGCCGGAAGCGGAAGCCAACGTCATCCTGTCGACCAACGCTCCGCTCTACCGCAGTTTCGGATCGCTGACGGTTCAAAAGATCAGGAATAACCTCGCGACTTTGAAAGAAAGGCGATACGCACTCGACGAGGGCGAACTCGTTGCCGGTATCTCGGCAATTGCCGTCCCAATCCTGCCGCCGGGTCGTGATGCGATTGCGGCCATCGCGATCAATCTCACCAGTGCGCGGATGACGCGCGAGCGCATACCGGAGCTGGCGGATTTACTCGCCAAGGAAGTGCGCGAGATCGAGGCAAAGCTCAATCCGCTGGAAGAGCAACGCCTCGGAACCGCGGCCGCCGCCATGGTGGCGCCGCGCCGATAGGCTATCTCCAATCAAACGTCGACAGAATAAATTTGGGCTTTGCGCTGTGGCGGCGGCAAAGGCGCCAAAGCCCCTTCCAGTCGGGTTCTGCCTTTTCGGTGGCGAAACCACGATGAATTCCGGTCATGACCAGAGCAGACGCGATCCCAGCACGATTTGCCCCCAGGATATCGGTCTCGAGGCTGTCGCCGATTGCGAGAACGTCCCCGGCAGGCAGGCCGAGGACGTCCAAGGCGCGGGCATAGGCCGCAAAGCTGGGCTTGCCATATCGGGCGACAAATCCCCCAAGGTTCTCATACCGTAACGCGATGGTACCCGCACAAACGATCCGGCGGCAGCCAATATCGACCTCGAGGTCGGGATTGGCACAAATCATCGGGAGCCCGTGCCCACGTGCTTCTGCAAGGCTGCAAGCGAGCGCGGCATCATTACCGTCGTCAGGCACGCCTGTCGCGAGGAGAAAAGTCGCTTGGGCTGCCGAGATGACAGGTTGAGGGCCGAGCCCGTCGAGTAGGCCGGAAAGGTCGGTTGGCCCAATATGGAGGTAACGCCGCCCGAACTGCATACCGGTGACCGGGCCCTCGCCGGAAACGGCATCACAGACCATTTGGCCGGACGTTATCAGGCCATCATAGAGGTCTTGGCCAATTTTCATCATGCTCAGGCGAGCGGCAACCTCGGCCGATCGCCTTGGAGAATTTGAAAGCAGACAGATTCGCATGCCGCGCGATCGAAGCCCTCTGAGGGCATCGATCGCATCGGGAAAAGCGGCAACGCCATCATGGAGGACGCCGAAAACATCGACAATGACACCGCGAAAGCCTGTTGCAATATCGGCCACACTTACGATGCCGGGCAGCCTGTTCCTAGCCATGGGATCATTCCTTACAATCTGGTTGTGGTGGGATTGGCACGGAGGCGACCGAGCGGATCATAAAGAGATGAACGAGAACTGCCGCGAGGATCAGGCCGCCGCCTAACACCGTCTGTATGCGGGGCCGCGAACCGAAGGCAATCCAGACCCAAAGGGGAGACAAAGGCACTTCAGTAAGCGACAAGATTGCAGTCTCGGCCGGCGCCAGCAGCCGAGCGCCACCGGCAAAAAAGATGAGGCCGAGTGTCATCTGGAAGAACGCAAAGGTGGCGAGAATGGCGAGCGCCCCCGATGGAACGGCGTGCTTCGGCATGAATCCAGCAGCAACCATCGTTGCGATTGAGTTCGATGCTGCAACAGCGGCGAGCACCGATTGGCTCTTCGACCGCCGGAAAGCAATGGTCATCAAGGCCATGGATGCAGTCATGGCCAAGGCAAGACAATCTCCATAAAAGCGGGTCTCGGTTGGTGCCGAGCCGGCGAAAATGACGAGAGTGCCGATTGTGATGGCTGCGCAAAGGCAGAGAGTCAACGCTCCTACCGGCTCGTTGTCGATCATGCGCGCCAGCGCGGCTGTCAGCAGGGGAAGCGCCCCGTGAATAACCGCGACATCAGCGACTGACGTGAGTTTAAGGGCCGGAATGAAGAGGAGCGTTGCGGCGGCCGAGAGAACGGCCGCTGCAAGAGCCGGTCGATCGAGCTCGAGGGTTGCGCGGCCATCCACCTGGAATATCGCCCAAAGCAGGGTGAAGCCGAGTGCAAACAAGCTGCGCCAAAAGAGAATGGTCCAGACATCAATGTTGTCGAGTAATCCCACGAATAGGCCGGCTGTGCTGAAGGCAGTAGCCGAAAGGACAAGCGAGATCTGTGCGCGGCGTCTTTCGGTCATACGTCGCCTCTGGCCCTGTTTCTAAGATAAAAGCGGCGCGATGACGCCCCGAGACGCAAAAGGACCTCTTGCGGGACGGTTGAGGCTGCACGTGCCATCGCTTCGAGCGGTAACCGGGAATTGACGAGATCGACCCAGAGCCCCGGCCTGTGGAGCGTTGCCGGCACGTCGGTCAGATCAATCGCGGCATATTCCATCGCGATGCGGCCGGCGAGTGGCGCCAAATAGGAGCCTATTTCGGCACTGGCTCTGTTCGACAAAGACCAGGCTAGGCCGTGAGCGTAGCCGATTGCCACGATCCCAAGCCAAGTTGGCCGGCTGGCCCGAAACGTTCCCATATATCCAACAGTTTCGCCGGCATGGACGAGGCGAACGTCTGCGATACGAGCCCTCAGTGAGACGACGCTGGCGAAAGGGTTTGGGTCGAGCCCAGCATTATTGAGCCCATAAAGGGCAGACCCTATTCGAACCCGCTCGAAATGATAATCGGTGCCAAGCGATATCCCGGCGGAGGCAGCGAGACTGCGAGGCGCACTCGGAATGAGCCCGCACATCTGCACGAACCGGTTCTTCTGCAACTGATTGCGAATGCTGACCGGGTCGTCGGCGCAGGCCAGATGGCTCATGACGAGCGCCGGCGCCGGCAGTTTGCGGTGGACGACCTCCCTCAACTCAGGGAAGCTCAGTCCGAAACGGGAGAAGCCAGTGTCCAGGTTGATGGCATATGAGCCATGGCTAAGCGATGCAGCATCCACATCTGCCATGTTGTTACAAACAGGAATGAAGCCGGCGAGATCATAGACGCCCTTTTCATCCATAGCTCCAGCTTCGAGAATAAAGACCTCTGCCGCTCGCAGTCGCTCCCGCACAAGAAGCGCCTCACAGACATTTGCAACAAAAAAGCTGCGGCAGCCTGCAGCCAAAAGTGGATCGAGAATCTCATCAATGCCTAGGCCATACGCGTCGCTCTTGACGACTGCGCTGATGGCAACTGCCGTCCCAACCAGCAATTTGACCACCGCAAAGTTCTGCTCGATAGCATCAAGATCGACCACAATTTCAGGACTATCCCTGAACCGCATTGCCACCACCTATACTTGATTTATGAGACTGCAGATATTTCAGATTGCAAGCTACGTCGGTTCGCTGCATAATGCAATCTTCTGATGCAACGAAATTCTCTTTATATCTATGCGAGCACTTGGAGGTTTGACGATGACTGATAAGGGAACGGCAGCGAAAATTTTGATCCTCGGGCAGGGAGTCCTTGGAGGAGATGTCTTGGATTTCTTGCTACAGAGCGGAGCGGCCCTTAGCCTCACGGTCGGCGCGCGTAACGTGGACAAGGCCCTACAGCGCGTCAATCTCGCCCGCTATACGGCCCTGAACCTCGGACAATCGCGGCCTGTCGACATCGTGCCAATCGACCTTATGAATATTGACGCGACGGCAGACGCGATCGCCAGACTAAAGCCCGACATCATTTTCAACGCTACGACGCTACATAGCTGGTGGGTGATCACTAAGCTGCCGGTTGAAGCCTTCAAGAGGCTTGACGCCGCACGGGGCGGAATCTGGACTCCGATGCATCAGGTGCTGATCCGCAGGCTAATGAAGGCGGTGCGTCTGGCGAATAGTCAGGCTACCGTCGTCAATGCCTCCTATCCCGACGTCGTTAACGCGTCACTCGCCGCGGAGGGCTTGGCCCCGGCGATTGGCATTGGCAACATTGCCAATGCAGTGCCGGGTATACGGCTGGCAGCTGCGGATCTGCTCGGGTTGGGTCCAGGCGCGATTGAGATCCGCTTCTTTGCGCAACATTATGTAAGTTATCGTATGCCGAGCACAGGCGGTACTGACGGCGCGCCCTACCACCTTACAGTCTATGCGAACGGGTTGGAGGTGCCGCGCGCCGAGATCGACCACGACACATTATTTTCGCTGGTCGCAGGACGCTACCGACGGGTCAAGGGTCTCGCCGGGCAATCGGTGACGGCTTCCTCAGCAACCGCGATGCTGTTGGCCCTTGCGAAGCGTTCTGGGCAGGTCGTGCACGCGCCAGGGCCTTTGGGTTTAGTGGGCGGCTATCCGGTCTGTATTTCACCGATGGGCCTGTTGGTCGATCTGCCGGCTAAATTGACTCTGGACGAAGCGATTGACATCAACCGGCAATGTCAGCGCTTCGACGGCATCGAAAGCGTCGATGACGACGGAACCGTGCGCTTTACCGAACATGCAGCTGGCGTCATGCGTGAGGTCCTCGGATACGAACTCGATGCTTATCAACCGGAGGAATGTGAAGCCCGAGCCGAGGAGCTTGCCGCGCATTTTGCCCAATATTCCCGCGCCAATGGCGGGCATTCACAGGCAGCCTAGACTTCCGCACCTTGAAGCAGCTTCAGGCGCTGATATGAACAGAGGTCCGGACGTCCCGCTGCAATGAGGACCTCGCGTCGACCACAGTCGAAGATCACTGAGAATGCGGTTTCGGTTGCTTCACGCGCCGAAATCGATTTGCAGATAGCGTCCGGTGCGCCGCTTCGGTCGCGCAATAGAACCTTGATGTCGTCAATGCTGGTAAGCGACAGGTGGCTTGCAGCGCGAAGTCTCTCGTGGCTGGATGGATAGAGGCGAGCAACCGCTTCGCCATTCTCCCACATTGCGACCGCTGGGAAGAGGGGATGATTTGTGTGGATCATAGATTGAGCAGCCGCGTCGACAACGCCGACACCTGGGGAGACCTCCGCCACTTTCAAAATTCCAGCGGCATCGCCAACAAGAAAGCAGCGGCCTGACATGTGCGGGTTTTGGCGCAAAAGATCGACCGCTTTCGCTGCATTCGGCGCGCCCAGCATCATCCGGCGGATGACAAGGCTGGGCAGTCCGTCCAACCTCGAGTCGAGTATGAGGTCATTGTTGACAAACGCCAAGCCATTGCCATTGATGCCAACCCAGCCGAGTGTGCCCGCCGAAGCAACGGTCACGAACCGCTCATTGGCATCCTCATGCAGGAGAACGACGATGTCTCCGGCCTCCTCTGCCGGCGCATCCCAGTTCTGTCCGAGGATCGCGCCTTGCGGCGTGCACAGCCCTGCAGACGTGCAACCCGTGCGGCCTTCGGCGAAATATTCGAAACAGGAAAGAAGGTAGATGTCGAGTACAGCAAGTTCCGCGCCATCGGCGATGCCCTCCAGTTCGAGCGCCACGTCCGGCGCAACCCGCACGATCTGCTCGAAGGATTTAGCCGCTAGGGACTTCGCGCCGCGCCATTCAAAGGACTCAACCGATTGTCTTAATTTGCGGAGCCTCGCGTGGATGAGCCGAGAAAGAACTGCTCCGTGCTTTCTACCCCGCTCAGTCGGCGAGCCGTTTAGAATGATAATTGGCAGAGATCCTGATGTCACGTCGATGCTTTCCCGGACTTGACTGGAGTGATGCATCCATATTGTGGATAACTTCTCTTTTCCAGTGACTACATCTTTCGATTGTGCGAAACTTCAATGCATCGCAGCGTCGCGTTTGCAGCCGGTTCGGTTCAGGAACAGCCCTTAGGACATGCCTGATGCATATAGATGGTCTCAATCACCTGCCCCAGCGCAAGCAAGAAGAGCTGGCGGAGGTCGCCCGCATCTTGTTCAACGAGTTCGAGGCAGCACGGAAAAGTAAACAGAAGGACGAGCACAAGAGTGCGCGGATCCTGAAGATCATCCTGTTCGGATCGTACGCGCGCGGCGGCTGGGTCGAGGATCGCAAGAGCGGCTATCGCTCCGACTATGACCTGCTTATCGTCGTCAATGCACACAGCGCTGCGGAGGCCGCCGAATACTGGGAAACCGCCGCAGAGCGTTTTATCCGAGAGCTGACGATCACCAAGCAGCTGGAAACGCCTGTGAACTTTATCGTTCACTCTCTCCACGACGTGAATGATCAGCTGGCAAGGGGCCGGCCTTTCTTCGTTGACATCGCTCGGGACGGGATCGCCCTTTATGATGCGCCCGGCCATCCCCTCGCCACCCCGAGGCAGCTTTCGCCGCACGAAGCCAAGCAAGAGGCGCAGCGCTATTTTGAGCAATGGTTTCCAAGCGCGTCGAACCGCTTCGAGCTCGCGCTGGAGGCGATTAACCGGGGCTATGTCAACGAAGGCGCTTTTGATCTTCACCAAGTAATTGAGCGCCTTTATCATTGCGTCCTTCAGGTTCTGACGCTGTATAGCCCGAAATCTCACCGCCTGTCGGCGCTTCGCTCCCATGCCGAACGCGTCAATCCGAGGCTGATCGAAGCCTGGCCACGGGATACGAAATTTGCGCGTCGCTGTTTCTCTCGCATCGATCGCGCCTACGTAGAAGCCCGTTATTCTGCGAAATATTCGATCACGGACGAGGAACTGAACTGGGTGGTCGAGCGGGTGACCGCTCTGAGGAACATCGTAGAAGCGATTTGCCGTGAGCATCTCGACAGTTAAGGACCGGACACATCCTTCTATTTGGCTAGTCGGCTTCAGGAGGCTTACGCAACGTCAGAAATGCAAACTGATGGACATCGGCGACATCACCCCATTCGGAAACGCTAGCAACTGTCACCGAACTGGGTTTGGAAAGGTCATTCTCAATGGAACAGTTCCTGATGGATATTCTGTGTGAGTTTCTCACATCCTGTGAGAAGGCGGAAGACAAACCTGAACTCTTGGTCAGCATCGAGCGCGTCAACGAGCATCTTGGCCTGGACTATTTCGCTATGGCATTCTTGCCCCTCACCCATGAACGGCTCGACAATTACTTCGTCTGGGAACGCTGGCCGCGTGCTTGGCTCAACCGCTATCTTAACCTGAATTATTTTCATGCCGACCCTGTCGCAAACCATGTGCGACAGTCCGGATCGCCAGTACATTGGTCAAGATCCTTGCCGCGGCAATCGCCTGGCTCGAAAGGCAAGCGGATCATGGACGAAGCGAGAGATTTTGGCCTGGCCGAGGGCCTGACTATCCCTCTCCACTCCAAAACTGGGCTGGACGGTCTTTTCTCTGTTGCCGGCCTGCGCGAACCATTGTCGCTGCAGGAGTCCAGGATTTTCCAAATCGTGGCCGCAAGCGCTCACGCACGACTTTTAGGGTTGTCGGCGCCCCGAACAATCCCGGAGCAGAGCGTCCACATTACCAAGAGCGAAAGCGAATGTTTGACTTGGTGCGCTGCCGGCAAGACAGACCGCGAAATCGGCCAGATCACCGGGCGCTCTCACCGGACGGTTCAAGCTCATATCGTCAATTTGCAACGGAAGCTATCGGTGGCTAACCGAGCGCAGTTAATTGCGGAAGCATTTCGCCACGGCTTGCAGCGCTGAAAAATACGACAATTTACGAATAGATTTTGCTTATCCGAGGTAGCATCATTTCTGAATGCAATCTCCGGAGAAATGAAAATGCTGCGCATGATTCACGAACACGAGGATCCTGCACTGATGGAGCGCATTTGGCGTTTTAGGCACACCAGATTTGTCGAGCAGCTAGGTTGGAGTGAATTGCGTCGGCCGGATGGGCGGGAACGCGATAGGTTCGACAACGAGACAGCCATTCATATCGTCTTGCTGCATGACGACACGGTAGTCGGATATTCACGCCTTCTGCCAACCACAGGCCCACACCTCGCCACTGATATCTATCGAGATGCTTCGCTGGAACCGCCAAGAGGGCCGGAAGTTTTTGAGTGGACTCGCTGCGCGACAGCGCTGAATGCACCATCGGTCAACGGCATCCCAGCGTCAGATGTTTTGATGACGGGGGTGCTCGAATGTTTGCTGCAACTAAACGTCAAAGAGATTCTCTTTCTGACCTACCCTCAACTCGTCAGAATGATGAAGAAAAGAGGGTATCCGGTTCGTGTTCTTGCAAGCTTCTCAGTAGAGAACAATAAGGCTGTTCAACTCGCGGCGGCAAAGCTTTCTTTCGATCTCTTGCAACGGCATCGTCAAAGATACGGCATCCATCAGCCTTTGCTCCCTTCGGACAACCTTCTTGACGCAGGCGTCCAAGAACGCTTTCCGACGCCGGCGTAAACGGAGGACCAAGTGTGGCCCGACGTAGCAAATCGTTGATGGATGCAGGCGAAGCTCACCGCTTTATGTTTGGAGTAGTTCATAGGGAAACCGCGCACTTGCTGGAGGTTGTGGATGAGCTTTGCCGGCGCTATCCGCCAAATAACGACCTCCAGTTTGTGCGCTACCTTCTGCGCATGGTCGTGCTCGAAACACAGAAAGATGGTTCGAAGGACGGCCGAGTTTGAAATGGCTTGACCGCAATCTTGTTAGTAGTCGATGTTAAGACCTTGTCTTAAAGTTCTTTGCAAATGTGAATCGGGTTGCTAGAGTACTATCCAGGCAACTTGGTTGTCTTGGGGCGTCGAACCCCCATTTGGTTATGCTTTCTCAAGCAACATCTTCGCGACCAGCATTGGTCGGGGAGCTCATGGTCTATGAAAGAGGCGTTCGCGCTAAAGTCCATGGGGGCTGTACCAACAGCTGTTCGAACTCCCCGGCTTCTGACTATCAGACCATTTGGTCGGGGGAGCGCTTCATGCAGCACAAAATCTCAACCACCGTCGCTTTTGTCGAAGGGCATTCGGCGCCAAACTTGGATTCCAATCGAAGCGTGGACAAGGAGGTTGGCAAGCGCATCAAAAGGCGCCGTCAGCAGCTGAGGATGTCACAGACTGCGCTTGGCGCCGCCGTGGGAGTTTCCTTTCAGCAAATACAAAAATATGAGCGCGGCGCCAACCGCGTGAGCTCATCGGTTCTTTATGGAATCGCACAGACTTTAGACGTGGTGATTACCTATTTTTTCGAAAACTTGTCGACGTCCGCCGGCGCCGACAATGCGGAATTGAATCAAAAGGCGGTCGTGCGGGAAGAGTTCGTAGCGACCGAAGAGGGCCAGCGCTTGGTCGATGCCTTCATGGCAGTGCCCAAGAAGATGCGGCCGAAGTTTATTTCCTTATTGGCGACTTTTGGCAACGATATTTGAGCGATGGCGCAAGTGACTTCGCGCCGCCGATGGTCTTGGTTGACGGCGCCAGGCGATCAGAGTGAAGGACCCCGGGTGGGATTCCGGAAATCCGTAGGAGCCAAACCTCAAGCTGTGCGAACGCCTTCTCCGCAAACTTCTGATGGAGCGTATCGCCCTGGATCGGACCCGGCCTGACAATCGCCACCAGGCGGAGAACTTCAGGCGGCGCCGCCTTCTCAGCCGCAATCCAGGTGCCTTCGTACACACGCCGCGGTATTTGATCGCCGCAGCTGTCACCTTGGTCGCCGTCCGGTACTGGCGCTGATATCGGCCCTTGACGCTCTGCTTCCGATGACGACCATGGAGAGGCGTGGTCGCAAACTATATGGCCTATGAGAAAGCGATCGAGCGCGATTTCCCGGACTTGCGCCCAGAGCGGGCCTTTTGCCTGTTGCTTCTGGCACGCTGCGGCTGGCGTTGGAAAACGGCATTGACACCTTGATCTCGAACTATGAACCGCACATGCGGCGGATATTGAAACGTGCCGGCGCCGAACTCGATGAGCTCGATCGACCTGACGGCTGGAAAATTTCCGGTGTGCTGCGGGGTATTAAAGGTCTCGCCGCGCGTCCCCGCCCAGATGCGTCTGAAAACCAAGATTACCGAACCGCAATATCGGCGTCCTGCACTTTCGAGACAAGGTGCTCCTATCCCCGAACCGATGACCGCATGAACTCGAACTCTCTGCGACCCACTGGATCCGTGTACCGCAAAGCAGCGGCGTGGCTGGAAAGGAATTCAAATGCACCAATATGTTAGCGAGGCTTTCGTTGCCATCGCGCACCCGCCCTCAATTGCCGAGAAAATCTGCATGCATATCCGGGATTTCTTCGGACCTATCATCAACGACGGAGCTGACAGACTTCTGGACTTTGATGAGGGACGCGCGATCATACGGTCCACCGAGGATGGTTTGCTCTTTCGGGCTTCCGCCCTTGACCTTGTAACGTTCTATGGGATTCGAACGTTACTTGAGGGCGCCCTACTGAAATTCACCCCCGTCTCCGCGAGAGCCATCGAGTGGCTCCCTGCTGACGGGATTCCATTCCGAGGATTCGGCAAATGCTCTCCCAACGACGACAGGATGCAATGCTCATAGGCTGGTGAGGTCGTAAGCGCGAGCCTGATACTACCGCCGGATCTCGAGCTGGGTACCGCGCGCAAGATCGCTACTTTGGCGGCGCGATCTATCTTGGGCTGCCCTCGTGCGCTCGTGGACATGACGGAAGGTGACGCCCTGCTCCGGACTGATCGCCAATGAGGCCAACCTGGCTGGGTTGCCGTCCCGCAGGTCGGCCTTGTCGGCCGGCGACAGGCGCCTTCCAATTGCACTCGATAGGCCCTCAAGCGGCTCCGCCTTCAAACGACGGACCTGCTCATGGTCTTCAGCCGCCAGCACTTCCGACAGCCCTTGTGACGGATATGGTATTTCCAGTCTTTGCCTTGCCTGTTCCTCTCGATGCTGCATCGCGATCTGATGCCGCTCGAACGAAGGGGTCCAGCGCATCGGTATGGTTCTGAATGGTCGTCCCCGCCCGTGACAATGACTCTTCTCACTGCCGGTGTCGCGGCGTTGCGTGAGCAGAAAGTTTGCGTCTTCGGCGGCGCGCGTCCTCACCGCAGCAATGCGATCGTCCGGGGCATTTCGCTCTTCCATCCAGCTCAACACAAGATCATCGCCGACGATGCGGATCGTCGATCCCGATTGCTCAAGCTCCGCATGGCTGGCGATGAGCACCGCCGTCTTGCCGGCACCCGGCTGACCGCCGAGCAGAATAAGTCGCGGGCGGTCAACGCGCCGCATCGCCTCTGGCAGATAATCGAGCAGAATGTCATTGCGGAAAATGCTCTCGTTCCTCTCCGGCGAGAGCCGGCCGGATGCCAGCTCCTCCGTCATGGTCAGAACTCCGCCCAGAAGCGGGCCTCGTCCTGCACGCGCGGTCCCCAGACCGCGATGTGGTTTTCGGTCCCATCAAGGTCGGCGACACGGATGCTCTGCTGCAGCTCAATGAGATCGCGCCGGCGCCGGCGCAGCGCCTCAGCCGCACCAGCATTCGTGCCCTCGTGTTCATAGATGCGCGCGATGACGATAACGCGCGCCTGGTTGAGGATCTCGATGGCGATCTCGACGCGGACGATCGCGTCGTAGGATGTTTCCTGTTCTGCCATGTGCTTTTCCTTTCGTTTCTCAAAAATGACTATCGGGTGAGACCGCGAGCGCGATCAATGGCACGCCGCTGGCGTTCCGAAATGATCTCCTGGCTGCTCTGCGCCCGCACCGCTTGCTGCAGCACCTGCAGGCGCTCCCGCATCGCCTCGAAGGCGCGGCGCTGTCCCGGCGATACGCGATTGGCGACATCTTTCTCACCGCGCAGGATCGCGTTTCTGCCGAAACGCTCGTCGAGCGCTCGGCTGACAGCAGCGAACTCCTGCCTAATGGGCGGATCGAGCGAGCCCGCAGCGACGGCGACCGTGGCGTCATTCACCTTTTCTTGTCTCTTTTTCACGTCGGCCGCTAGCTGTCGGAGTGCGTCCTCGGCCGCTTGCGACAAACCAGGAATGGCAACCGCCATACGCCGGCGCTCTTCTGTGACGGCGCCTGTTTCGGTATCGAGCGCGCTAACATAGGACGCACTGATCGAACGCACGCGGCTTGCGGCTTCCGGTACGGCCTGGAGCGCCTCTTTCCGTTCGCGGCCGACCGCGAGCATTTTGTCCATGATGCGATCGGATCCGCGTAACGCACCATAGGCGGCGGGATCGTTGCTGACCGCCGCGCCGATCCGCTCGCCGGCAAAGCCCTTCACGACAAGGTCTTCGATCTTGGCGACCGCGCCGGCCGGATCGCGCCAGATGCGCGTCGCGGTCTCGGCGAGCGACGTGCGATGATGTCGATAGTTCGGAATAGCCAATACCCTCTCCCGAGCCTCCTCGTCCACCGGCGTCCTGAACTCGGTCACTGCGGCGAGCATCGGCAACATGGGCACGGTCTCCTTTCCGACCTCGACGCTGGCGCCGGCAACGATCTTCGAGCGGTCCTGCCTCTCGGCCAGATGCTGTTCCTCTGCAAACCGCCGGATGACGGTGAAGAGGCGGGTGAGCTTGTCGCGGCGCTCGGGAGCAACATGCCCCGGCATGCGCTCGCTCATGTTGCGCTCAGCAACCGCATCCGCCTTCGCGGTGAAGGCGCTCCAGCCGAAGCGTGCGGTCAAGGCATCGTTGACGGCTTTGACCTCCTGGACCAGTAGACGGTCCTCGACAGCAAAGGTGAAGGCAGTCTTGTACGCATCGTCTCCGCCCCTGTCCCGGACCGCCTCGATTTCAACGAGACGCGCCATTGCCGGTTTCGAGAGCGCGGGGATCGACAGGGACATGTGGGCGCGGCGTTGCTCTTCACGGATGCCGAAGCGCTCGGCCTGCAGACGAAACTCGGTCGCATGGGAGCGAGCGAGCGGCAACATTTCCGGCAGAGCGGCTGCGGCCGCATTGCGCTCGTCGCGTGCCGCACGGCCATCGACCATCCTGTCGGATCCGCGTAGTCGGCCGAGCCGCTCTGGCTCGGCAGCAAGATCGCCAGCAAGCTTTCGGGGCCTGACGGCGGCATCCGACGCCAGCGCGTTCAGGCGGACAAGCGCGTGATCCGGATCGCGATAGATTTTCTCCAGCAGCGGCCGCAGGATCGCTTCTCGCTCCTTCCACCGTTCTGAAGCGAGTTGCGCGCGGCGCCCATCCTCCTCGACACTGCGGGCGAACATGATGGTGGGCGGGATCAGATATTTCCCGCCGGCCGCGACTTCTGCTGCGAGAGTTTCGCTCTGAGCCTCGTTGTAAGAAGCGCGCCGTTCCCGCTCGATCACAAATCCGAGCGCCACGCTCGCCCTCTCCCAAAGCTTCGCCACCTGCTCGCGCTTCTCGGCAACCCACGCCAGCCGCCGCGAAACGCCCTCCTCCATTCCGGCCGCGGCTTGAGCGAGATTGTCGATCCCCCGCCGCCGCGCGAAATCTTGTGCATGCGCCCGGTAACCGGCCTCGCTCTCGAAATCGAGTGTGGTGGTCTTGGCGCCGGAGCGCGACAGGCGCTCGACTAGTTGCTTGAACAGCTCCGGCCGATGACTTTCTCGCTCGATCCGTTCCTGTCGGGCATCCGCGGTTTCGATCTGCTTGGCGGTCCAGACGTTGCGCTCGACCTCCTTTTCCTCGAACCGTTTCTGCCCGGTATTCTCATCGACAACAGGAACCTGGACCTTGACCCGCTCGACGCCGTCCTTGCGCAGAGTGACCGTGTCGCCCACGGAGACGCCGACATCCTCAAGCGCCTTCGGCAGGCTCACGCCCCAGAGGCGATGGAGGCTGCCATCGTCGGTCCTCACATCGGCATAAGGGCTTTCCTTGGCATCCTCGTCCTGCGGCCGGAACTTCGCCTCGCCTGTTTCCACCAGCTCGCCGATAACGCCAGCCGCATGATCGACACGCGGCTTCCGCCCCCATTCCGGCTTCACCTCGAAGTCTTCCTTCGCCGCATAGAGATCGGCGCGGTCGCGATGACGGGTCATCGACACATAAGTCAGATGCTGATCCATCATGCCGGTGGCAAGTACGAAGGTCCTGTCGACGGTGGCGCCCTGCGACTTGTGGATGGTCGCGGCGTAACCGTGGTCGACATTGCGATAGCTATCCTCGCTGATGACGACATCGCGGCCGTTATCGAGACGCACGGAGAGTAATGTGTCGCCGCGTTTGTCGCCGGTGGCAACAATCGTGCCGAGCATGCCGTTCTTCACGTATTGAGGACCGAGACGCCTTGCCCGCGGTTCAACAATGCGAGCGTTTTCGAGGAAGATGATGCGGTCGCCGGCGGCAAATTCCCGCTCTCCGCGTTCCGTCCGAAAGGCGCGACGGTCGCCGAGCGCGCCCTCGCCGATCATCACTGCGCGCAGCGCCTCGTTCAGCCGCTTCACGGCATCATTGGTGTGGGCGAGCACGAGGAGTTCGTCTCCGCGAAGACGGCCGTCCTTGCCTTCAGCGACGGACGTCTCGATCGCCGTTTTGCGTGCCCCTGTCCAATCGGCCACGATCCGGCCGACGATTTCCTCGCGCGTTTCCGCCTCAGCGAGGCGGCCGTGCTGGGCATAGGCGTCGAGTCCTTTCTCGACCTCGCCGCGGGCGAAGAGCCGTGAGACATCGCGTGCCCATTCTTCGCGCTGGCGGCGCACGCCGGCGAGCTCCGCAAAGCCGATGCGCTGGCTGATCGCGCGGAATGCCGCACCAGCCTGGATGGGCTGTAGCTGCATCGCGTCGCCGACCAGGACGACCTTCGCCCTCGCATTGTCGACGACCTTGAGGACGCGGCCCATCTGCTGCGACGACACCATACCGGCCTCGTCGATGACAAGTACATCGCCGCGGCCCAACTGTTCGCGCCCGCCGGCCCACGCCAGTTCCCAAGACGCCAGCGTACGCGACCTGATGCCGGAACTGTCCTCCAACCCCTCCGCCGCCTTGCCTGCAAGTGCTGCGCCGATCACCCTGCGACATTTCCCCTCCCAGGCCACACGAGCGGCTGCGAGAAGCGTCGACTTGCCCGCGCCGGCAAGACCGACAACGGCCGCAATAGCATTGTCACGAGTGATATGCCTGACGGCATCGACCTGCTCGGGATCGAGACGGAAGGGTGTTTGCGGATCCTGTGTCTCGACTTGTTCGATCGCCGCAGCAACATCATCATCGGACGCAGCGAAGCCGTGCCGTTGCGATAGAACGTGTGCCACCTGCGCCATGTCGTATTCGATCCGCAGGATTTCTCGTGTAGTGAAGATCGCCGGCTCCGATACCTTCCCGCTCTCGGCTTCGATCTGCTGCGGCCTCAGCAGCACGAGCTCATCCGAAGCCATCAGCCGGGCACGGATATTGGCGAAGTCGACGGGATCGTCGACATACCGATGCAGCGCCTTGGCGATATCGCGCTCATCGAAGGTGGAGCGTTCATTGCCGAGCTGCTTCAGCAGAAGCTCGGGATCGGCCAACAGCCGGTCTGCCATCTCCTGCCGGCGCGCGAGATCGGCCGGCGCGAAATACATCTCGACGCCTTTGCGGGCGAGCGCGGCCTTCTCCGGTCCGAGGTGTTTCTGCGCGATGCCGTCGAGGCCCTGCTCGGCATAGGAGCGGCCATCGAGACGGATCTCATGGCCGGCAAGCGCCAGATGGCGATTGGCTGTTTCCGCCCAGGCGATTTTCCACCCCTTCATCATTTCCGTGTCGCCGGCCCACAGCTTGTAGACGATCTTGCCATTCGGGCGATCTGGCGTGACGACACGCAATGGTTCGCCGCCCTCGCCGAGGATGGGCACCTTTTTCGGTCCGAAGCCCTCCTCCGTCAGAGGCCTGAGCGTCGTCATCAGATGGATGTGAGGATTGCCGTCCTTGTCATGGAATACCCAGTCGGCAACCATGCCCTTCGATGTCAGATTGTTCTGGACGAATTCCCGCACCAGCGAGATGCTTTCCGCGCGCGTCAGCTCTTCCGGCAGGGCAATGATCAACTCGCGGGCAAGCTGCGCGTCGGACCGCTTCTCGAAGGCGTCGACCGCGTTCCAGTGTATCTCGCTGGCGCCGGCGCCGGTTTTTCCGGCGATCGCGCTCTTCAGCCAGGCGGGGATATCCTCGGGCAGCGCCAGCTCCTCATGTACGAGCTCCGACGCTCCGCCCCGATAGCTGAAGGATGTGCCGGCCTGCTCGTCCATCATCCGGGCGCGATGGCGGTAGGCGGCGGCCGAGACAATGCTGCGTCCCGCCCCCCTGCTGATCACCTGTGCTCTGACGAACATGATCGCCACTGTCGTCTCCACATCATCCAAGCACGTCGCGACAGCGACGTATATTGCGCCCTCAAACCCATCGGGCCGCACGGCCGATGCCGCTTTTCCAGACCACGGCCACGGCTAAGATTTCCGGTTGCGACCTTTTGGGGTGATTGCAATCTAACCTATTTTACTATCTTATTCTAGTCAGTATAATGAAGCTGTCTTCAATCAACTAGCGCAGGAATGGAACCAGGAATGGCCGTAAAATCATCGCTGTCTGATTTGGATGCCCAGATCGAGAAGCTCCGCGAACGCAGGAAAATCTTGGTAGTTAAATCTGCAGAGCGCTATGCCAGAGCCGCCACCAAGTCGGGGCTGGCAGAAATGGAGATCACGGACGAGGAGGTGGACGGGATCTTCGAAGAGCTTGCCGCGCGATTTCGCAAAGAGGAGAAGATGGGGCCAGGTGGCGCAGCTGCTCAAACCCGTCGACCATCAAATAGTGGCGCTGGAACGCCGGAGGCGGTTTCAAATGACGGCTGAGCGGAAACAAGAGGCCCGCGAGAAATTCCTGCTCGGCGGCATTGTCGTTAAAGCAGGCCTGTCGAAGGCCGATCGGGCGTTCCTGCTCGGCGGCCTGCTCGAGCTGGCGAGAGTGGCAGCAGGCTCGCCGGATCATCGGCGGTTGCACGATATCGGCGAAAAGGCGTTCAAGGCGCCTTCGCTAAATGGTTCAGTCGCGCGGCCAGAGGAGATGGCGGAATGGTAGTGAAGGGAAAATTGCACCCAAGCCTGTTGCTCACCCTCATGCCGATCGCTGTGACCGTGATCACCGTCTACATCACCGGGTGGCGGTGGACGGGGTTGGCCACCGGCATGTCGGGCAAGACGGAATATTGGTTCCTGCGCGCGGCTCCCGCGCCAGCACTTCTGTTTGGACCGCTCTTCGGGCTATTGACCGTTTGGGCCTTACCGCTCCATCGCCGCAGGCCGGTCGCTGTCACAAGCCTGTTGTGCTTCCTTGGTGTCGCCGGCTTCCATGGCCTGCGAGAATATGGGCGACTTGCTCCGTCCGTTGAGCGGGGCGTCGTCACGTGGGACCATGCCCTCTCCTATCTGGACATCGTGGCGGTGATTGGTGTGCTCTGCGGCTTCATGGCCGTCGCGGTATCGGCTCGCATATCCACCGTCGTTCCCGAGCGGGTCAAGCGTGCGCAGCGCGCAACCTTCGGCGACGCGGACTGGCTTTCGATGTCGGCGGCGGGGAAGCTCTTTCCGGCGGATGGTGAGATCGTCGTCGGAGAGCGCTACCGCGTCGATAAGCAGATCGTCCATGAGCTACCCTTCGACCCGAACGAATCTTCGACTTGGGGGCAAGGCGGCAAGGCCCCGCTGCTCACCTACGGCCAAGATTTCGATTCCACCCATATGCTCTTCTTCGCCGGATCAGGTGGATACAAGACGACCAGCAACGTCGTGCCGACGGCGCTGCGCTATACGGGACCGCTGATCTGCCTCGACCCTTCGACCGAAGTCGCGCCGATGGTGGTCGAACATCGCACCAGCGTTCTGAAGCGAGAGGTCATGGTGCTCGACCCGACGAACCCGATCATGGGCTTCAACGTGTTGGACGGGATCGAGGCATCGAAGCAGAAGGAAGAGGACATCGTCGGTGTCGCCCATATGCTGTTGTCCGAGAGCATGCGTTTCGAAAGCTCGACCGGTTCCTACTTCCAGAGCCAGGCGCACAATCTTCTGACGGGGCTGCTGGCCCATGTCATGCTGTCGCCGGAATATGCCGGACGGCAAAACTTGCGCAGCCTGCGGCAGATCGTTTCCGAGCCGGAGCCGTCGGTGCTTGCCATGCTTCGCGACATTCAGGAGAACTCGCAATCGGCCTTCATCCGCGAAACCTTGGGTGTCTTCACCAACATGACCGAGCAAACCTTCAGCGGTGTCTATTCGACGGCGTCGAAGGACACGCAATGGCTGTCACTCGACAGCTATGCCGCGCTCGTCTGCGGCAATGCCTTCAAATCGAGCGAAATCGTCACGGGAAAGAAGGACGTGTTCCTGAATATCCCGGCATCGATCCTGCGCTCCTATCCCGGCATCGGCCGGGTCATCATCGGCGCGCTGATCAATGCCATGATTCAGGCCGACGGCGCATTCGGCCGTCGGGCGCTCTTCATGCTCGATGAGGTCGACCTGTTGGGCTACATGCGCCTTCTGGAGGAAGCCCGTGATCGCGGCCGCAAGTACGGCGTCAGCATGATGCTGATGTATCAATCGGTCGGACAGCTGGAACGGCACTTCGGAAAGGATGGGGCAACATCCTGGATCGACGGCTGCGCCTTCACCTCCTATGCCGCGATCAAGGCGCTCGACACGGCCCGCAATGTTTCTGCCCAATGCGGGGAGATGACCGTTGAGGTTCAGGGTCGATCCCGCAATGTGGGCTGGGACAATAAGAGTGGTGGAAACCGAAAATCCGAGAGCGTTAACTTCCAGCGGCGGCCGCTGATCATGCCGCACGAAATCACCCAGTCGATGCGCAAAGACGAACAGATCATCATCGTGCAGGGCCATAGCCCGATCCGCTGCGGAAGGGCGATCTACTTTCGCCGAAAAGATATGGATGAGGAAGCCAAGGCGAACCGCTTCGTCAAATCAGGCCGCTGAGAGGATGTGTGATGCCAAATTTCTCTATCGATCCGGCTGGCGGTATCGCTCGAATGGATCCACCGCCCCCGGCGGCGTGATCCAGTCGACGAACAGCGTGTAGCCGACCGCGGAGGCGACGAACTGCCCAAGCTCTTTCAGATCTCGTACGCCGCAAGCTTAACCGTGGGTATTGACATCACACCGCCGCCCGTTCCGCGCAAGGGATCGTTACACCGCCAGGCGCGAAGACTGCGCAGGCAGGCCTCATGGAGCCGGGCCTCGGCGGAATAGAGTCCGGTCCCGCATGTCGGGATGCGGACCAAGAATCCAATTGTTTCGATCTGTGGTTCCGAACTTGTCTGCACCGATCTTATGGCGTATATACTTATACGTATATACATGAAGGAGGCGCTACCAATGCCCCAATATGCGCGCGTGTTTCAATCGGGTAACTCGCAGGCCATTCGACTGCCAAAGGAGTTCCGCTTCGATGTCGATCAGGTGGAAGTGACACGGGAAGGCGATGCGGTCATTCTGCGCCCGCGCGTCGATCACCGGGAGCGCTGGGCTTCTTTGCGAACCGCACTTCAACGGGGCGTCAGCGAGGACTTCATGGTCGACGGACGTCAACAACCGAAGGACCAGGACCGGCCCGAACTTGAGAACCTTTTCAAGTGATCACCCATCTTCTCGATACGAATGCGGTGATCGCGTTGCTTGGCCGCAAATCCGGGGCGCTCGCCGAACGGATTATGGAAAGCGATGAAGGATCGATCGGCCTCTCGGCGATTGTCGCATACGAGTTGTATTTCGGGGCCTACAAGAGTGCCAAGGTTTCCTTTAATCTTGAGACCTTGCGGCTCGTCATGGCTGATTTTCCACTCGTCGGCTTCGAGCGCGAGGACGCCCAGCTTTCCGGAGAGATTCGCGCCGACCTTGCGGGCAAGGGAACGCCGATCGGTCCCTACGATGTGTTGATCGCGGGGCAGGCCAAGGCACGGGATCTGATCTTGGTCACCAACAACGTTGCAGAGTTTTTCCGGGTCGACGGGCTTCGCGTGGAAGACTGGACGGTCCCGCGTTGACAAGCGTCCGGCGCGCTCGTGCTGCCACGAGGCTTTAACAGGCCTTCTTGTCTCGGACCCTCGTCGCGCAGATGAAAACAGCCCGGCGATCTGCAAGGCCGGGCTGGAGGGCGGCGTAACCTGACGGTGCTGCCCCATTCAGGCGGCTGACTACCGTTCAGGAGCTGGTCGACCACGTCGTCTGGGAGAGATCGTGAGCCTGCCGCAGCCCACCGTATCGGATCGGATCGGATCGGATCCGATCGGCGTGATGCTCGCAGAGAACACCAATGTCAAATATTGACATTGCCACCCGCATACGGACCAATTTACAGAAGAATCTGACAAGGAGGGCGCGGTCATCACCAGCAGCCTGCATGTAAGTTTGCCCGATGAAATGCGCGCGTTCGTCGATATGCGCGCCAATGGGAAGAACCCGTACACAACTCCGAGCGAATATGTGCGCGCCCTTATTCGCGAGGACATGGCACGCGAAGAAGACCGCCGGTATGCGGTCCGTTCTCTTTTGCGAGCGGAAGAGGAGTTTCGTAGCGGAGAGATGCTGCCCCTGTCGGCTCTGGATGCAGTCGATGCGGAACTGGATGAAGAACTGCGCTAGTGGCGCCTCGCGTCTTCATCCTGCCGATTCCGCGACGTCGCCGATGAGGTGCGGCGTTTCCTGAACGAACCCCAGTCCAGACCGGCCCAACCCAAATTGACATTCTCCCGCAGGGCAACGGTTGGCGACATCGCCAACGACCCAGCGATTGCCGAACAGCTGCCGGCGGAGAGGTGATCGGAACAAAGAACCTCACTTTCCAGGCAATCATTTCGGAGAACAGACCGATTGCTCGAAGCCTGTCGCGCATGCCGTCAGTTGAGCGGCTCACGGAACTTTCGGGGATGGTCGAACATGTTAGGAACTCCTTGGCGGCCCGCCGAAAGCCTCTCCTCCGGCCCGAACCCGCCGTCCCTCCGCCGTCCGAACTCTCCCTCTCCGCTACACCGCTCCCAGCGCCTCCCCGTCATGGCCAGCCGCCGACGGAATTGACCTCCCACCGAGCAGGCTTCACCAGCATCGTAGATTTTACTGATGATTTTAAGATAGTAAAAAGCGTGGTAGTCGCGTAGCTTGGACGAAGGACCGGGGAGAACAGAGGTGCGAATATTCACGATTGGTGATCGGGTAATCGAGGAATCCTCGCCTGAATTGCGGGCATTTCTCCCGCAGGCCTACGATCAACGGCTTCGCCCGATGTGCATTTGCAAGGAGCCGCCGGCGCCGATGTACATTGCGCAGGTCGAAGGCCAGTATCTCATCAAACGGATGCCGCTATCGGGACGCGATCACGATCCTGCCTGCCCCTCCTATGCGCCTCCCTACGAGCTTTCTGGCCTTGGCCCGTTGATCGGCAATGCGATCCAGATCGATGCCAACGGCAAGGCCGACCTGAAGCTGGATTTTTCGCTAACGAAACGCGGACCTCGCGCCGCCCCCCGCGCTCCGGCTGAATCGTCCGAACCAAGCATCCTCAGCGAGCCAAGGAAATTGTCGCTGCGGGCGATGCTGCATTATCTCTGGGAGGCGGGCGAATTGACGGAATGGCGTGCGACCTGGGCCGGCAGGCGCGGCTGGGGCCGGGTGCGAACGAGCCTTCTCAATGCGGCCGCGCAGATGACGGCAAGAGGAGCTAGCTTGGGCGAAATGCTTTTCGTGCCGGAAGTGTTTCACTCCGAGGACAAGGATGGGATCGCCGCCCGGCGCGCTGCAACGCTCAAGGGTGTGCAGGCGACCGGCTCAGGTCCACGCAAACTGTTGATGATCGTGGCCGAAGTGAAGGAGTTTTCCGCCGCGCGTAAGGGGCAGAAGATCGTGCTGCGGCACATGCCCTTTCCGCTGATGATCGAGGAGGGCGCATGCCGGCGGCTTGCTACGCGCTATGAGACGGTGCTCGAACTGTGGCGCTCGAGCGAGGCGTTCCATCTGATCATCATCGCCACCTTCGGCATCTCGGCCGCCGGCATTGCAGCGGTCGAAGAGGTCGCCCTGATGGTGGTCAACGAGAACTGGCTGCCGTTCGAGGACATTCACGAGCTGCGGCTTCTGGAAAAGCTGAGCCACCTCAAGCGAAAGAGCGTTAAAGGCTTGCGATTCAACCTGCCACGCGATGCGCCGATCGTCTCAGTGACATTGCCGGAACAGAATCCGGCTCCCGTCGCTATGTTCATCATGCCTGCAACCGCCGGAGAGGATTATGAGCAGGCGCTTTCGGACATGATTGAGGCGAGACCGGAGATCACACCCTGGGTCTGGCGGGTCGCGGAAGGCGAAATCCCGCGACTTCCTTGATCCAGAAACCGGCGGATCCTCAGGACGTTGACAGAACGCCGCAGGATCGTGCGAGGACCGAAGTCAGGCGGCGCTTTCAAGCGGCTTTCGAGCCTTGCCTTCGAGTCCGAGCGGTCCTCTTCCTTGCGGGCTACGATGCGTTCACGGGCGGCGCAAATGCCGGCGATGAAAGGCATTGGGGGGAGGATTTGGCAAAGTTCGTCAGCGCCGGGGCGGCTTCATGGGCGAAACGTTGCGCTGCGAATTTCGAGTGGCGAATGGTGATTTCCTCGAAATTTTCGGTTCCCCAAAGATTCCTGTTGGCACACACTGCCAGCAGGTAAAAGTTGGCAATTCCGAGCGTTTTTGAACCGACCTCGGAGTTCCAGGCATAGAAGCCGTCGTCGAGCCCCTGTTCGCACAGCGTCATGATGGCACGAAACTCGTCCAGCGAGCGCAGATCTTAGGTTATGCGTCAAGTGTCCTCTTAGCTGGAAGACGCTGATTATGGGAACTTTTTAGCTGTGGCCGGTATTTCGAGTGTATCTTTAGCTCCGCAGCCCCTCTCAGGTCCGTCAATCAGGCACTTTCGCGACGGAAGCGATAGTTGCCCTTTGATACGCGCATGGCCTTGGCGATCGCCTTATTGATGTCATCGAGATTGCATGTTTCCGGATGGAACTTGCGGCCTGCCCATTGCCGCATGGCTTTGTGCTCCTCATGCTCGGGATCGAGCCAGGCGTCGAGGAAGTCGACATAGCCTGACGTTCCACCAACATCTTCTGGAGGTCCGGATCGCTTGCTGGCAATGCAGCGGGGATATTTTACACCTTCCTCGCGAGGAACGCGCTCCAACCGCAGCAGATGACGCCAACTGTCTCCGAAGTCGTATTCGTAGAGGATAGTCAGGGTATTCTCGTCGCGGTCGTATGGGAAGTGAAGGTCGATCATTCTGACCTGGGTGGCCTCGAAGATATTGCTGTCGAACATACCATCCTCATCGAACTCCGGCGCACCGTAAATCAAACCGCCGATGTTAAACTGGTGTAGATGACTGTCGGTCCAGCCGAAGGCAGCCTGCAGCACTTCGTGAAGTTCAGCGAGGTTGAGCGAGATCGGCAGATCGAGGATACGGCTGATCTCGGGTTCGATGTCGAGGATACGAACCTCGGCGCGCACGATGAAGTTGTCTGGGTCAAACATATTCAGATCATGCCGGGCGCAGTGGCTGTAGGCAATGGATCAGTTACCAATTTTCGGCATGTCGGCGCGAAGAGGCCGTGGACGAGATCAGGATTTTGGTTTTTGCGGAAGAGAAACGGGCTTTAAGCCGCGATCGCGTTCGGCAAACATCAGCCAGGACCGAAAGCCCTTGCATAGCAGCAAAGAAGACAGTTTCTCGAACAGGATGTTATCTTGAGCGGAGCGCCTTCGGCGCACTCTTCTCTTTTGTATGCGAGGGGTTCCCCTCGCGCTCTCCCATTCGCCATGTGGCAAGGGTGCAGGACTTCGCCTGCACCCATCAAATAGCTTGTGGTATCGCCGCCGCATCAAGCGTTGTCCTCGCTTCGCTGCGGGAACGCTTGACCCGGACGTCTGTCTGCCTTCCTCGATATGCCCCGCAAGTATCAACCAAAGCAATGCCAGCAGTACGAACCCAACAGGACAGTTGCAGCACAGAACCTAACAGATCGACTCGCTTGACGTTCTCGGCAAGCAAATCCTCCACGTCGAGGGTGTCGCCCTTGCTCAAGATGCATGGAATGTCCGCCGTCTTCGACAGTTTTTTCTGGGTGACCAGCAGCTCCAACGCACGGTAGCGGCGCCCGCCCGCCGGAATGCGATAGATGCCGGTCTCGATGATCGGCATCGACTTCAGCGCGGACATTGAGACTGGTCAGAAGCCCGCGGCGGGCGATATCCTCGGCAAGCTCCTCAATCGAGACGCCTGCCTTGGTCTTGCGCACGTTCTGCTGGCTGAGCACGAGCTTGTTGAAGGGGATGTCGCGCCCGGCGTTTAGTGTGATTTTCTGGGTGGCCTGTGCCATGTCGTTCCTCCGTAGCGGATTGGCCGGAGCCTCTCTCCGACAACCTCAACCCGCCACGAACACCCCTTTCCCCCTCTCCCTCCGCTCCAAATCGCCGCCCTCACCGTCTCCGGCCGGCATCCACCTCGTCGTAGCCTGCACACAAAGATCTGTTCAGCCAGCATGACTGGATTGAACGTCACTGATCGCAATTGCGTCACGAAAATAAATCTCGGTCACCCGAAACCGCCCCGCGATCCGTTTGCACTGCACGATAACGTCGACCGCTATCGTCAGCATCTCACGAATGTCGTGCCGTTCGAGGTCTCCGCCGCCTTCTGACTCTTTCACCAGCAAGGTCAGCTGCTCGAAGGCGAGGCGTGCGGAATCGGCGTGGACCGTCGTAATCGAGCCCGGATGCCCAGAGTTCACATTGCGGATGTAGTAGAATGCCGTCCCGTCTCGCAACTCTTGCAGCAGGATCCGATCCGGCCGCATGCGCAAGCAAGACTCAAGCAGGTCCTTGGCACCGATCTTGGCCGTGCCCTGGCCACCTTTCGAGTAGAAGAGCCGGACATGGTTCGGCTGCGGGATCACCAGCTCCGGCGTATCCTCGATCGAGATAATCCGCTCGCTCTCCGGAATATGCCGGATCAACGCTTTGGATAGTGTCGTCTTGCCCGATCCGGTCGCACCGGAGATAACGATGTTCTTTCGCGCAAGCACCGCCTCCCTCAGAAATTGCTTGTAGGCGCCAATCCGATAGAATTCCAACAGCTTCTGGTCCGATTGTATGCCGCCCACTTCCGCCCGCGCGACGTCGGCAAACAGTCCGCTATGATCGAGATCGTCAAGGCTGAGAGAAACGGATGAGGGCTTGCGGATTGTGATGCTGACGGTCCCCTTCGTCGTTGCCGGCGGGATCACGATCTGGACGCGTTCGTCATCGGGCAAGGTCGCCGACAGGATCGGGCGGGTTTCGTCGATCGATTGATTTGAGAAACTTGCGACCGCCCGCGCAAGGCGCACTAGCCTGTCGTAGGATAGCTCCGGCATGTCGTGGGTCTGCCATCCGTCCGCCCCCTCGGTGACGACCTTCCCGGGTCGATTGACGATGACCTCATAGAGCGCCTTGTCCCGAAGAAACCGTGAGAGCGGCAGCAGCAATTCACGCACGACACCAGAGTCGGCAGCCTCGGTCATCGCAGCGCCTACTTCGTGACAAGCTTCGAGGCCGCGCTGAAGTCGCCGAGCGCGGCGCGATCGTAGATGCGGTTGCGAGGTTCGGTGACGCGAAGCCGGTAGACGGTGGAAAAATCGAGATCGCGGGCGACGAAGATGGAAACGAGCTCGCCCTGATGCTTCGTCAAGGTCGGCGGAATGTTGATCGACTGTTCGACGGCAATCGCTGCAGCCTGCTGGCCTGCGCTGGTCGTGTTCTGCGCCTCGACATCGCTATCCTGGAGCCGGCTGCTGGCGTAGGAGCTGGCGTCGCGGACGATCGACAGCAGGATGGCGCTGCCGAACCGCTCCCACCAGTGAGTGTCGATGTAGCCGTCGACACCAGCCCGACCGAGAGAATCGGTTGCCGGCGACGCCAGGGTGATGATCACCCCCGTCGGCGTCTTTGCCCGGTTCCAGAGGACGAACAGGCGTTTCTGCCCGCGGCGAAGTCCGCCGCGATATTCGCCGACGATCTGCGTGCCCTTCTCCATCAGCACAACACGGCCGTTGTCCGACAGGACGTCCCGGTTGATGACGCAGCTCGTGAACCCCGGCTGATCCGAAGAGAGCGCCGTCTCCAGCACGCAGGGAATCGAGGTCCCCATTGCGACAATGAAGTCGCGGTTGCCGAGCGTGCCAGCGCGGGATCCCTGCAACTGCGTCGGCGTCAGCATGCGATTGAAGCGCTGGTCCTCGTTCTCGCCCTGCCCGGTGAAGCTGCCAGGCGTGTTTCCGAGCGGAACATAGTTCGAGTTGGGGTCGGTATTGGCGTCATCCTGCTGTCGCCTGGCGGTCGGCGTTTTCTCAGCGCCATACGCCATGACCGGAGCGCGGCGCGCAGCATCGAGCAGCTTGTCACCGTCGGTGGGCGCCTGCTCGGTGACGACGGGTGTCGGCAGCTGGACCTCAGTTGGCGCCGTCACCGGCTGAACCGGCTCCTTCGCCGCCTCGAAATCCGATGTCTGACGAATGACGACACGTTCCGGCTGAGCGCCGTGCGAAGATTTGTTATTTCCTCGCATCGACCAGAGGGCAAAGGCGACAAACGCCACGATCGCCACAGCGACTGCGCCGCGTTTGAGGATCGGATTGTTGTCGATCCGGCGACTAGTCGACGTCTCGGCGCGCTCGCCAGGAATCTGGGTGATTTCTTCCTCGGCCATGACACCTCCTATTGCGCCGCATCGGGCTGCGCCTTGACGACGCGCTCGACCGACGGTGACGTCGTATTCGTCTCGGGATTAATGCCGACGCGATCGTAAGCCTCGTTGAAGACGCAAAGGACATCGCCACCTCTTCGCAGAATGAATTTGCGGCTGATCGCATGGACCAGCACGAGATTGCCGTCGACGGACTTCGGGACCAGGCTTTCGGCACCGTCGGAGTTTTCCATGTAAATCGCCGCCATTTCCTGATTGCCGGCAAAGGCGAAGGTGGTGACCTTGCCGTTGTCGTAGACGGCTTGCGGTTCAAGGTCCTGAGATCCTTGCGCCGAATATCGCCAGTTGCGCGGTCCGTAGGCCTCGTGAAGGGCAAGGACGCGGTCCGCCTGGCCGGCCTGCGCCGCCTGCGCCCGGGCGGCCGCGTCCAGCCTGCGTTGCTCTGCCTCATCGGCCGGATAGCGATATTTCACGTAGAAATAGGTGTTCTGTCCGGCTTCGACGGTGCCGTCGCGGACGGTCAGCTCCATCTGGTAGCTGCGGGTGGATCCGTCCCGCCGTGTGGTGACGACCGAGATATTCGTCACCGGCTGGTTCTCGCGAGGCTTCAGGAACAGTATGTTCCCGGCGGGCGCCACTTCCCATGCGACGCTATTGCCGAGGGCAACATGGGCGATTTCTTCATCGGGAGCGAACTCGATCTGCACCGACGATCTGAGCGTGCCGACGATCTTTGTGATGTTGTAAGGCTGATAGTCGACGAAGCGGACGCGGCTGTCCTGTGGCGCACTTCGCGGCGTGTCGAGGGCAAGCGCCGGCGCAGACAATCCTGTCGCTAGGGCAAAGGGAATGAGGAAATGCAGTCTCAATTGATGGCCTCCGGATCGGCGCGATAGTCGCTGACGACGAAGCCCAGAGGGTTTACCAGCCGGTCGGTGGAAGACATCGGAGCGTTGACATAGGAGAAGGTGAGCGTCGCGACCCAATGCGTGGTGCGCACATCGTCCCCGCGGCTGACGGTCCGCATGTATCGGACGGATACGACATTGGCGTTGATCAGCGAGATGGAGACGACGTTGATCCGGGCAGTCGCATTGCGGCCGTAGATGTTCTGAGGTGAATCCGGATTGCTGCCGCGATAGACGGCGGCGAAACGGGTCTGCTCCGGCTGTGTCGAGAGCAGCGCGACAGTCCGAAAGTTCTCCTCGGCCTCACTCCAGACATATCCCTCGCGGGCGCGGACATATTTGGCCGCGAAATACTTCGTCACCGCCTCGTCATAGGTGCCGGCGGTCGAGGTCAGCGCAGAGACCACATCAACGATGCCGGTCGAATTGTCGACCCGCACGACAAATGGTTCCACCGTCTTCAACGGCGTGAGGCCGGCGATGGCGAAGACGGAGACGACGGCGATGATGCTGGCAGAGATGGCGACGAACCAGGCGATGCGGGCAGAGCGCTCGACCTGCATCAGCCGATCTTGATCGAACCGGCGAGCTTTCTCGAAATAGCTTTTCAGACTATCCGTGCTCACCATGTCATTTCCCTTCGCATGGGTGATAGGAGCCGGCGAGATCGAAGTGCGCAAAGGCAGCAGGCGTGGCGGAAGCCGGTTCTTCCGCAAAGGGGGCGGCACGGCTCGTCGGATCCGCGGGAATAGCTCCCGTGGTCGACTGGTTTGCTTTTCCGTTGTTTTCCCATTGCCACATGGAGCGGTTCAGTGGCCGGCGGGAATAGCCGTCACATTTGGGCAGCGGATGAGAGATTGAACCACAGCCTGCGAGGCACACGGTCAGCAAAAGCGACAAGAGGATACGGGGCATCTAAAAATAACCTGTCCAATTTCATTGATTTCGAGGCTGTCATTCTGCCCGGTTCGGTGTCAGCCGGCGGCCGACGGCGCGGGTTCCGCGGCCGACCGCCCTGGCGGTGTGAGAGGCAGCCCAGGCGAGCGTGCTCTCGTGCGCGTCACGCGCGGCGCCATAGCCATAGGTCAGCGATGCGCCGCCGGCGGCGAGGGCGGAGGCGATGCCGGGCAATTGATAGAAGACGTAGAGGGCAGCGATGCAGATGGCGCAGAGTGCGATCGGCCGCATCAGGACATCGCTGTATCCCTCGATCGCCGTGAATGTCGTGTCGATGCAGGTGATCAGCAGCGAACCGATCGCGACGACGAGCACCTGCAGGATGACGAAGTTCACGAGCTGACCGATCCAGGATTCGGTAAAGCGGCGCGTTGACTGGAACATGGCGAGCGCGATGAAGATTGGTCCGATCGCCAGGATGATGGCAAGCGCCATCCGCGCATAGAGCGAAACGATGTAACCGATCGCGGCGACGAGAAAGCTCGCGCCGATCACCAGCATGCCACCGACGCCGGTGACGATATCGACTGGCCAGGAAGCACGAGACCAGATCTCGTAGGCGCATTTCTGACCCTTATCCAGCAGGCTGTCGAAGGTGGAGGCGCTCGGCGCGGTCCCGGAGTTCAGCGCCTGGGATATCGCGCGCGGCAGCGTGTCGAAGAAGATGTTGGTGACGTAGGTCTGGTAGTCGCTGGCGTTCCTCACAAGCATGACGATGATGGCAAGCTTCATCGCCCGGAAGGCGAATTCGAGGATCGGCTCCTGCACGGAGCCGCGCAGCACAAGGTAGCCATAGAGCACGACATAGAGCGTGAGTGCTGCCGTCAGAGGGCCACTGATCCAGTTGGCGATGTTCGAGGTGCCGGAGGAAATGAAGTTTTCCAGAGGCGCCTTGAACTGCCCGTCGACGAAGCTGAACACCTCATACATCGATCAGCCTCCGAGCGACTTGCGCATGCGCTGTAAGACGCAGCTTGCCGTCCGCGGCCTCGGCATCGCGGCATTTGGGCGTGCCGTGAAGCTCGTCTGGGTTGTTGCGGCATTCGCCGGTGATCTTCGTCAGCAGCGCCTCGTCGGCGATCAACTCGTCGACAGTGTAGACCTTCTCCGTCTGCGGGGAGCAGGCCGATAGGAACAGTACTATCGCACCGGAAGCGAACCACTTCATTTGAGCGTTGCTCCCATGGTGTCCATGCGCTGGCGCCAGTCTTCGGCCTTGCGCTGGTCATCGACTTGCACCTGGGCCTGCTGCACCATCTGCAGGCCCTGCATCCGAAGGACGTCGGTTTGCAGGAAAGCGGTTTCGGCCTGCAGGCGAGCTTGCAGATCGGCGATGTCCTTGGCATCGGCTGCACTGGAGATCTGCTGGCGGAGCTGGTCGATGCCGTCGATGCGCTTGGTGGCGGCATCATAGATCTGCTGGCCGAGGCTCATCTGCCCGGCATTCTGGTTCTGGATGCGTGAAAGCTCCTGCGCGTAGAAATCGTTCGCGCTGGTACGATAGGTAGAATTGTCCTGAAGGAATTTCGAAGCGGAGTCACCGAAGACGCCGGTGCCCGGGCCCTTGAATAGACTCTCAATGGCGTTGAAGTCCTGCGGAAGCGCTTTGCGGATCGACGGATCGTTCAGCAAACCGGCGACGTCGGCCATGTTGGTGATCTTGTTCAGTGAACCATAAAGCTGTTGTGCCTGTTGCAGCTGTTGGTTCATGGCATCGAGCTGAGACTTGAGCTGGGTGATGCTTTCGATCTGCTTGGCGATCGACGACTCGTCGATAACGGGAATGCCTTGGGCTTGGGCGATACCGAACGACGCCAGTAGCGCGGCGGTGGCCAAGAAAAGCCCTGTGCCGCCTGTGCGGATCATGCTGTCCTCCTTCGTTCCTGGAACGAGGCAAGCCAGTCCCCCCCTGGCTCGCCGAGCTCGGAGCGAATGGCGTCTGCCAGTTCTACGTTGGCCGTTCGGCCCGACAATATGGCGAGCTCGTCGTCGAAGCCGTTGAGGTTCAGCTCGGCGACAACACTGTTGTGGCCCTGCTTGACGATGAACCGCCGGCTTTCGACCGAGAGCTCGCGTGAGATCAGTTCGAATTCGCGTTCGGTCAGCTTGAAGCCGTCGACATAGTCGGCGCGGTCTCCGCGCGGATTCGGCAGGAAAATCTGTGTCGGGCACTGCTCGATGATCGTGTGAGCGATGGGTGAGACGATCGCGTCACGCGGGCTTTGGGTGGCAAACAGCATGAGGCCATTCTGCTTGCGGATCGTCTTCAGCTTGTTTTGGGCGAGATCTCGAAAACCTTCGTCCTGCAGCGCCTTCCAGAATTCGTCTATGACGATGATGATGCGGCGTCCGTCGATCAGTTGCTCGATCCGATAAAAGAGGTAGGCCATCAGCGGCGTGCGGATCTCCTCGTTGTCGAGGAAGTCGGTCATATCGTAGCCGATGAACTTGGCGCCGATCCCGATGTCGTCTGCCACGTTGTCGAAGACCCAGCCGAGCGGCCCTCCCCTCTCCCACCGTCTGAGCCGCGAGGCGATGCCTTCGGGATCGGTGTTGTTAAGGAAGGTGCGCAGGGCGCCAATTGAGCGGCGTTCGACAGGTAGGTCTGCCAGACCGTCGACGGCCGAGGCGATGTCGCGCAGCTCGGTGACGGTCAGTTCCCGCGTCGCCGCTCCCACCAACTTGCCGATCCAACGCGTGAGGAAGATCTTGTTCTGCGCTGTTAGGTCGAGCGCCTTCAGCGGCGCGCAGCCGGTCGGCACGCCGTTTCTGAGCGGCAGATGGGTGCCGCCGGCGGCACGAACAAACAGGTCGGCGCCCCTGTCCTTGTCGAAGAACACCATATGGGGATCATGCCTCTCGAGCTGCGAGAGCATGAAGTTCAAGAGGACCGTCTTGCCTGCACCCGATGGTCCGCACACGAAGGTATTGCCCAGATCGCTGTGATGGAAATTGAAATAGAACGGCGAGCCGGACGCTGTCTTCAGCATGGCAACCGCCGGTCCCCATTCGTTGCCGTCCTTCTGGCCGGTTGGATAGGAATGATAGGGCGAGAGTGCCGCAAAGTTGCGGGAGGTGATCGCTCCCGAGCGCGCCCGATAGCGCAGGTTGCCCGGCAGTTGCGCCCACCAGGCGGCCTCCAGCCCGAGATCCTCGCGGGCGACGACAGCGCCGCCGCTGGTGAGATGCGCGCGGGCCTTCGCCATATGGTCGGTCAGCTCCTTGACCGATGGCGCAAAAACCGCCAGGCCAAGATGATGCTCCCCTACGACGAAACGGTTGGACTCCAGATCGTCCATCGCCTCGCCGAGTTCCTCGATCTGGGAGGCGGCCTTGTCTCCGCTACTCACCATCTGGTTCTGTTTGCGGCCCATGATCGTACGTGCATCGGCTTTCGAGGTGAAGGCAAAGGACTGCGTCAGGATGAGCTCGAACGGAGTGGTCAGGATGCCGTCGAGCATGCCGCTACGCGTGGTTGCCGGATATTCCTTGAAACCGAACATGCCGGCATAACGCGTTTCCGCCTCGTGCCGGATTTCGACCGTCTCGCGCCCGAAGATCACCCGGTCCGAGTAGACCGCCGATGAGATTCTCCCCTCCGTCAAGGGCAAAGGCTCTCGTCGCCCGCCGGCAAGCTGGTGGAGAAACTCGCTCGGCTCGGAGAACAGGATGCCGTCCTGGTCATAAAGGGACAAGGCGCGAGGGGCGAAGCGCTTCAGCCCAGCGGTGACATCGACCACCTTGTCACGCAGGTGCTTGAGCACCGTCTCGTCCAGCTCGATACCGGATCGGCGTGCCTTACGCAGGCGGGAGAGAAGGTTGGCTGCCTTCTCGGCGGGGTCACGGCTCGGGTACCAGACGAGGGTGATATAAAGGTCGTTGCGAAACAGGTCTTCACGCACCATGCGTTCGCGATATTTGACATTGAGGCCATCGGAAAAGCGATTGGTAAAGTGTCCTTCGGGATAGTCGTTGTCACGCCGACGGATGACATGCGTCCAGAGCGCCAGTCGCTCGTCGGCGACATTGCGATAGAACGTGTTCAGGCTGCGGTGCAGGCCGTTGAGATCCAGAATATCGGCGGTTTCGAAGGAAACGCCTTCGAGCATGAGCACGGTCATCAACGCGCGGGAATCGAGCGCGATGGTCGTCTCGTCGACGTGGCGCACATAGGGGATGAAGGCTTCGGGTCCGAGTTCGCGGGACCGTAGCGTGGCGATGCTAGGCAATGCTCAGATCCCTTTCGTCGTAATGCTGGACAAGCTTCAAGGGTGAGAGCGTTGCGCCACCCCAGTAGAAGGCGTTGCGCGAGCGGCCGCGAGTCTCGATCCAGGCGAGTAGGATGCGGAACATGTTGTGGTCATGTTTGACGAGCGCCCGAAACACGAGATGGAAGACCACACCGACGAGCGCGTAGGCGATCGACCCGGCGATGATATAGAGGATGGTCGTAAGCATGATGTTGATGCCCATCGCTTCCATAGTCACGCCGGCAATCATTGCCGGGCGCGTGCAGGCCAGGAACAACGTGTCTTCTTCGAGGGTGGGGGCGCTCGCCATGGATGTCAGCCTCCGACGATCGTGTTGACCAGCTCGGTGGCACCGAAAATGCCGCCGATGCCGATGATCCAGAAACCGGCGCGACGGAGATCCATGTAGCCGAACATCCAGGCGATGCAGATGATGATTACCGCGATCACCGCCAGCAATTTGGCGATGTTGCCGGTGAGCATGGTCACGATGTTTTGCAGCACGGTCTCGATACCGGCAGACTGAGCAAGGGCCGGTTCAACCATGCAGACAACGATGGCCACCGCCATGAACGCGGGGGCGGCGAAAGGGCGGATACGGTTTTTGGAGATCATTCACTTTGCTCCGATCGATCATTATTCTGAAACACGAGCACCGCGGATCGACGTCTGGATGTGAACACATCCCACGATGCTGATTCTTCGGTTTGGGAGAGCTGTCTCGGGATGGATTGATTTACCTTATCCCGAGGTTCATCGGCGCGGGCGGCTTGGTCATCCGGCCCCGCGACGGTGAGCGAGGCGAGTTTCGGCGAGAGCCGTTTTGCTTCCCGGCGCACTTGCTCGTCATATTCGACCATCGCGCCGACGGTCGGATCATCGCGTCCATAGTAGGACTGAAACATCACATTCTCGGCCCGTGCCGGATCGGCGCCAACGCGCAAAGCGAGACGATAGTAGCCATCGAGAAGAGTCGCAGTCGCTTTGAGATTGCGGCACGGGTCAAAGGCATCCGAAACGGAGAGATTAAGTTTGCGGAGTTCCTTCAGGCCGATACCGCCAAGTCCGATTTGGATATCCTGATGATCGGCGATCAAAGACGTGGCCAGTTCGATCGCCTCGGACTTGCTGCTGGGCTGCGCGGGAAGTGGTGAGCCGCTATTGATACGGATGGCGAAGGGAAGGAACTTGCTCTCGAGGCTCACGACGCCGGCCAGCATTTCCACCTGAACCATCGGTGCGCAGCTTTGCGCTATGTCGACGAATGCTGCGGCCATGGATCAATACCACACGCGCTGCTGGCCGACGCCGTCTATGGTCACGTCGATATAATGTGGTTGCGATCGCACATCCGGGCGCGCTATCGGATAGCCCATGCATTGAAGACGGCCTCCCTCCCGTTGCCAACGCGGCGACAGGACCGAGCTCGGTTCGTTGCCGTAGTTGTCGCGATCATAGGAGCAAAGCGAATTGCTCACGCGCTGGAGGGAGGTGGAGACACAGGTTGCCTGATCTCCGCGGGGACCGTAGTCCCCCGACAGCCGATAGCCGACATCGCAATAATAGGGCTCGTAACCGGGCCGCGAACTGTGAAACCCGACACCGCTGCACGTTGGAAACGAATGTCCTTTGGCAAGCTCACTCCAGAGTTTCTGGATTGGAGGCCGGCATTCCTCATATTGGGTTGGCCCGCCGGGATTGGAGAGGCATAGTATAACCTGACATCCCCAATCATCAGCAGGGGCATTGGTGCCTGAAATGAGATAGGCTGATAACATGCACGAGATCGTAGCGAAAAAATTTAGCAGAAGGCTTTTCATGGACAGTACCCTCCGAGACAGTGACGGCCTATTGCGGAAGCAATGTCCAGCTTCAGCGTGTTATTTTACTGACGTATATAGCATAGTTAAATGACATGACAAGAGCACTTAAAACCCAGTGGCACAACCTTGCCTTCTCCGGTCTTATTCTCCACGAAATCCTTGATCATCCGCTTGAGGACGAGACTCCGCAGGCAAGGCTGAAGGAGATCGGCATGATGACGATCCTCTACACGATGACTCAGGCTTATCAGAACCTAACCCTTTCAAATATCATTGAAATTACGGAGCTTACCCGAAGTGGGGCGAAGGAGACGGTCGATCTTCTTGTCAGGCGGGGGATGCTGAAGGAAACAATGGTGAAGAATTCCATGGGCCGGGGAACAGCCCGTCAGTTCGAGATATCCGAGGAAATTCTAAAGAAGTTGAGCGCTTTCAGCGGGCAGTAAAATCCACACTTATTGTGACGTATTTTCGATAGTTAATATCGATGAGGACGAATCAGTGCTCGGTGAGAGTCCCGGTATGACGGAGGGCCACCTGCCATCGCGTGGGCGGTTCCCCTCTGGAGGTTTTGACCTTCACACCTTAAAAGCCCCGCCAATCAAGCGGGGCTTCCTGGTTCTGCTCATCGGCGCGTGTTGCGCGACCAGATGAGCTGCAAGCCTTCCTGGCCCTGGACTTCGGTCAGCGTCGCGTAGATCGGAGCGGGGAAGCTCGGATCGTCGAGCTTGACCGAGATGTAGTCGCGCTCGGTATCGCGGGCCTGCTTCTGCCACCCAGCCCCGAACTCGACGTTATGTGGAGCTCCACATAATGTCGATTATGCGAAGAGCAGGATTATGCGGAGTGTCGGTCGCTGGATCCTGCTTTTGCCGGTGTTTGCGGTGGATTTTACTCCGCATAATCCCGGAGCCTTCTGTGCGGCTGAGATGGATAGTGCGTCTTAAAATGCAGACATCTTTGGCCTATGCTGATCCCGACGATCATTTAGGCGAAAGCTGCAAAGTTGGCGGAAAAGAATGATGCTTGGG
>NZ_JBFRFF010000019.1:0-114540 GCF_052114685.1 Rhizobium sp. 2YAF20 | reverse complement strand
GATCGCTGAAAATGCCGGTGACGAAGGTTCGATCATCGTCGGCAAGATCCTTGAAAGCAACACCGACAACTACGGCTACAACGCCCAGACCGGCGAATTTGGCGACATGATCGCCATGGGTATCGTCGATCCGGTCAAGGTTGTTCGCACGGCTCTGCAGAATGCGGCCTCGGTTGCCGGCCTGCTCGTCACCACCGAAGCCATGATCGCAGAAGTTCCCAAGAAGGACGCTGCTGGCGGCGGCATGCCAGGCGGCATGGGCGGAATGGGCGGAATGGACATGATGTGATCCAATCGGATCATTTGATATGGAAGGGCGGCTCTCGAGCCGCCCTTTTTGTTTCTGGAAGACCTCGACAAGCGCCCATCAAGCAAATTTCAGGACGGCTCGACGTCAGTGTGGGGAAAGGCGAAGGGGACTTTTGATTGCCGAGAGCACTTCTTTGTTCATTTCCGCTACAGCTACTCGCAAAAGAAGCATGATTTAAATATAAAGTCGCGTTTCATCTTCCGCTGATCTGCGACAGTTTCGAATATAAAAGAGCTTGAGCTTCAGTTTAAGCTATTGCCGTTTTTTCAAAACATCTTACAAATCACAGCAAGTGATTTATAAGCCTTTTCTGATGTAACGAATCACACCTGCCCTTCGGCACGCATGACGTGTGGCCGCGTTGAGTATAGCAGCTCCAACAATCATTTCGGTGGTCGACATTTGTCGCGACGAGCAGTCCGGAGTTGGAAGTCATGGCACAGGTTTCGCGTTTTGGCCGGTGATTGCAGAGCAGCTGATGTGACCGCTGATCTTCTCGTTGAATGCAATTTTCTGAAGCAGAGCAACTTTTGAAGTTGTGCCGGTCCAAGGGAATATCTTGTTCAAGATTGCCAAATCCGATGTGGCCTCGCCATTCATGTTCGGCTCGCTGGAACCCGGCAGCTATGAACGCGATATCATGGCCCAGTTCTGCGTGACGGAGAGCTGGAACGGAAATCTGTCGAACGGCGTGATCACGCTTGGGCAGCTCAGCATGCGGTTCTACGGCCTGTCATCTGCCGAATGCGGGCTGCTGAGCCTGATGCGATGCTATCAAGTCCATGATCGGGCGCGGATCCTCGAACTGTTCGAGCAGGCGTCGACGACTTCATCGTCATTCTGCTTTTCAACGACGATGTTTGCGGCTGGGGGTCAGGGGCAACCGGTGTTCTGCGTCGGTGAATCGATTGGCGCGGAGGAAAAGCACAGCGGCAGCATGGTCGGCGTGTTCATGTTTCCGCGCTTCAAGCTTGCGCCCGGCAGCCACCTTGCCGGTCGCCAATAGTCACATCGCGAAATAACAAGACCGGCGCTTGCGGCGCCGACCCTGATTGCTATCTGCCACGCAAGATCAATCGCGCTTGGGAGTATTCAGGCCGACGACGCTCGCGGGGCGGGCCGCTGCGCGCGCCACCCAATCCTGGACTAAGGGGAATTTGGCGAGCTCGAGAACGTCGCGGCCGCCATAAAACACGTCGACGCCGCGAACCCACGGGAAGCTGGCGATATCGGCAATCGTGTATTCATCGCCCATCAGCCACTGACGGCCCTTTAGACGCTCCTCGAGCACGCCAAGGAGGCGCTTGGTTTCGTCGCGGTACCGCTCCATCGGATAGGAATTGTTGGCAACCTTGTCGGCTGCGAACTTGAAAAAGTGGCCGAACTGGCCGAACATCGGGCCGATCCCGCCCATCTGGAAGAAGACCCACTGCAGGACCTCGTAGCGTCCGCTAGCGTCTGCCGGAATGAGTTTTCCAGTCTTTTCAGCGAGATAGACCAGGATCGCGCCGGACTCAAACAGGCCGATCGGCTTGCCGTCCGGGCCGTTCGGATCGATCAGCGCCGGGATGCGGCCGTTCGGGTTCAGGGAGAGGAATTCCGGCGATTTCTGGTCGTTGGTGTCGAACGAAATGAGATGCGGCTCATAGGCGAGGCCCAGTTCTTCCAGTGCGATCGATATCTTGACGCCGTTGGGCGTCGGTAGGGAATAGAGCTGGATGACGGTCGGGTCGCTTGCCGGCCAGCGCTTGGTAATGGGAAATGCGGAGAGATCTGCCATGGATAGTTTCCTCTACATCAGGCATTCATTGAGCGGGTTCGAACGCACCATAGACGAAGCGACACGGGAAAAAAGAGGCAACGGCGGAGAGCTCTGTTCGCTTTTTGTGAACAATGCGTCTGCGTTCGTTTATCTTTTCAGTGAAGTGGAAATGACGGATATAAGCTCCAGAGATTGTCGCAAACGGCAATACACAAATCACCGGAGCCAGTCATGTCCAACACCAATAACATCCTGATCCTCGTCGCCCGCATCCTGCTTTCGTTCATGTTCATCTTCAGCGGCTTCGGCAAGCTGAGCGATCCGGCTGGAACGGCCCAAATGATCGCCGGCGCCGGCATGCCCGCCGCGACGCTTCTGACCTATGTCGCAGGTCTGTTCGAGCTTGTTACCGGCCTTTGCGTTCTCGTCGGCTTCCAGACGCGGATCGTCGGCTTTGCGCTTGCAGTCTTCTGTGTCTTTACCGGCGTCGTCTTCCACCTGTCGACCGTCAACGTTCCGGACTTCCCGGCTGCTGCCAATGGCTGGATCAATGCCCTGAACTTCGTCAACTTCCTGAAGAACGTCACGCTGGCCGGCGCATACGTCATGCTCGCCACCAACGGCCCAGGCCTCTATTCGCTTGACGCTCGCCGCGGCTCCTACGCCGTCACCGCATAAACCGACTAAGTCCTCCCAAAGTCGAAAAGGCCCGCCGTTCAATCACGGTGGGCCTTTTCGCATTTAGCTTCGAGGCGTTCAGAGCACGTCGTTTACCGCAGAGATGATCCTTGCAACCAATGGATCGTCGGCGTGGTTTTCCTTCCTTGCCCTGACGAGGCAGGCTTCGGAACGCAGGATGATGCCATCCGAAAGCACCTTGAGATGGTTTGCCTGCAGCGTTGAACCGGTCGACGTGATGTCGACGATAATATCGGCGGAGCCCGAAGCCGGAGCGCCTTCGGTTGCACCCAGGCTTTCGACGATCCTGTAGAGCTGGATGCCGTGCTGGCTGGAAAAGAACTGCTGGGTCAGCCGCCAGTATTTCGTGGCGATCGTCAGCCGCCGGCCGTGACGGGTGCGAAAATCGGCAGCGACATCGCCAAGGTCGGCCATGGTGCCGACATCGAGCCAGATCTCCGGCACCGCGACCACCACATCGGCGCGGCCGAAACCGAGCCGGGCGCAAATTTCGACGCGCCGATCAGCTTCTGCCAGCCCCTCGCGGACAAGGTCCTCGCCGGTCACGCCGAAATCGACCGTGCCGTTGCCGATCTCGCGCGAGATCTCGGAGGCTGACAGGAAGGCGATCTCGACACCCTCCCAGCCTTCCACCCGGCCGCGATAGGAGCGGTCGTTGCCGACGGCGACGATGCTCAACCCGGCGCGCTCGAAGATATCGGAAGCCTCTTCCTTCATCCGTCCCTTGGACGGTAGCGCGATCGTAATGGTCATGCCCTCGCCCTCTCCGTTTCGATGCGATCGAGCCAGAGCGAGAAGCCGACGGCCGGAATGCGGTTTTTCGCACCGAGGAACGTCAGCAGCCGGTCAAAGCGACCACCGCCGGCCAAAACCGCTGACGAGCCTTCCGCCGCAACCTCGAAGACGAGGCCGGTATAATAATCGAGCGGACGGCCGAAGGCGGCACGGTATTCGACCACGGAGAGATCGACCCCTGCATTGGCAACCGCTGCAACGCGGCCGTCAAATCGGGAAAGCGCATTTCCAAGCTTGAGGCCCGCCGCGTCCGCAAAGCCGGCAAGTGCTGCCGACGCGTTTACCAGGGGTACGTTCAAGGACAGGAATTCCTGGAGAACGCGGAAGGCCGCATCGTCGAGCCGGGTCTCGGAAAGCACCAGCTTTTCCTTGAGCCGACGGGCGATCTCCACCGGCGAGCGGCTCGCATTCGTCGAATAGCCGGTCGCCTGCATGGTCTCATTGATATGGGTGACCAGTGCCGCCTCGTCATCGGCCGCGATCAGCCTTGCGACATCGTCGTCAAGATCGGTGACGAATTGCGGGCTGACGAGCCGGGCCAGCAGCGTTTCGATCTGCTCCATGTTGCCGAAGGCGTGGATCAGGCGCTTTTGCCAACCGAGCGGCAATCCCAGGGCCTGCACGACAGCCTCGAAGACCGCCTGATCCCCAAGCGTGATCCGAAGGCGGCGTCCAGGCAGCAGGCGGCGCAGAATGCCGGTCGCATCGGCGATCGCCCGCGCATCGGCACTTGATATGTTGATGTCGCCAAGATCCTCGATCCCGGCCTGATAGAATTCACTGGCACCATCACGGCGCTGGCGGAACACTTCGCCGAGATAGGAATAGCGCTTCGGGGTGCCGGTCGCCGTCTCGATGTGACGGATACAGACGGGAATGGTGAACTCCGGCCGTAGGCAAAGGCTCGCCCCCGTCTCGCTCTCGGTCATGAAGATGCGGCGGCGCAGGTCTTCGCCGGCGATATCAAGAAACGGCTCGGCCGGCTGAATGACAGGCGTGTCTACGCGGGTCGTTTGCCGCGCGGCAAATTCGGAGAGCAGATCGTCGGTGAAATTGGGGAGGTTGATCAGGGGCATGCTGCAAGGACCTCCCGTGTGTCCGTGAAGTACCCCCCTCCGTCAGCCTTGCTGACATCTTCCCCACGAGGGGGGTATCCTGGCACAATCGTCATGCTCAATCCGCCCTCTTGCGATCCTCGGCCTGGGCGGCGAGGATTTCGCGGACCTTGGCGACGAGTTCTTTTTCTGGCACGCTCTCCTGCGCAACCCGCGCTTCGCGCCAGGCCACGTTGTCTTCGATTTCGCCGGACAGGCGCTTGCCCTCGATCAGATCCTTGATCTGCACGACACCCTTCGCCCGCTCGTCTCCGCCCTGGATGATGGCGATCGGGCAGCCGCGGCGGTCGGCATATTTCAGCTGGTTGCCGAACTTCTTCCAATTGCCCTGATACATCTCGGCGCGGATACCGGCGGCACGCAGTTCCTGCGTCATTTTCTGGTAGCGGCCCATGGCGTCGATATCGCCATCCATGACAGTGACTAGCACCGGCTCGATCACCTCGTTCTGCCCGAGCTTGCCGAGGTTTTTGAGTGCCGTCATCAGCCGCGAGACGCCGATGGAGAAACCGGTCGCAGGCACCGGTTGCCCCATAAAGCGTGACACCAGGCCATCATACCGCCCGCCGCCGCCGACCGAACCGAAAACGACCTTTTCGCCCTTTTCGTTGGTGACGTCGAAGAGGAGTTCGGCTTCATAGACGGGGCCGGTATAATATTCGAGGCCGCGGACGATCGAGGGGTCTATCTTGATGCGGTCGGACTGGTAGCCGGCGCTGGCGACGAGGCCGCCGATGAAATTCAACTCATCGACACCCTCGCCGCCACGTGACGTGCAGGCAACGAGCTCAGCGAGCTGGCGGGCACTCTCGGCATAATCCTTGATCCCGACGAAGAACAACACCTTGTCGATCTGAGCCGCATCGAGACCCGCGCCCTTGGTGAAGTCGCCTGATTCATCCTTGCGGCCCGGACCAAGCAGCAATGCGACGCCATCGGGGCCAAACTTGTCGAGCTTATCAATCGCCCGCAGCACGTTCAGCCGCTGGACCGCCTTGTCGTCGCCACCAAGGCCGATCGCCTCGAGCACGCCGTCCAGAACCTTGCGATTGTTGACGCGGATAACGTAATCGCCGCGCTGGATGCCGAGCGCCTCGAGAGTGTCGGCCATCATCATGCACATTTCCGCATCGGCCTGGACGCCGGGCGCGCCGACCGTATCGGCATCGAACTGCATGAACTGGCGGAAGCGGCCGGGGCCGGGCTTCTCGTTGCGAAACACGTAGCCGGCGCGATAGGTGCGGTAAGGAAGCTGTATCTCGTTGAAATTCTCGGCTACATGACGGGCAAGGGGCGCTGTAAGGTCATAGCGCAGGCTCATCCACTGCTCGTCGTCGTCCTGCAGCGAGAACACGCCTTCATTCGGACGGTCAGCATCGGGCAGGAACTTTCCGAGCGCATCAGTATATTCGAACAGCGGCGTCTCGACCGGATCGAAACCATAATGCTCGTAGACCTTGCGGATCTTTTCGACCATCTCGTTGACGGCGCGGATATCGCCAGCCGACCTGTCGACGAAGCCGCGCGGGAGACGGGCCTTGAGCTTTTGCGGTTTCTTCTGCTTATCGTTCATTTCTGCTGCAATCCGGTCATTATGACAGAGGCGGTTTCGTAGCGGATTGGGCGCAGTGCGGCAAGGGTTGCAACGGGAATTCGAGCGGTCGCGGTGGCCGTGGTGATATGCTATAATAAGGTGCCTGTATCTCAACAGGAACTCCGGCCATGAGCAAGCACATCGCCATTCGGCTACCCGACGAAACCTATGGGCGCCTGCAGGCGCTGGCAGAGCGAACCGGTCGTACCGCAACCTTATTATATATTCGCCAGGCGATAGAAACGCATCTGGAGGACCTGGGAGACATTTATCTCACCCAGGCCGCAATGGAGCGGATTCGCAGCGGTGAATCCAAGATCATCAGTGGTGAGGAATTCTGGCGTGGCATGGACGATTGAATTTGACTTTCTAGCTCGAAAACACGTCCAAAAACTTGATCCGCAAACTCGAAAGCGAATGCGCTCGTTGCTTTATGAACGGCTTGCGCTGCTCGATGATCCCATGCGGCTCGGCGATGCATTGCAGGGATCAACGCTCGGCAAATTCTGGCGCTACCGCGTCGGGGATTATCGGACCAGCGACCTTCAAGACCGCCGTCTGGTCGTCGATGTCGGCCATCGCTGCGATGTCTATCGATCATGATCATCGAAGCTGTCCAGTATCTCGCCACGCTGCCCGTTACCGCAAAGCCTTTTCGACCGTTCATCCGCTCCTCGGTCAATCTCTGGTCGCGTGCCGGGCGATGCCGGAAGGCGTGGGCGGATCATGAAGCGCATAGCCGGCAGGCGGTGCTCGACGCGATATCCGGCTTGAGGCAAAGACGCACCGCCGTCGTGCTCGGTTCGGGCCTGCTGCGGGACGTGCCGATCGACGTGCTTTCCAGGGAATTCGACACCGTCGTCCTCGTCGATCTCGTTCACCTCGCCTCCGTCCGTATCTGGTTGAAAGCCACGGGGTATCGCAATGTCCGCCTGATCGATCGCGATCTTACCGGTTTTGAAGAATTGGCCGGTTATAACGAATTGGCCGGCGCAGGAGCGCCAGAGCCACTTGGGTTTCTCCGCCAGGTGCCCTATCTCGATTTCGTTCTGTCCGCCAATTTGCTGTCGCAGATCGGCCGCGGTATCAGCCGACGTCTGCTGGCCGAGCCTGCCGGCAAGATGCCGGCAGATGCCGGGAGACGGTTACTATCGGCTCATATCGAAGGCCTGCGCGGCTTGCCATGCAGGACCTGCCTGATCACCGATATCGCATACTCCGTGGTCGATCGGACGGGCGCGACGCGTGAGGAGGCCGACTTGCTGCTGGGTGCTACGCCACCGGAAGCGCTTCAGCGTTGGACCTGGCCGGTCGCGCCGCTTGGCGAAGAGAGTCCCGACTACGAGATCGTTCACCAGGTCATTGCCGCCTTATCATAGTTCTGGTTGCGTCGTTGCAACCATAAATTTATTGTAGCACTTTTATTATCGACAGACATACGCTTTGCGATGAAGATCACCTGGGACGAGCCGAACCGGCTAAAGAACATCGAGAGACGTGCTGGATTTAGTCGACATCGGGCTCGAGTTCTTTTCGGAAACACTCGTCCTTGAGGCACGACAGCGGCGATTTAAGGCCGTAGGTATTTTTTCGATGACGTCATCGCGTTTATCTTCGTTACTCTCGGCGTCGAGGGGATTTCGCTCATCTCGCTGCGCCGGGCCAGTCGGCAGAAATGGAACATTTGTGCACAGCACCGACCGGAAACTCCGTACACTCACTGACGAGGAAGAGGCTCGTATCCAGAAGGGAATCGCCGAAGATCCAGACAATCCCGAATGGACCGGGAGCATCCGGCGTCAACGCGGCCGGCCGGCCGTCGAGGCCCCCAAGCGGCAGATTTCGCTGCGGCTCGACCCCGATGTCATCGATGCCTTCAAGGCGACCGGCAAAGGCTGGCAGGGCCGTATCAACGAGGCACTACGCAAGGCGGCAAAGCTTTGACGGGGTTTCGTGAAATTTGCGCCTGCGAACCGCTGGATTTCACCTGGCGTTTCACTATGTTGGAAACATGCGCCATTTTGCCGTACTGACAATGATTTTTGCCTGGTTCCTTTATGGAGCCATGCCTGCGCTCGGGGCCTGCCCGATGTGCAATCGGACCGTTGCGGTCCAGGCGCAGTCGGAAATGAGCATGTCGTCGGATATGCCTGGAATGAGCGGGCATGGTGACATGGCCGCCAGCCATGTCAGGGGCGAAAGCACGCCCTGCGACGGGGCGATGGGGCACGCATCCTTTTGTCCAGCATGTCTTGTCATACCGCAGGTCGTGGCGGTCCATGGCGACAAGCCGCTCGCCTTCTCCTATCCGGCACCCGGTCTCGTCAATCCGTTGAGCGATAACAGCCCTGCGCCTGCGTCCCCTCCTCCCCGCTGCGTTTGATCGACGTTAACTGCACCCACGAATTTCAAATTGCAGACAGCGGAAAGGAATCCCATGTCTTTGAAAACCATTCTCACCGCGAGCGCATTCGCCCTCGCATTCTCCACCGCAGCCTTTGCCGACGACATGTCGGGCATGGACATGAGCAAGCCGATGGGCGACCAGGGGCTCTCCAGCCAGGCTTTCGCCGGCGCCAATGCCAAGATGCACAAGGATATGGCGATCAGCTATAGCGGCGATGCCGACGCCGATTTCGTGCGCGGCATGATCCCGCATCACCAGGGCGCAATCGACATGGCCAGGGTGGAACTGAAATACGGCAAGGACCCCGAATTGCGAAAGCTTGCCGGAATGGTCATCAATGCGCAGGAAACCGAGATCAAGGAAATGAATGCCTGGCTGAAGAACCACAGTAAATAGCTCGGACCCTGCTCCCTTGAATTGAAAGGATATGCCGGACCAGGTGCCGGCATATCTATCTTTAATTCCGTGATCAGGCCTTCGGCTCAAAAGCCTCCGGGCGGCGGTTGGCGTTCTGGCGCGGAACCATCCAGCTTGGATATTCGGCCTCAAGGGCGCTGACCTCGTCGAGCTTGGCCATGTCGCCTGCGTCAAGTTTCAAATTGACGGCAGCAAGGTTCTGATCGAGCTGCTCAATCCGTTTTGCGCCGATGATGATGCTGGTAACGAAGGGTTTTGCCAGGACCCAGGCAAGCGCCACCTCAGCAACGCTTACGTCATGCTTGCCCGCGACCTCGCGCATGGCAGCAACGCATGCCCAGGCACGGTCCTTGTTGACGGGCGGGAAGTCGAAATTGGCGCGGCGGCCTTCGCCGTTACCAGGGGCGCCAGGGCCGTACTTTCCGGAAAGCAGACCGCCTGCCAGCGGCGACCACACCATCAGGCCGAGCTTTTCCTCCGCCATCATCGGCACGATCTCGCGCTCGAGATCGCGGCCGGCAATCGAATAATAGGCCTGCACGGTCTCGAAACGAGCAAAGCCGCGGCGCTCCGAAATGCCAAGCGCCTTTTCGATGCGCCAGGCCTGCCAGTTGGAAACGCCTATGTAGCGCACCATGTCGCTGGAGACGAGATCGTCGAGCGCGCGCAGGGTTTCATCGATCGGGGTGATCTGGTCGGTGGCGTGGATCTGATAAAGATCAATGTGATCAACCTGCAGACGTTCGAGGCTGGCCTCTACCGAATCCATGATGTGGCCGCGGGAAGCACCGCGGTCGTTCGGCTTGTCGCCCATGACGCCGTAGAATTTCGTGGCGATGACGACGTCCTTGCGAGGAACCTCGAGGTTCTGCAAAGCCTGCCCAAGGATCGTCTCGGAATTGCCCGACGAATAGACGTCAGCCGTATCGATGAAATTGACGCCCGCGGCAAGCGAACGCTCGACGATCCTGTCAGCAGCATCCTGGTCGACATCGGCAATGGCGCCCCATATGCCAGTGCCGGCGTCGCCGAACGTCATGGTTCCTAGGCAAAGCTCGGAAACGAACATGCCGGTATTTCCCAGTTGATTGTAGCGCATCTTCAAAATTCCCTGTGTTCAGCCGCGGGCTCGATAGCCGCCGGCTGGTGAACGTGGATTGCATATCGCTTTTTGATTGGTCCGTTGTGACAGGCGGCAGCAGCCTTTATTGTGCTGAGAACGGTGACATAATGCACCCGCATGACATTTCAACGCGATCCCCCCTGCCCCTCACAAAGGCGTTACTGCTGGATCGCATTCCAGAACACGGGAGCGATGATTTCGATCTCCCAGCCTTGTAACTAGGAAGAGGCAGATGACCCTCCGCCCGCTGACGACCATAGGCTTCGATGCCGACGATACGCTTTGGCAGAACGAGCAGTTCTACCAGCTGACCGAAAAGCATTTCACCACGCTTCTGGCCGACTATGCCGACGGCGTGCAGATTTCGGGCCGGCTGCTCGAGGCGGAAAGGCGTAATCTCAGGCATTATGGTTTCGGCATCAAGGGCTTCACGCTGTCGATGATCGAGACGGCGATCGAGATCACCGAAGGCCATGTCCCCGCCAAAGTCATCGCCGAAATCCTCGATATCGGTCGGGACTTGTTGTCCCATCCGGTCGAAACGATGCCGCACGTGCATGAAACGCTCGAGGCCCTGACCGGAAACTACCTTCTCGTGTTGATTACCAAGGGCGACCTGTTCGACCAGGAGCGCAAATTGGCGCAATCGGGGCTTGGCGACTTCTTCGATGCCGTGGAAATCGTATCGGACAAGACTGCCGTCACCTACCGGCGCGTGTTTTCCAAGGTTGGCGACGGGCCGGAGCGGGCGATGATGGTGGGCAACTCGCTCAAATCCGACATCGTTCCCGCAATTGCAGCCGGCAGCTACGGCGTTTTCGTGCCGCATGCGCTGACCTGGGTGCTCGAACATGTCGAGGAGCCGACAGACGCGCCGCGGTTTCGCAAGATCGAGCATCTGGGGGAATTGAGGGCGCTGATCGAGCGATTGGCGTGATCGCCCTTTAACTTGACCCGGGAACGGCCGTTACTGCCTCGGCGCAATATCACGCAGGTGAGCGGCGTAGTGCCGCATCGCCTCTGGCGCCAAGTTTATGAGATCCTTGGAGTTCTCGCGCCCAGCCAACTCGATATAGAGACTGCGATCCCTATCCGGCTGCGATATCGCAAGGTAGTTGTCCTCTCCCGAGTCCGGTCGGCTGTGATATCGTCTGGAACGAAAAAACCACGGAGTGACCTCGGTAACATGCCGAACGGTCGCCTTTGCTCTGTCAAGCTTGAACTCGGCGGCAAAAGGCCCAACGCAACTGGTCTCGACAATGAAATTGGAATCCATGCCGATCATTGTTTCGGTGCGTGACAACATGCAGACGATAGCCACGGTAGCAACGATAGCGCTCCAGATCGCGAAGCCAATCAGCCGCTTCCGCGAAAAGAACGGCGTTTCGTCCAACGTCTCGATCTTGTAGGTGGCGTTATAGCCGAAACCATAGCCATACATGCGTTCGGAAGAATAGCCCAACCGCATTGTAAGCAGAACTAGAAGTGCCGCTTGCAGGAGCGTCATGCCAACGAAGACGACGGCCATGCGTTGACCGCACGAGAAATTCGATAGCGTCCCTTGATCCAGGACCTGCATGACATTCACCCCACCGACTGCAAGCTTACATAACAGTCGTTGTTCAATGAAATCTTACTGGGGTTGTGCAGGCGTGGCCGGTTTTGGTGGAAACAGTGATGGCCCCGGAGTAGGTGGCGGGGTCGAGGGCTGAACCTGCGATGGCGGCAAAGCCGGTTGCGGATCGATGACAATGGTGTAGGGGGCGCCGAGGCCGCGTCTGCGGGTCACGCGGGAATAATAGGGCTTGATCAGCCAGGTCGTGTCCTCGTTGACGGTGACGTTGGCGGTCATGCCGTCTTCGTCTGTGCCGAAAAAGGCCTCGTCGGCACTGGAGGTCAGGTCGAAAATCGCCATGTAAGCGTATTGGCTCTTCGAGTTGAACGTCACCTTGACATGCTGGCCTTTCTTGACCGGCAGGGTATAGACCTTGCCCTTGCCAAACTTTGTCCAGCCCTTCAGCTGCATGGTGACGGCGGGAAAACCGAGCTTTTCGAGGGTCTCGCCCTGATCGAGTTGTGGCGGTTGAACCGCGGGCGTTGCCGCACGCAAAGGCGCGGCAGCAGCAAAGATAAAGACAAGGACGGCAATTGCGGAGGCGAATGCCTTCATGGTCTCACCAGTGCTTTTCGCATCGCTTCCACATCAGTGCGGCAATAGCAGCCTTCGATGTGATCGTTGACGAGGCCCATCGCCTGCATGAAGGCATAGACGGTGGTCGGGCCGACGAACGACCAACCGCGCTTCTTCAGGTCCTTGGAAATGCGCACCGACGTCGGCGTTGTCGGATTGGCCGACAGCGTCGGATAGTCGATCATGGCAGGACGATCGCCGGGCTGCGGCTCTTGGCTCCAGAAATAGCGCGCGAGCGAACCGAATTCAGCTCTCATATCGATGGCGCGGCGGGCATTGTTGATCGTCGAGACGATCTTGCCGCGATGGCGGATGATGCCGGCGTCGCCGAGGCAACGCGCGATATCGGCATCGTCGAACAGCGCCACCTTCTCGAAATCAAATCCCGCAAATGCTGCGCGGAAATTCTCGCGTTTGCGCAAGATCGTCAGCCAGGAAAGGCCGGACTGGAAGCCCTCCAGGCAAATCTTTTCAAAGAGCCTGATATCGTCGGTGACGGGGCGTCCCCACTCTTCGTCGTGATAGCGCAGATACTCCGGCAGATTGCCATGCCAGAAGCAGCGATCCCTGCCGTCGTCGCCGGTAATTAAGCCCGTTCCGGTCATTTCAGCGATTCGTTCCTTGTTTTCTTAAGGCTTTACCATTTGCAAACCCTGTTTCCAAACCGACCGGTAACCCTGACGGAAAGTTTATGGATATCGCGGCATTTTCATGATCCCGCATTTACCATTCGCTGGTCGCGCGGTGTCACCATCATTTGGAAAGCAGGCGCCCATCCCCAGATAGGAGCGCCTGGTCCTCCAGGTGCATTGTAGAGAGTTCGCCCGATGATTAGAAAGTGTATTTTGGCAGCTGCCGGGATGATCGGCATGATTTCCTCCCCGGTCCTTGCCAACGACCGCTACCAATCGCGGCCGCCCGTCGTCGTAAGCTCAGACCTTACCGCTCCCTGGGTGACGCAGCTTGGCGGGGCGCGGGTCCAGCCTGTCGTCTATCCGGTTCGGCCGATGACACCACAGCAGCGCGGACTTTTTGCTCCACGCGTCATTCATCCTCTGTTCGGCGGCGCGCCGTTGCAGCCGGTCGTCAACGTTCGCCCCGGCATACCGGCAATCCACTCGACTTTCGATCCGCAATACCTGCCGCAGATTGTCGAGTACCAGACCAAGGAGCGGCCCGGCACAATCATCATCGATACCAACAACCGCTTCCTCTATCTGGTCATGGGCGGCGGCAAGGCTCGCCGTTACGGCGTCGGCGTCGGCAAGCCCGGCTTCGAGTGGGCGGGAGCCCACACCATTACCCGCAAGCAGGAATGGCCGGATTGGACGCCGCCGTCCGAAATGATCGACCGCGAATCCGTCAAGGGACACTATCTTCCGGCCCACATGGAAGGGGGCGTCGGCAATCCGCTGGGCGCCCGCGCCATGTATCTGGGCTCAACGCTCTATCGTATCCACGGGACCAACGCGCCCTGGACAATCGGCAGCGCCGTGTCGTCGGGTTGCATTCGCCTGCGCAATGAGGACGTGTCCGACCTTTACGATCGCGTAAAGGTCGGTACACGCGTCGTCGTGATGTAATTTTGCAATAGATGGCGACGACCGCAGCTCAAAGTGCCGCTACGGTCGTCGCCTGAGCTTGAATTCCAACTCCATTTGATTAGCCTCTCCTCACTTTTGCGTATGAAGGAATCAGGGATGAGGCATTTTATCCAGCTGGCGGCGGCAACAGCTGTCGCGCTAAGCTGTCTGATATCAGCGGCGGATGCGGGTCCGAGTACAACGGCCAGCGATGCAGTCCGCAACGTTCGGCCGACCCGCGAGGTCCCGCCCCAGTTTCACAAGCGCCTCGTCAGGCTCGCGACCGACGAGGCTCCTGGCACCATCATCGTCGATACCAACAACAAGTTTCTCTATCTCGTCGAAGGCAACAACCGCGCCACGCGATACGGCATCGGCGTCGGGCGCGACGGCTTTGGCTGGTCGGGCATAGTGAAGGTCGGGCGCAAGGCGGAATGGCCGGGCTGGACGCCCCCACCTGAAATGCGCGTTCGCGAAGCCAAGGAAGGCCACAAGCTGCCGGCCTTCCAGGAAGGCGGCGAAACCAATCCGCTCGGCGCGCGGGCGATGTATCTCTATCAGAGCGGCCACGACACGGCCTTCCGCATCCACGGCACAAACCAGCCTTGGACGATCGGCCTCAATCTTTCCTCGGGTTGCATCCGCATGATGAACCGCGACGTGACGGAGCTTTACGACCGGGTGTCTGTCGGCACCAAGGTCGTCGTCGTCGGCCCCGGCAACAAGCAGGGCGACATCAGCTATCAGGATCGCGGCATCGATATTTTGCGCACCATGTTCGGCGGGCTGGGCGGTTGAGCTGTAATCGGCCTGTCATATTATTTATCCATCAATGACGGCATCGCCATCGGGGACTAGACATGATCAATAGACTCAGCATTCGCCAGTCCGGTCTCGCCGCGCTGGGTTTCTGCCTTCTCGGCTTTGCTGCAGGCAGCGCCTCGGCGGAAATGCAGTTTTCCGGCTACGGCGGCGTTCAGAGCGCGACAGGCAACAACGTCACACTTTCGGACGGCACGTCCTTTGACCCCGATTGGTCCGGAAAATCCTTCAGCAATCCGCCCTATTACGGCTTTCGCGGCACCTGGTGGCTGGACGGCATGAACCAGCCGAACTGGGGCATTTCGCTCGATTACACCCACGCAAAGGTCTATGGCAACCTCGCCAACACCCCCGGCTGGTCGCACTTCGAATTCACAGACGGCCTGAACCTGCTTACGGTCAACGCGCTCTACCGTTTCCAGGATCCGAGCCGCGACTGGACACCCTATGTCGGCCTCGGCGCCGGCATCAACGTCCCGCATGTCGAGGTGACGCGCGCATCCGGAAAGACCTTTGACTACCAGTTCGGCGGGCTATCGCTCCAGGCGCAGGCCGGCGTCAGCTACAAGATCAGCAAGCACTGGGCGACCTTTGTCGAATACAAGGGCAACTACTCCTTCGTGAACAATGTTTCGATCGACAGCGGAGATACGCTGAAGACCAATGTCTTCACCAACGCGGTGGATTTCGGCGTCTCTTTCAGCTTCTAAGACGGTTTCACACCCGAAGGGCTATTTGACAGAGCAGGTCAGGTGGCCCTTCAATTCCAGCGGCGCCGCATCGGGCACATTGAACGTCAGCACATAGTTGCCGGACATGGGGGCAGCACCGTTCTTGCCGGACGACATGACAATTAGGTCGAAGCTTTTTCCGCTGTCCTGGTCTTCGCCGCGGGCAAAGACTTCGAGCCTGAGGTCGCCATCATAGATCCAGTGGTGAACAAGCTGGCCGGAATCGAGCATCAGCGTCTTGAAGCCGGCGGGCACTTCGGCGGATTTGGCAATCAGCGCTCCGCGAAAATGGTTGAGCTTGGTGGCGCCCGTTTCCTCGAAGCCGGCGTCGATGCTGAGCTTGATGTTGCTGTCATCGGCGGCGCAATAATAACGACCCGCCGAAAAAGCTGGAACGGCGCTTCCAAGCATCGTCACAGATAGCAACAACCTACGCCACATACCGGTATTCCCCGAGCCTATGCCCGCTGGCACGCTGCCTCAGGCCGTTTCGTGGCCATTATGCGACAAAGGCCTTAATTTTTCAGGTATTTCCCCTCCATAGGCCCAATCAATGAGTTCGACGGTGTGTAGGATCGGCATGGCCGTGCCGCTGGCGATCTGGGTGATGCAGCCGATGTTGCCGGTGGCGATGATATCGGCCTTCGTGGCATTGAGGTTTTTCACCTTGCGCGTCTTAAGCTCCGCGGAAATTGCCGGTTGCATGATGTTGTAGGTGCCGGCCGATCCGCAACACAAATGACCCTCGGCAGGATCACGAACAGTAAAGCCCGCGGCTTTCAACAGCTGCTTCGGCGCCATAGTGATCTTCTGGCCATGCTGCATCGAGCAGGCAGAGTGATAGGCGACGACGATGCCTCTCGGCATTTGCGATGGCAAATCAAGGCTCACCAGGTATTCGGTGATATCCTTTGCGAGGTCCGAGACCTTTTTCGCCTTTTCGGCATAGGCCGGATCGAGCCGCAACATATGGCCGTAGTCCTTGATCGTCGTGCCGCAGCCCGACGCCGTGATGATGATGGCATCCAGCCCGCCCTCTTCGATCTCGCGGCTCCAAACGTCGATATTGGCGCGAGCACTTGCGAGCGCCTGGCTTTCTCGACCCATGTGATGCACCAGCGCACCGCAACAGCCTTCGCCCTCCGGCACCACGACCGCGACGCCGAGGCGGGTCAGAAGCCGGATGGTTGCCTCGTTGATTGCCGGATAAAGAACGGGTTGGGCACAGCCGGTGAGGATTGCTACACGTCCGCGGGGCTGCGTCTCTGCATGATGAATCGCCGGCTTGGCAAAGCGCGACGACGCCGGAATGCAGCGCGGCGCAAGGTCCAGCATCGCGACGAAGGGTGCAAGCTTCGGCGCCCGCTTGAGCAGCCCCTTGAAGGGCCGACCGAGCCTTGCAAGCGTCAGCGCCAGGCGAAACCGGCCGGGATAGGGCAGAACGGCGGCAAGGATATTGCGCGTCAGCCGATCGACGAAGGGTCGCTCATACGTTTCCTCGATATGGGCGCGGGCATGGTCGATCAGGTGCATGTAATCGACGCCCGACGGACAGGTCGTTACGCAGGCGAGGCACGAAAGACAGCGGTCGATATGGGTCACGACTTCGGCATCGGCGGCCCGCCCGTTCTCCAGCATATCCTTGATCAGATAGATGCGGCCGCGCGGGCTATCGAGCTCGTTTCCAAGCGTAACATAGGTCGGACAGGTCGCCGTGCAGAAGCCGCAATGGACGCATTTGCGCAGGATCTGCTCTGATTCCGCCACATGCGGATCGGCAAGTTGCTCGGCGGTGAAGTTGGTTTGCATTATCGGCGCCTCTATCTGTCGAGCGTTTCGCCCCTCATCCGGCCTTCGGCCACCTTCTCCCCGCAAGCGGGGAGAAGGGACGAGAGAGGGGCATTCCCGCGCCAAACCAAATCATCTCCCTCACCCCATCTTCCCCGGATTGAAAATCCCCGCCGGATCGAATCTCTTCTTCACCCGCTGCGATAGCAGTGCAATCGCCTCGGGCTCCGGTTGAAAAGCTGCAATCGACGCGCGATCTGTGGCCGTGGCCCGGAGCAGGGTCGCATGACCGCCGCCGAGCGCTGTGACATAGCGGCGGACGAGATCGCCATCCGGTTCGGCCTCCATGCGCAGCCAGACAAGGCCGCCCTGCCAATCATAAAACGCATCGACACCGGCTTTCAGCCGGAGGGCTGCGACCAGCTGATGGCCGATGCTCGGGGCGACCGACACCCGCCAGACGGGGCGCATCGTACCATCGGCAAAAGGCTGTACGTCACGAATATTGCGCCAGAGCTTTCGGCTCTCGTCCTCCTCAAGCTGCACGACGGAGCCAAATGCTTTCATCGCCGCTGCCAGCTTTTCCATCCTGACCGCGACGGAGGCAGCCAAACCCTCGACGCGCAGGACCGTCGCCTCGCCTTCCGGCAGCTTGCCGCCGGCAAATTTCCAGACAACCGTCAGTGGCAGGTGCGCCGCGCCGGAGACTTCCATGGGCAAAGCCATTGCCGTCGCCATCGCTGCTGTCGCGGCCGCGTCGTTAAGACCGGACATGACCAGCGTCTGCTCCGTCTTCGGCCGCGGCGGCACGCGAAAGGTGACCTCGCTCAGCAGGCCAAGCGTGCCGTGCGATCCTGCCAGCAGCTTGACCAGATCGAGGCCCGTGACATTCTTCATCACCCGGCCGCCGGCCTTGACGATCTCGCCGCGGCCATTGACGAATCGCACGCCGAGAAGGCTGTCCCGCGCGGCACCCGCCAGGATCCGACGCGGGCCGGAGACATTGGCGGCAAAGACGCCGCCGATCGTCGGCTCGCCCGACGTGCCCATCAGTGACCGATGATCCATCGGTTCGAAGGCCATCATCTGGTTGTTGGTATCAAGTGCTGCCTGAACCGTGGCAACCGGCGTGCCAGCGCGCACCGTCATGACCATTTCGCCCGGGTTATAGCCGACGATGCCGACAAGGCCCGTCGAGCGTAGGCTGGTCTTCGCCCCGACTGCATTGCCGAAACCGGACCTCGTATTGCCACCGGCAATCGACAGTGGCGTTCCGCGCTCCGCGTGATCGCGGATAATCGAAGCCGCTTCCTCTTCCGTTTCAGGCACTTTAACGTCGTTCATGCGGGTGTTCTTCCATCGAGCGGAAAGACTTTGGAGGGATTGAGTATCCATCCGGCATCGAAGGCGCTGCGCACCGCCATCATCTGCTGGAGGTCGACCTCCGCATACTGGTGGCGCATCAGGTCGCGCTTTTCGATGCCGACCCCATGTTCGCCGGTCAGACAGCCGCCCGCGTCGACGCAGAGCCTGAGGATATCCATGCCCGCAGCCTCGGCCTTGGCGGATTCGTCGGCGTCATTGGCGTTGAAGAGGATGAGCGGGTGCATGTTGCCATCGCCCGCATGGAAGACATTGGCGACCCGAAGGCCGTAATGGGCGACTATCTCCGAGGTCTTCTGCAGCACATTGGAAAGCTGGCTGAGCGGCACTGTGCCGTCCATGCAGATGTAATCGGCGATGCGGCCGGTGGCCCCGAAGGCAGATTTGCGGCCCTTCCAGATCAACGCCGCCTCGGCGGCTGACTGGCATTCGCGCACCGTCTTTACAACGTGCGCCCTGGCAATCTCGACAATGCTCTTCAGCATCAGGTCCATTTCCGCTTCGGAACCCTCGACCTCGACGATCAGCAGTGCGCCAACATCGAGCGGGTAGCCGGCCTTGGCAAAAGCCTCGCAGATCTCGATTGCCGGCTTGTCCATGAACTCGATCGCCACAGGGATGATACCGGCCGCAATGATGTCTGAGACACAGGCGCCCGCCTGTTCCGACGTATCGAAGCCGAAGAGCACGGGGCGCGTTCCCTCGGGCTTGGCGATCAATCGCACGGTCGCCTCGGTGACGATGCCGAGCTGACCTTCTGAGCCGCAGACGAGGCCGAGAAGATCATAGCCGGCCGCATCGAGCGCCTTGCCACCGAGCTCTATGACGGTGCCATCGACGAGCACCAACTTGACGCCGAGGAGATTGTTGGTCGTCACACCATATTTGAGACAGTGCGCACCGCCCGAATTCATGCCGATATTTCCGCCGATGGTGCAGGCGAGCTGCGAGCTCGGATCAGGCGCATAGAAGAAACCGTCGGCAGAGACGCTTTCCGATATATTGAGGTTGGTGACGCCTGCCTGGACGACTGCCGCGCGATTGGCGAAATCGATCTCGAGGATGCGGTTCATCTTCGAGAGACCGAGGACGACGGCATCCTCCTGCGGTATCGCACCGCCGGACAGCGACGTACCCGCGCCACGGGGAACGACGGGAATGCCGTATTTGTGGCAATATTTCATGACTGCTGCAACTTCCGCCGTGCTGCGCGGCAGGGCCACGGCGAGCGGGACGCGCCGATAGGAGACAAAGGCATCCGTCTCGAACGGCACAAGCTCGCGCGCCTCGTGGATCAGACACTCGGGCGGCAGAAGATCGATGAGATCGGCAACGATCTCCTTGCGACGCGCGAGCACCTCGGCACGCGGCGGCAGAAATGAAATGGCCTCCGCCATGGTCCTCCTCGCACGACCCGAACAAAGGTCGTGTCATTTGTTTTAATAGCCTCGGGGGAGATTACAACCTCATTCCTCCAAGCGAGGATAGGCATCAGATGCGATTGCTAGCAGTACCATAATGTAGTACTAATCCTTTATGAAACGAAAGCATCGCGCGACGCTCGTACAGATCTTTGCCCGTCCGGTCAGCGCAACAATTCATTGGCCTGACATCTACGCTTTATTCGTTGCATTGGGTGCGGAGGTCAGCGAGCGCGAGGGACCGCGAATAAGCGTCGTACTTTTCGGCGAGGTCGGGGTATTTCATCGCCCTCATCCCTCGCCGGAAACGGATAAGGGCGCAGTTGCAAGCGTTCGCAAATGGCTCGATGCCAATGGAGTTAGAGTATGAACAACATCATCGAAATCGACGGTCACAAAGCGGTCGTGTCGCTCGATCCCGACATCGGACAATTGCGGGGCGAGTTTCTGGGATTGAATGGCGGCGCCGATTTCTACGCCGACAATATCGCCGACCTGCACAAGGAAGGTTCGCTATCGCTGAAGGTTTTCCTTGAAGTATGCGCCGAAAAAGGCATCTCGCCCTTCCGCAAATTTTCCGGGCGGTTCAATGTCAGGCTTAACACCGAGACCCATGAGGCGGCAGTCGTGGCAGCCAGGGCGGCGAACAAGAGCCTGAACGAATGGGTTGCCGATGTTATCGAGAGTGCCGCACACGAAGAGTGATGGACCATCCTCGATAGGCCTCACCCTCCCAGGCGCGCGATGACGGTATCCAGCAACGCGCGCAGTCTTGCCAGCCGCTTCAGATCGCGATGATAGCCGATCCAAGTGTCACGACCTGGTGGACTATCCGACATTTCGATGCGCTCGATAGCGGCGATCTTATCGCCTAGCGGGCGTGGCAGGACGGCAAGGCCGGCGCCCGATGCGCAGAGTGTTGCCTGGACATCGCGGTTGTTGCTGCCCATTGCGACGTCCGCCTTCGGCAGGACGCGTTTCAACCAGGCAACGTCAGGCATGCCGCCGAAGGCCTCGTCCATGGTGATCAGCCTTGCGCCCGCGCCGTCGCCTTGGCGCGGATGATCGTCGCCTTTTCTGATATAGAGGGCATAGTCAATGTGCATCAGCTTGCGGGAAATGACCTCGGGCTCGGTGAAAGGCGTGATGCGGAAGACGAGATCGGCTTCCCGGCGCGACAGGCTGAGCAGTCGGCTTTCGGTGATCAACTCGATCAGAATTTTCGGATGGCTTTGCGAAAAATCGGCAAGCACCGGCGAAAGGATATGCGCGCCGAACCAGTCGGAGGATGAGAGCCTCAAAGTTCCGTCGAGCTGTCCGCCCTGACCGGAAAGCGAGCGCCGCAACGCCAGCGCCTCCTCCTCGATCCGCTCCGCATGCCCAAGGATAGCGGCACCTTCATCGGTCAGCACGAAACCGTCGGCGGTGCGCTGAAACAGGGTCTGGCCGACCGCAGCCTCGAATGTCCTGAGACGCCTGCCCATGGTCGGTTGGGTCAGGTGAAGCTTTCTTGCTGCCGCCCCCAGCGTCCCCTCGCGGGCAATCGCGAGGAATATCTCAATGTCACTCCATTCCAAGCTGCACCTGTCGAGTTCGAAGTGAGGATGCCAAACGTAAACGCATGGATATCGTGCAATCTAGTTCATTTCCATTCCTTCTTCGACGGACCATCTTGGCGCCTATCCAAACAGGAGAAAAATGATGAGCATCCAGTCAACCATGAAGGCACTCATTGTCGAGAATGCGAATTCGCCGTTTCACCTCACCGACATTCCCCGACCGGCGGCCAAGGCCGGCGAGGTACTGGTTCGCATCATGGCGAGCGGCGTCAATCCGCTCGATACCAAGATTCGTGCCGGTGCCGCCGCACATGCGCGCCATCCCCTGCCCGCTATTGTCGGCATTGACCTTGCGGGCATCGTCGAGGAGGTGGGCGCCGGCGTCTCGGGCTTTCGCCGCGGCGACGAGGTCTACGGCATGACCGGCGGCGTCGGCGGTATTCAGGGATCGCTGGCAGAATATGCGGCCGCGGATGCTCGCCTTGTGGCGTTGAAGCCGCACAACATGTCAATGCGCGAGGCGGCAGCCCTGCCGCTGGTGTTCATCACCGCGTGGGAGGGACTGGTCGACCGAGCCAATGTCAGAGCTGGCCAGAGGGTTTTGGTTCTTGGCGCTGGAGGCGGCGTCGGCCATGTCGCCGTGCAGATCGCCAAGGCGTTTGGCGCCGATGTCTATGCGGTCGACGGAGCGTCGAAAGCGGACTACCTCAGGGGCCTCGGAGCGACGCCGATCGACTACAAGACAGAGACCGTCGAGGGTTACGTTCAGGCCCATACCGCAGGCAAGGGTTTCGATCTCGTCTATGATACCGTCGGCGGGGAGAGCCTCGACACGGCCTTCCATGCGGTGGGCCGATTCGGCCATGTGGTCAGCAGCCTCGGCTGGGGCACGCATGCGCTGGCGCCGCTATCCTTCAAGGCCGCAACCTATTCCGGCGTATTCACGCTGCTGCCGCTGCTGACCGGCGAAGGCCGTGCGCATCACGGCGCTATCATGCGGGAAGCCACCGGGCTCGCCGAATCCGGGCAGGTCATGCCGAAACTGGACGCACGGCGCTTCACGTTGGCAAATGCCGGCGAAGCACATGAGCTGCTTGCCAACCGCCAGTCGACGGGCAAGCTGGTCGTCGATGTCGGCTGAGCGAAGGCGCATTCCTTTGCGCGACCCGTGACGCGCGCGCAACAGGTCCCACTTATTGCTGTCGAAAATGAATTTGGAGGGCCTGACTGCCTCAAAAAAGGCATTTGAGGCCTTCATCGAAGCGATGTCGCGCTCAAGACTGAACGTGACATCGGCTACTTAAAAAATTTAAGCTAAAATTGCAATTTTTCGTAATTGCCGTCACCGGCAATGGCGCTAAATGAACAATGAATGGCGTCGATCTGGTGCCTCATCACTGGATATTTTTATATTTAACAATCTTCAAATGTTTAGCCGACGACGTTTTTTTATCGCATCGAATAACAAGTTTAACATATAATACTTATATAAGAATGATTCTCGATTTGACCAACAAAGGTGACCCGATCATTGACCCTTCTCGCCCGACTTGCATCTGATGTACAATTGATGTTCCGGCGTCCGCCGCGGCAGCAATATGGTGCGCTTTGCTATCGGCTGAAGAAGAAGACGGGCGAGCTTGAAATGCTGCTATTGACCAGCCGCGATACTGGCCGCTGGGTTATTCCCAAGGGCTGGCCGATGGCTGGCAAGCTGTCGCACGAGGTGGCGGCGCGCGAGGCTTTCGAGGAAGCCGGTGTGCGCGGAACCGTGGAAACGGCGGCGCTCGGTGCCTTTAGCTATGCCAAGATGCTCAAGGACGGGCTGAAGGTCGGCTGCAGGGTGCAGGTCTTTGCGCTTGAAGTCACCGATCTTGCCAAGAGCTTCAAGGAACGCGGCGTGCGCACACTCGAATGGGTTTCCTGCGACGAAGCCGTCAGGCGCGTCAACGAACCGGAACTTCGGGACCTGATCCTCGTTTTCCAGCAGCGCATGGCAAATCGCGCGCCGTTAAGTAACACCAAGCAGACTGCGCCGGAATGATCCGTCCATCCGTTGCGCGCCCGGGCCGGGGGCGCTAGTCAGCGGAATGCGACAGAAAGAATGGAATGCCTGACCGACCGGCGACAACAACGAAATGGACGCTCGACAAGGACCTCGACAAGCTCAGCTTCGTCGAGGATGCCACCGAGCATGTCTTACGACGACTGATCGCGCCGGGCTTCGCGCTGATCTTCCTCGGCATCGCAATGCTGTTTGCCGGGATCTACGTCCTGGATCGCCCCGGCGCGACGCTGATCATCGCGGCGGTGGCGCTTGCCGGCTACATGGCGCTCAATATCGGCGCGAAGGACGTCGCCAATACGGTCGGCGCCGCGGTCGGCGCGCGGGCGATCACCATGACGCAGGGCCTCGTCATGGCCGCCTTCTTCGAGATTCTCGGCGCGACGGTTGCGAGCGGTCCGGTCATCAAGACCATTTCCTCGGGTATCGTCGATCCTTCGCAGATCCCCGATAGCGGAACGCTTGCCTGGCTGATGATGGCGGCGCTGATGGCCGCTGCTGTCTGGATCAATGTGGCTACCTGGATGAACGCGCCGGTCTCCACGACGCATGCCATCGTCGGCGCGGTCGTCGGGGCGGGTGTTGCCGCCGTTGGCGTCGAGCCGATCCACTGGCGCGTCCTGCTCGGAATATCGGCAGGCTGGATGATCACGCCGCTTCTCGGCGGCGCGATCGCGGCGGGCTTCCTCTATTTCATCAAGAGTTTCATCCTTTATCGCGACGACAAGATCGCGGCCGCGAAATACTGGATCCCGATCCTGATCGGCGTCATGGCCGGCACGTTTGCTGCCTACCTGCTGCTGCAGACGGCGGCTGCAGGGTTCATGTCCGGCCGCATGATGCTTGCTGCGGGCATTGCCTGCGGCGCGCTCGCCTGGCTGGCCGCGCGGCCTTTCGTCGCCCGGCAATCGATCGGCTGCGAGAACAAGAACAGTTCGCTGCGCAAGCTGTTCCGCCTGCCGTTGATCGGCTCAGCCGCGCTGCTTTGCTTCGGGCATGGGGCAAATGATGTTTCCAACGCCATCGGGCCGCTTGTCGCCATCGTGCGCGTTGCCGAAACACATGTCGTCACCTCGCGTTACGACGCGCCGTTCTGGGTGATCCTGATTGGGGCCTGCGGGCTTTCCGTTGGCATTCTTCTGTTTGGGCCGCGCCTTATCCGGCTCGTCGGCGAACAGATCACCAAACTCAACCCCGTGCGCGCCTATTGCGTGGCGCTCTCCGCTGCCTCCACCGTCATTGTCGCATCCTGGTTCGGCTTCCCGGTTAGCTCCACGCATATCGCGATCGGCGCGGTGTTCGGCGTCGGCTTCTTTCGCGAATGGTACACTCGAAATTCCGCGCGGCGCCTGGCCTATATGCGCATGAAGGCCGACCAATGGGATATCGAGCCGGAAGAGCGCAACCCGGATGAGATCCGCCGTCGCCGGCTCGTTCGCCGCTCGCATTTCATGACCATCATTGCCGCCTGGGTGGTCACAGTTCCGGCGGCCGCGACACTTGCGGCGGTGATTTATTGGGCTATGGTCGCGCTCTTTGTTTAAGGGTTCGGGGTAACCATGCGCGCCAATTTTCGCATGCAGCGTCTGTTCGTGGACGCTGACATCGTCGAAGCCAGCCCGATCGAGGCTGGTCAGGATCAATTCAACTATCTGGCCAATGTCCTGCGGCTGGAAGGCGGCGCCGAGGTCCTGACCTTCAACGGGCGCGACGGCGAATGGAGAACCGGCATCTCCTTTCCGAGCCGCAAGCGCATCCAGCTGACACCAATCGAGCAGACCCGCCCCCAGCCGGCGCCATCCGATCTTCACTATCTTTTCGCGCCGCTGAAAGTCGGCCGGCTCGACTATCTTGTCCAGAAGGCCGTGGAAATGGGAGCCGGACTGTTGCAGCCTGTCATGACGCAACATGTCCAGGGAAAGATCACCAACATCGACCGCCTGAAGTCCAACGTCGTCGAGGCAGCGGAGCAATGTGGCATACTCGCCATTCCTAACGTGACCGAGCCTGTCAAGCTTACCGACCTTCTGCAGCGCTGGCCCATAGAGCGCCGGATCATCTATTGCGACGAGGGCGACGCCGGACAAAACCCGCTGCCATTACTGCGAACGATCAAGGAAAAACATCTGGCACTGCTGGTCGGCCCTGAGGGCGGCTTCTCCGAGGACGAGCGCGCCCTGTTGCGCGGCCTCGATTTCGTCACTGCCATTCCGCTTGGACCGCGTATTCTTCGCGCCGACACAGCAGCTGTCGCGGCGATGGCGGTGATCCAGGCTGCAATCGGCGATTGGGAATAGACGGACTGTGGCGGCAAAGATCCGCAGGTGCTAAATTTTTGATCGAGCCTTGAAAGAATTTCACTTGCACCGTACCTCAATCCGGCCCTATCAGCCTTCCAATCGGCCTGTGTTTCGCCCAGGCTCCGTTCCGACATCAAGGTAGTTCCATGGCCCGCGATACCACCGACCAGACGCCGATCCGATCGGTTTCGGAGCTGACCGAATATCTCGATGCTGGAAGCAAGCCGAAAGAGCGGCACCGTATCGGCACCGAGCACGAGAAGTTCGCGTTTTTCCGCGCGGACAACAGTCCTGTCCCCTATTTTGGCGATGCTAGCATCTCGGCACTGCTTTCGGGCATGCGCGAGAAGCTTGGGTGGGAAGAGATCATCGATGCCGGCCATGTCATCGGCCTTGCCGAGCCTCATGGCATGGGCGCGATCTCGATCGAGCCAGGCGGCCAGTTCGAACTTTCCGGCGCACCGCTCGAGACGCTGCACCAGACCTGCAAGGAATCGAACCAGCACCTGGCGACGGTTCGCGAAGTGGCCGAGCCGATGGGCATCCGCTTCCTCGGGATCGGCGGCAGCCCGAAGTGGACGCTTGCCGAGACGCCGCGCATGCCGAAATCGCGCTACGACATCATGACCCGCTACATGCCGAAGGTGGGCAGCCACGGCCTCGACATGATGTACCGCACCTGCACGATCCAGGTGAACCTCGACTTCTCCTCGGAAGCCGACATGCGGCAGAAGATGCGGGTGTCGATGAAGCTGCAGTCGCTGGCAACCGCGCTGTTTGCCTCCTCGCCCTTTACCGAGGGAAAGCCGAACGGCCTGCTCTCCTGGCGCGGCGACATCTGGCGCGACACCGACAACCAGCGTTCCGGCCTGCTCAACTTCACCTTCGGCGACGATTTCCGCTTCGAGCACTATGTCGAGTGGGCGCTCGATATCCCGATGTATTTCGTCGTGCGCGACAGCCGCTATCACGACTGTACGCATGTCACCTTCCGGCAATTCATGAACGGCGCGCTCAAGGGCGAAATCGCCGATTGGGAGCCGACGATGGGTGACTGGACCAACCATCTCTCCACCCTCTTCCCCGACGTGCGGCTGAAGCGGTTTCTCGAAATGCGCGGTGCCGACGGCGGGCCCTGGCGGCGGATCTGTGCGCTGCCAGCCTTCTGGGTCGGCCTTCTCTATGACGATGCGGCACTTGATGCGGCAGACGAGCTGACGAAGGACTGGAGCTTTGCCGAGGTAGACACGCTGCGAAACGCGGTCCCGGTCGAGGGCCTCAACGCCCGCTTTGGCGCACGTTCGCTGCACGAGATTGCCAGAGAGGTGGTCGGCATTTCGCGCGCTGGCCTCAAGTCCCGGGCCCGTCTTAACGGCGAAGGCCAGGACGAAAGCGTCTTCCTGGCGCCGCTCGAAGAGGTGCTGGCAAAGAAGGCGACGCTGGCCGACGACCTCTTGATGCTCTATCACGGCCGCTGGAGGCAATCCGTCGAGCCGGTCTTCGAGGAATACCAATATTAAGTTCTGCTTGGTCAGTTCCTGCTGACAATCGCAAGCCGGTAAAAACCGGTTTGCGCGTGGGCTTTTCCGGATATAGTGGCGTTACAGCAAGTGCGCCGTCAGGAGAAAGGGACTTCCATGCTGCCACTCTTCGACATGATGATGCAGGCGCAGAACGGCTCTGCCATGGACGTCGTCTCCAAGCAGTTCAACCTTGCGCAGGAGCAATCGGCAAAGGCCATCGCCGCGTTGATGCCGGCCTTTTCCTCCGGTTTCAAGCGCAGTGCCAGCGATCCTTACAACTTTACCGGGGTCATGCAGGCGATCGGCTCGGGAACCTACGCCAAGTATTTCGAGGATGTCGGCAAGGCCTTTACGCCTGAGGGGATCGCCGACGGCAACACCGTGCTGCAGCGGCTGTTCGGCTCGAAGGAGGTATCGCGGGCGATCGCCGCGCAGGCGGCCCAGATGACCGGGATAGGCCAGGAAATCTACAAGAAGATGCTGCCGGGAATGGCAGATACGCTGATGGGCGGCCTGTTCAAGGAGACCAGCGGCCAGCTGCAGATGCCGGCAAATCCCTTCGTCAACACCGACATGGGCGAGATAATGCAGAACTGGCTGCAAACCATGGGCTTTGCGCCGAAGAAGGCGCCAATGCCGCACCAAAGCGTATTCGACAATCCATTCACCCAGGCAATGAGCGTGATGTTCGGTGCGCAGACGCCGGAGCGGGATACGGCAGCGGGAAATCCGTTCCTCGACAACCCCTTCGCCAAGTCGTTCCAGGACATGATGCGCGGCTTCCCCTTCCCGGCCGAACCGCCAAAGGAGCCGCCGTCCAAGTCTGACGCTCCGGCATTCGACGTGGCGCAATATTCGACAATGCTGAACACCATGTTCGACAGCGGGCTTGAGGTGCAGAAGAACTATCAAAAGAGCATGGAAAGCATCTTCGAAGGTTTCGCGCAGCCGGACCCTTCGCCTTGGCCGAAGCCGACTGCGCCGAAGGACAAGTAAGCGCCTGCCAGATCCGGCCTAGAAAAAACCCGGTGTCGGGAAACCGAGCACCGGGTAAGAGGCAGGGCTATTGGCTATCACCCTGCGGGGAAACACTGCCTTCGGTTCAGTAGCGCATGGAACCGAAGGATGAGAGACGAGAGCGACGGCGCGAATTCGTCAGGTGCGCGGACGGGTCTTCGAAGAAGGTCGACGTCGTCAGAGCGCTTTCCAGGTCATGTCGGGTGAGCCCGATATCCTTCAGCTGGCTGTCGGTGAGTTCGTTCAAGCCGTTGACTTCGCGTCGATTGCGGAGAACGCGCCAGACGGAAGCCACCTTCGCGAAAGCGAGCGTCAGGCGCCCAATCAGCGATGAAGTGGGCTTTGCGAGACCGAGGTCCATTGTCCGTTCTGTCGTGCGCATTTGGGTATCCTTTCCTGCAGGCACGCGATGACCCTTCTCCTCCGAGGCTATCCACGGAGGACGAAAGGCTAAAACCGACCGGATAGGCAGAAGGCCGTCCGGATTGCTTTCTTGATTTGCAATTGGAAGATGCCAAAACGCTATTGATCAGTCCAACGAATGTTTCTAATGGTAAGTATCAACCTCTCTTATAGGTGACCGCTATGGCATCGCCGCTCGACCTAGACCAGTTGCAGACATTCATCGCCATCGTCGACTCCGGCAGCTTCACGAAAGCCGCCGACCGGGTCTTCAAGACGCAGTCCGCGGTTTCGATGCAGATGCGGCGTCTGGAGGAGCGCGTCGGAAAGCAGCTCTTCATCAAGGACGGACGCGGCAACCGGCTGACAGCTGAGGGCGAGAAGCTTTTGAACTACGCTCGCCGCATCATCCGGCTGAACAACGAAGCGATCGCCGCCTTCGACGACAATCGGCTAGAGGGGACGCTGCGCATTGGCACGCCGGACGACTATGCCGACCGCTACATGCCCGAAATCATCGGCCGCTTCGCCAAGACCCATCCGAATGTCGAGCTCTACATCGTCTGCGAACCCTCGGTCGACCTGGCCGAAAAGATCGGCAAAGGCGAGCTCGATATCGCGCTCGTCACGCATAATCCGCGCGAGCGCATTTCGGATGTGGTGCGCACCGAGCCGCTCTGCTGGGTAAGCTCCGCCAACCATCCGCTGCGCGACGACGCGCCGGTGCCGCTTGCGGTCGGACGTCGCGACTGCCAGTGGCGTCAGGTCGCCTGTTCCTCGCTCGATGCGGTCGGGCGGGACTATCAGGTGCTGTTCACCAGCTGGTCCTGCACTGTGGTCGCCGCTGCGGTGCTTGCGGGAATGGCCGTCTCAGTAATGCCGGAATCGGCGCTTCGAACCGGCATGAAGGTGCTGAGCCAGGCGGACGGTTTTCCTTCGCTGCCGCCAGTGCAGATCGGCATCATGAAACGCCCCGGCGTTTCCGCCTCGTTGATGAATGCCATAACAGCCCATATCTCGGCCTGTCTCGACAACATCACACCGGCATCGGTCGACGACGATCTCGACGGGGAAACGAAGACCTTCAACCGCTATCATCCGCGCGCAAGGGCCGGGCAGGTGTTGCCGAGCTGGTGATATCCAGAAGTCGGGCAGCCCCTCATCCGGCCTGTCGGCGGGGAGAAGGGATAGGGTGAGGGGCATGCGGCATCTAGGGCCGCTGCCTGACTACAACGGGTTTGCCGTGGAAAAGGTCAGCCACACCGCCAGCCAGACCAGCATTCCCACCACCGCGAGATAACCCAGCGCAAAGAGCGGGCCGCGATAGCGCAGGTTGTTGCTGGTCACATGCACATAGGCGTGGGCGTAGCGGCTGATCACGAAAAGCCAGGCAAGCGCCAAGGCAGGAAGATTATCCGCCTGCGTCGTGTAGAGGATCATCGAGATGACATAGAAGAGGACGGGCAGTTCGAACTGGTTGGCGAGGCTATTGCGCACGACCAGGCTCTCGGCCGGCTCGTCGCGGTTCTCGCGAAATTGATGCGGAGCGGCCTTGCCGGCCTTGACGACAGCGGAGCGGCGAATGCTGAGCAATCCATAAAGAATGATGACGAGCACGGCATGCGCCACGATGGGCCAGAACATTTCATAGCCGGTCATGCGGCGGACTCCGTGGGCTCTTGAACACCGCATGACCACTAGTCGAAAATATTCTCCCCTGCCAGAGGCCGGGACAGGCCATCCGCCGTAAACCAACGGCAAATGGCCTGTCATACTGTCACACCTTGCGAAAGGACGAAGCGCCGGCCGCCTTGATCAGGGCGCGTCGGAAGGCGGGCCGCGCAGGACTGTGAAGCGGATCAGCAGAATGAGCGTGATGGCGAGCGCTGCGAATTTCAGCCGAACGAGGATTGGCAGCGCGTGCGAGAGCGCCGCGACGGTGGCATCGGACGGTGTTGAAGGCGGAAACAGCAGCAGGCTGGCGATGTTTTCCGCGTAGTCTGCGAACCCGTAAAGCACGGGCAACAGGAAGATCACTGAGATGACCGCAGCGGGAATCTGGCGTCCGAAGAATGAGCCGCCCGGCCGGGCAAGCCGCAGCAGCAAAATCAACAGCATCGTCAACGGCGCCGGGAAGAGCAGTTCCGGGCCGAGATAGAGCGAATGCTGTATTGCCGCCGCATCTGGGTGACCGCGCAGAAAATCGAGCATGGACAGGACATCACCGGTCTCATAACCGGATATCCTGACATCAAGCAGTTCCCGCCCTGCCGCGGCGGCGCGAAACGGGATGACGAAGCCCAGATAAATCCAGCCTAAGAGCGCGAGGCAGAGCACTGCCAGACCGATGACAAGCCCATTCGACGGTCCGCGATGCGCCGGCATCTATCAGGAGCCGCCGCCGGGATAGTTCGGGCTTTCGCGGGTGATCGTCACGTCGTGGGTATGGCTTTCGCGCAGGCCCGCGCCGGAGATGCGCACGAAGGTGGCGCGTTCCTGGAAGTCTTTGAGGTCCTTGCCGCCGACATAGCCCATCGCCGCCTTGAGGCCGCCGCCGAGCTGATGCAGTACACCGGATACCGGGCCCTTGTAGGGAACCTGGCCCTCGATGCCCTCCGGCACCAGCTTCAACGTGTCGCGAACTTCGGCCTGGAAATAGCGGTCGGCCGAACCGCGCGCCATGGCGCCGACAGATCCCATGCCGCGGTATGCCTTGAAGGAGCGGCCCTGATAGAGGTAGACCTCGCCCGGGCTTTCGTCGGTTCCGGCCAGCAGAGAGCCAACCATGCAGGCGGACGCGCCGGCAGCGATCGCCTTTGCAAGGTCGCCGGAGAACTTGATGCCGCCGTCGGCGATAACAGGGATATCCTGGGCCCGCGCCGCCTCGACGGCGGACATGATCGCCGCCAGCTGTGGAACGCCAACGCCGGCAACGATGCGGGTGGTGCAGATGGAGCCCGGGCCAATCCCGACCTTGACGGCATCGGCGCCTGCATCGATCAGAGCCCGCGTGCCGTCATATGTGGCGACATTGCCGGCCATGATGCGCACCGAGTTCGACAGGCGCTTGACGCGGGTGACGGCGTCGAGCACGCGCTGCGAATGACCATGGGCGGTATCGACGACGAGAAGGTCGACACCGGCTTCGATCAGGCGCTCGGCGCGCTCGAAACCGTCATCGCCGACATTGATGGCGGCAGCGGCGCGAAGGCGGCCCTGCGAATCCTTCGATGCATTTGGGTTCAGCTGCGACTTCTCGATGTCCTTGACGGTGATGAGGCCGACGCAGCGGCCTTCGCCGTCGACGACGAGCAGCTTCTCGATCCGGTGAGAATGGAGAAGACGCTTGGCCTCCTGCTGATCGACGTTTTCCTTGACGGTGATAAGGTTTTCACGCGTCATCAGCTCGTAGATCTTCTGGGTCGGATCGGAGGCGAAGCGGACGTCGCGATTGGTAAGGATGCCGACGAGGCGACCCGGCTTCTTTGTGCCGCTGCCGGGGCTTTCGACCACTGGAATGCCCGAGATATGGTAGGTCTTCATCAGATGGAGAGCATCGGCGAGCGTCGCATCGGGGCCGATGGTCACCGGATTGACGACCATGCCGCTTTCGAATTTCTTGACCTGCCGGACCTGCTCGGCCTGCTCGATGGGGGTCAGATTGCGGTGGATAACGCCGAGGCCACCAGCCTGCGCCATGGCGATCGCGAGACGCCCTTCGGTGACGGTATCCATCGCCGCCGACAGGATCGGCAGGTTGAGCTCGATGTCTTGGGCGATTCGCGTTGCGACATTCGTCTGGCCCGGCATGATTTCGGAGTGCCCCGGCTGCAGGAGCACGTCGTCGAAAGTCAGGGCTTCCAATCCGGTTGCCGTTTCAATGATGCGGGCCATGGCCAATTCCTTCATTTAAGAAAAAGCAGGAGCGCTCCGGAACGAATCGTCCGCCCGGGCGGGCTTGCAAAAGTTGCTAGGAAGTTGGCGAGGGCTCGTAACACGTCTATGACAGGAAGGGAATAGCAAAAGCATATCGCGACGGCGCCGTCATCGCGATGTCGCTTTCCGGCAATTGCGACCCGTTCAGAGATCGAACTGGTAGGTCTTCGGCACGTAGCGAAACCCGATCGGCAGCTTCTCGACGAAGCCGACAGACGGGAACGGCATGTGATAGCCGAGAAAGGCGATGCGATCCTTGGCTATCATGTCGAAGATCCGGTTGCGGGCCCGCGCTGCCTCCGCCTTGTCCATATCGAAGCGGACTTCCCAGTCCGGACGCTGCAGCGACAAGACGTAGTGATTGGCCGTGTCGCCGGTCATGACGAGCTGCCTGCCTTCCGATTCGATATGGAAGACCATGTGGCCGGGCGTGTGGCCGGACGCAAGCAATGCCGTTATGCCGCTTACGACCTGATCGCCTTCCTTGATGAACCTCATGCGGTCGGCAATCGGTGCAACGTTGGCCAGAACCGATTTGTGGTTGCCTTCGCCCGGCGTACCCTCGCGCGCCTTGTCGGTCCAGAAATCATATTCCAGCTGGCCGCCGACATATCTGGCATTCGGGAAAGTCGGCGCGCCGTTTTCCATGATGCCGCCGATGTGGTCGCCATGCAGATGCGTCAGCGCCACGACGGTGATCTGCTCCGGCGCATATCCCGCCGCCTTCAGTCCGGCCAGAAGCATGCCGGACCCCCTCTCGCGACCCGCTGCCCCGAAGCCGGTATCGACGAGGATCACCTCGCAGCCAGTGTCGATGAGCGTGGGAGAATAGCTGTTCACGAGTTTCTCGGTCGGCAGGAAGTTGTCGGCCAAGAGCGCCTGAACTATCTCCGGCGACTGGTTGGAACCAAATGTCTCCCAGGGCTTTTCAAGGACGCTGCCGCCATCCCGGACAACGGTGAACTTGAAGGAACCCAGCTTGAACTGATGAACCTGGGGTATTGCTGCAGTCATGTCCGCACTATCTCCTGATGTCTCTTCCAAGGCGCCGCTTAGCGCAAGCATTGGGATGCGTTTAGCATTTCGATGCGCTTGGCATATGTCAAACCTGCATGAATACATGGGGCGGCGGGCGATCTCACGAAGACTTGATCCTGCTGCGGCTACCCATCGATTTCAGGGATTGGCAGCGGCGGCGAGGAGGACTACAGAGCGAAGGCTGCGTTGGTAGCGCCTTCCAGATGACCACACCATCCAAGGCAAAAGGCCTCATGAATCGTATCGTTCCCCTGATCCTTGCCGTTGCCCTTTTCATGGAACAGATGGATTCTACCGTAATCGCGACGGCGCTGCCGTCGATCGCGGCGGATCTTCATGTCGGGCCGATCACGCTGAAGCTTGCCCTTACCTCCTACATGGTGGCGCTCGCGGTTTTCATTCCGATCAGCGGCTGGATGGCCGATCGCTTCGGCGCCAAGCGCATCTTCCGCCTGGCGATCTGCGTCTTCGTCGTCGGCTCGGTTCTTTGCGCCATGTCCTCGGACCTTATCCAGTTCGTCTGCTCGCGCTTCCTGCAAGGGCTCGGCGGCTCGATGATGACGCCTGTAGGGCGACTGGTGCTGGTGCGCACGACGAAGCGTAGCGACCTGGTGTCGGCGATGGCGTTGCTCTCCATTCCGGCACTTGTCGGGCCGCTGGCCGGGCCGCCGCTCGGCGGCTTCATAACCACCTATTTTTCCTGGCACTGGATCTTTCTCATCAATGTTCCGGTCGGCATCGTCGGCGTCACGCTTGCCAGTATCTTCCTGCCGGAGGTCGAGGCAACCAGGCCGCCAAAACTGGATTTTACGGGCTTCCTGCTGACGTCTTTTGCCGCTGCGGGCATCGTCTTCGGCATGTCGGTCGTCAGCTTGCCGGCCCTCCCACCCGTGATCGGCATCGCCTCCATCGTCATCGGTTTCGTCTGCGGCTTTCTCTATATCGGCCATGCGCGGCGTCACCCGGCGCCGATCCTTGACCTGACGCTGCTTCGCAACGGAACCTTCAGGGCCTCGGTGACCGGCGGAACGTTGTTTCGCATCTGCATCGGGGCCATGCCGTTCCTGACGCCGCTGATGCTGCAGCTCGGCTTCGGGCTCAATCCGTTCCAGTCCGGTCTCATCACCTTTGCCGGCGCGATCGGGGCGATCAGCACCAAGTTCATCGCCAAGCGGGTATTCGCAGCCGTCGGCTTTAAGACTGCGCTGCTCTCGGCGGCCGGCGTCACGACGCTGACGACGATCACAACCGGCTTGTTCGAGCCGACGACACCGCATCTGATTATCATCGCCGTACTGCTCGTCGGCGGATTCTCACGCTCGTTCTTCTTCACTGGCATCAACGCGCTAGCCTTTGCCGATATCGACGACAGACAGGCGAGCCAGGCGACCTCGATGAGTTCGGTCATGCAGCAGATCAGCCTGGCGCTTGGTGTCGCGGTCGCCGCCGCCATCCTCGAAACCACGACATATGTCAGCGGAACGTCGCTGCAGGTGGTCGATTTCCATATCGCCTTCTTCGCAATCTCGATCCTGACGGTGGTTGCAACGATCCCGTTCATCCGCATGGACAGCCGCGCCGGCGCGCTGGTCTCAGGCCATAAGCCCAGCTTGAAGGACACGGCGCCACTACCGCCTGTCCAGCCGGCGGCCGAATAACGATTTTCAGATATGGGGAAACCTATTCCGGGCTTTCGCAGACGGCGCTGATCTTATTGCCGTCGAGGTCCCTGACATAGGCCGCGTAGAAATGGGCGTGATAGGAGCGAAGGCCGGGCGCGCCCTCGTCGACGCCGCCACTTGCAAGCGCTGCCGCATGAAACGCGTCGACGCCTGCGCGCGTGGTCGCCTCAAGCGCCACCATCGAGCCGTTGCCGATCGACGCCCGGCGCTTGTTGAAGGGCAGTACGATCCAAAGACGGCAGCGGCTGTCGCCGTCAGCGGCATAACCGATCTCTTCTTCGGAATCGCGCTGGCGTCGATAGCCGAGGATCGGCAGAGCCGCGTCGTAAAAGCGACGCGCCTCGTCGATGTTGTTGGTGCCTAAGGTGACGTAGAGGAGCATGGTCAATTATTACGCAGACTGAAACGCCGATCGAAATTGCATCATCGAACGAAAGCGGCCTCTAAATCAAGCATCTGTTGCTTCGCCGTCCGCCTTACGGCCCTTGAAGCCCTTGGCCAGCAAGAACATCTCGACTGATTCCGCGCGCGATGAAGCTGGTTTGACATGGACGACCTGCTTGAAATTCTGCTTCAGCAGAGCCAGGAGATCACGCTCTGTGCCGCCCTGAAAGGTCTTCGACAGGAAATGGCCGCCTTCGGCCAGCACCTCGACCGCGAAATGCGCTGCGACTTCGCAGAGATGCATGGTGCGCAAATGGTCGGTGCGGTGGTGGCCGGTCGTTGGGGCCGCCATGTCTGAAATGACGAGGTCCGGTGCGCCGCCAACGGCGTCCAGCAGCATCTGCGGTGCTGAAGGATCGAGGAAGTCGAGCTGCAGGATCTTGACGCCAGGCAGCTGCGTCATCTCCAGGAAGTCGATGGCAGCGACGCGGACATCCTCATCGGTCGAGCCTGTCACTTTGGCGGCAATCTGCGACCAGCTTCCTGGGGCAGCGCCGAGGTCGATGATGCGACGCGCGCCCTTCAGGATATGATGTTTCTCATCGATCTCCAGCAGCTTGAACGCGGCGCGGGCGCGATAGCCCTCCAGCTGCGCGCGCTGCACATAGGGGTCGTTGATATGGCGATGCAGCCACTGCCTCGACGAGGCCTTCATCTTTTTTTTCAGCACGCGCTGGCCGAGCTTGCGTCCGGTACGGTTACCGCCGATCGGTGGCTTGGTCATCAATTCGGCCCTTTCAAATCTCTCGGACGATAGCCGCGACGCGAGCGACCGCGCCGCCAGACGCCGTCGTCGGCCATCATATCGGTGAGCAATCCCTCGCGCAGGCCACGATCGGCGACACGCATGCGCGGGCTCGGCCAGCGGCGGCGAATGGCCTCAAGGATTGCACAGCCGGCCAGCACCAGATCGGCGCGATCCGGGCCGATGCACGGATTGGCAGCGCGCCCGGCAAAATCCCAGGACAACAGCTTTGATTGCATCGCCGTCACCTCGTCATCGGACAGCCAGACGCCGTCGACCTTGCGGCGATCGTAACGCGGCAGATCGAGATGGACACCAGCAAGCGTCGTCACCGTCCCCGATGTGCCGATTAGATGGAAATCGGCGCTGTCGAGCGAGGCGCCGGCAACAGGCGGGCATTCGAACTTGTCGAGCATCGCTTCGACTTCATTGATCATCGCCTCGAAAACGGTCGGCGTCACGTCGCGCCCGCCATGGCGTTCGGACAGGGTCACAACGCCGACGGGCAGCGACGTCCAATGGGTGATATGATTTGCAAGGCGGCTGGAGCGATTGTCGTCGATGCGGATGACCGCAATTTCGGAGGAACCGCCGCCGATATCGAAGAGAACGACAGAGCGCGCCTCCGGACCGACCAGCGACGAGCAGCCGGAGACGGCAAGGCGGGCTTCCGTCTCGCGATCGATGATTTCGAGATCGAGGCCGGTCTCTTCGATCACCCGCGCGAGGAACGCCTCGCCGTTTTCCGCGGCCCTGCAGGCTTCGGTGGCAATCAGGCGGGCACGGCGGATTTCACGGGCCTTCAGCTTGGCAGCGCAGATGCGCAGGGCCTCGACGGCGCGGTCCATCGCGTCGCTCGAAAGCCGCCCGCTGGCGCCGAGCCCCTCGCCCAGCCGCACGATGCGGGAAAAGGCATCGACCACGCGGAACTGACCCGGTCGCGTCGGCTGCGCGATCAGCAGGCGGCAATTGTTGGTGCCGAGGTCGAGCGCTGCATAAAGATCGACCGGACGATGGTTCTCGCCGTCCGAATGATTGCGCTGCTGCTGCTGCAAACCGTCGTGGCGCTGAGCCTGGTGCGGACGTTCATGGCCTCGATGATCGCCATGCTCATGCGCCTGCTCGCCCGGCCTGCCGGGCGTCGGAGCGACGATCTGCGGCGGCTTCTCATGGACGAGCGGACGACCCTGCAATCCACGCTTGCCGCGATGCTTGCGCCGGTGCTTGGTGCTCTTGGCAGACGACGCGTGATCAGGCTCTGCCGAGACCGGCTCGGCCGGGGCAACTGCGGCATGTTCCAACGTCTGGATAGGCTTTGGAGCGCCATCGTGCGGCGAGCCGTGCGAGCGTCGGCGCCGCTTTCGCTTGCGCGCTAAGGAACCTGTGCTGTTTTCTTCCGGGCGCGTCGCCGTCAAACCAGGATTTCCAGCCTGACTGGGCACGGCAGAAACAGCGGGATCGCGGGCGTTGCCGCCACGTTTACGCTTTGCGCGCCGGGAGGATTTGCCCTTCCTGCGCTCTTCTGCCACCGACGCCCCGCCTGATTGCGGCTTTTCACCGCTTACGGGGTCTCTCACGTGTCTTTTTCCATCGCGCCGCGCAAGGCCGTTTGAGGCATGCAGCAGGCGCTCATTCGATTTTCGTTGGCGCGAGAATACCAGCAGGACGTGTTTTCGCCAAACTGTTTTTGGCGCATGCGAACTTGGTTATCCGCCAGGCCCGACGACCGGCCGTTCAAGTGGCCAATCGGGCACGAACGCCATCGGCCATTGTTTTCAACCGGTCGGCGGTCGAATGGCCGATCAGCATGAAAGCGTGGGTGGCATTCGACCAATAGACGACATTCATGCCGTGCCGCTGCTCCATATCGGGTTCTTTCGCCCCGGCCTGCCAGGGGACGATGCAGAGCGCCATAGGACCGTCATCGGGATCGAGGTAGGCAATCTGCGCCAGGGGCTTGCCGTCATATTCCAGCAGCTGCGCCCGGCGGAAATCGGCACCGGGTACCGCCACAGTTTCGGGCGTGAGGACCATACCCAGCTTGGAGCCGACCTGATCGAGCTGTGCCACCTGCGCTGCCCTGTCGCCTGCAGGCGCGCCTAGCGTATCGGTGGTGTAAAGCCCGAGATATTCGGCAACGACGGCACGCCACTCGGCGCTCTCGTCCGGTTTTGTCACGCTGCGATTGACTTCGATGATCCCCCTGTCGATCGCAATCCCGGCGACAAGGCAAGCGGCAGCGGCAGCAAGGAAGCCGCGGCGGTTCATGCCGGAGGCGGATGCCCCCTGTGGCTTCGATGGCGGGATGGCGGCCAGCATGGCATTGAGTTTCGCAGCGGGGGCCGCAGTCAAAAGCGGGGCGAAGGCCTCGGTATAGGGCAGATCGCTGCGCGACAGCAATTCGACGCGCTCGGCCACACTCTCGTCTGCGTTGATAAATCTCTCGATCTCCGCACTCTGCGCGGCATCCAGCTCGCCATCGATGAAGGCAACCAGCATCTCGTCGCAGGGCAATGTTTTTTTATCCTGTTCGCTCATTCGCGTCCCCCATTCGACAGTCTTGCGCCGTTCGCCGGCGCGAGCCCTTCGGCCAGTTTGGCGCGGGCGGCCGCCAGCCGGCTCATCACGGTTCCGATCGGAACATTCAAGACATCGGCGACCTCGCGATAGGACAGGCCCTCCACATAGGCAAGGAACACCGCGGTGCGCTGCGCTTCCGGCAGGGCCTGCACATGCTGCAAAACCTGGCCGGCGAGGATATGCGTCTCCGTTTCGTGTGCGCCGTCGAAAACCAGTGTCTCGTCAGCGTCGACAAAGCCCTGCCCCATGCGCACCCGCCGCGAACGAACCTCGTTCAGCCAGATCGAATGCAGGATCGAGAACAGCCATCGGTCGAGGCGGGTGCCGGCGATATATTGGCCGGCTCTCTCCAGCGCCCTGACGCAGGTTGCCTGGACGAGGTCGTCGGCGACGTCACGCTGGCGCGACAGCACGATGCCGTAACGCCACAGCCGTGCCAAATGTTGCGAAAGCCCCGCTCTGATATCGTCTTCGTTGGCGATGACATCCTCCACACCGACTTGTGCCTTGAAAACCGCCGGTCTCGCCGGCGATTCCGCTTTGGCCCTAATATAGGCAGGAAACGGGAAATGAGCGACTGACACGCATACGACCTTTCACAGACGTCGATAACCTTGCCCTGCCCACCGATGTCGGCGGGGCCGATGTCAGATCTTCGACGGGTCCTGGATGGCCTCGTGGAGATCCTGATATTCTTCGCAGCTCGTGCCGCAGATCGACTTGATGGTGTTCAGCTGATCCTCGGCAAGGTTGACCTGGCCCTTGATGACATAGGCTTCACCAAGATATTCGCGGACCTTTGCGTATTTCGGATCGAGCTGGACGGACTTCAGATAGTAGGAGATGCCTTCGTCGGTGCGGCCGAGCTTGCGGGTGGCGTAGCCGCGATAGTTCAAGGCTTCAGCGGTATTCTGGTCCTTCAGCGTGTCGAGCATGGCAAGCGCTTCTTCATAGCGGCCTTCCTGGGCCAGCGAATAGGCGTAGTCGGCGCGGTTTTCGTCGGTGACGTTGGCGCCCTGCTGCTTGACGCACTTCTGGGTCTTCTTATCGTAGATTTCACCCTTCTTGCAGGTCGGCGTCGTACTCGAGCTGTCGCCTGCGGCAAGCACGGGAATGGTGAAGGCACCGAGCGTCAGGCAGGTACCAAGCGCGATCGAGGCGAGGCGGATTGCTGTGGTCGTCATCAAGTTTCTCCTTGGCAAAATGAATGTTGCGGCTGGAGAACACCCCATCCCCCAGGTTTATTCGGTTGGATCGCTATTTTTCTTCGCCTCGGAGCGTCTGCACCCATCACGCTATCGTGAACCTGGGCTTGCGAATATTTCCTGATGTAGAAGTGTTTTGAGCCTGTGCCCGGGTGGGACACCAAGGAGATTGAGAGTGACCGATACCGTTAAGCTCGTGAGCCTGGCAGTGGCCAATCCCGAGCATGTTATTTTTCAATCGGATGCGGGCCAGACGGCGGCTCGGCTTTTTTCGGATCGCTACGCGGATTTCAAGCTTCTGGCGCGGGTCTTTGACAATGCCGGCATCTTCAAGCGGCATGCCGCTCGTCCGCTTTCATGGTTCTGCGAGCCCCATGGCTGGCAAGATCGGATGGAGGCCTATGCGCAGGTTGCGAGCGAGCTTTTCGTCAAGGCAACGACGGAGGCGCTGTACCGGGCGGGCCTCAACGCTGCCGATGTCGATTGCATCGTTACCGTTTCCTCGACCGGTTTCACGACGCCGAGCCTGGAGGCAAGGCTTGCCGGCTATCTCGGCTTTCGCAGCGACATCGAAAGGGTGCCGATCTTTGGGCTCGGCTGCGCTGCCGGCGTCTCCGGCTTTGCCATCGCCTCCCGGATGGCAAAGAGCCGCCCCGGCGCGACCGTGCTTTTCGTCACCCTCGAGCTATGCTCGCTTGCGTTCCGGCTCGACGAGCTGACCCGCCCGAACATCATCGCAACGGCTCTGTTCGGCGATGGTGCGGCGGCCTGCATCCTGCGCACGCAAAGCCAGGGACTGGCGGAGGTAGAATCGAGCGGCGAGCATCTCTTTCCCGATACTCTCGGGATCATGGGCTGGAAGATCGACAACACCGGCTTCGGCATCATCCTCGAACAATCGCTGCCAGCGTTTGCTCTGGAGAATATCAAGCCCGCCGTCAGCACCATCCTCGCGCGGGCAGGCCTTACGATCGCCGATATCGACCGCTTCATCTGCCATCCGGGCGGCAGCAAAGTGCTCGCCGCGCTCGAGACCGCATTCGCGCTCGAGCCTGGTTCTCTCGACCACGAACGCGACATCATCAGGAATTACGGCAACATGTCGTCGCCGACCGTCCTGTTCGTGTTGCAGCGGGCGATCGCCGCCGGCCTGCCCCGTCGCTCGGCGATGATCGCCATGGGGCCGGGATTCACAGCAAGCTGCGTCACCTTGAGGAGCGTTGCATGATGTGGCCCTCACTGGCTCTCCTAATCTTCGTGACGCTGCAACGGCTCGCCGAGCTGTTTCATGCACGGCGCAACACGCTGTTGCTCCTTGCCAGGGGCGGACGAGAGGTCGGCGCCGAGCATTATCCCTATATGGTCATACTGCACACGTTCTGGCTCGCGGGGCTCTGGGTGGCCGCCCCCGGCCGCCCGATCAGTCTCTTCTGGTTAGCGGTCTTCGTGATGTTGCAGTTGCTGCGCGTCTGGGTTTTGGCGACGCTGAAGGACCGCTGGACGACGCGGATCATCGTGCTGCCCGGTGCGCCACTGGTGCATTCCGGACCCTACCGTTTTCTCAATCATCCGAATTATGCGATCGTCATTGGCGAGATCGCCGTGCTGCCGCTAGCCTTCGGACTTGCCTATTACGCACTGGCTTTTTCCCTGTTGAATGCCGCGATGTTGGGCGTGCGTATCCGCGAGGAAAACGCAGCCCTTGCCGGCAATATACCTTAAGCTTGAACAATCATATTTTTCATTTGCGCACCAGCGGTTCGACAGGCATTTTCGCAAGTTGAAACGACCGGGAAGACCGCAGGGAATCATGAGCAAAGACGCACTTGTACTTGGCGCCGGCATTGTCGGCGTATCGACGGCAATTCATCTCCAGCGGCGGGGCCGGCAGGTCACCCTGATCGACCGCAAGACACCCGGCAAGGAAACCTCCTACGGCAATGCCGGGCTGATCCAGCGCGAAGGCGTCGTGCCCTACGGCTTCCCGCAGCAGCTCGGTTTGCTTCTGCGCTACGCCATCAACAATCGCATCGACGCGGCCTATCACATGCGGGCGCTACCGGGGCAGCTCGCCTTTCTTGCCCGGTACTGGTGGAACTCCAACTCCAAGCGGCACGAAATGATTTCGCGCGCCTATGCGCCGCTGATCGAGAACTCGGTGCTGGAACACAGCGACCTGATCCTTGCCTCGCAGGCAGAAGCGCTGATCCGCAAGGATGGCTGGATGGAAATCTTCCGTTCCGACGTGAAGCGCGACGAGGAACTGACCGAGGCCGAGCGGCTGCGGCGGGAATTCGGTGTCGATTACGAAGCACTGAGCGCGCAGGATATCGCCCGCATCGAGCCGAATATTTCCGGTCCCTTCATCGGCGGGTTGCGCTGGCGCGACCCGTGGTCGGTGCTCGACCCGCTGGGGCTGACCAGCGCTTACCTCCGCTATTTCGAAAGCCTCGGCGGCCGGTTTGTGAATGGCGATGCGGCGTCGCTTGGCCAGTTCGGCAGCGGCTGGAAGGTCATGACCTCCGAAGGGTCTATCGAGGCGGACGATGCGGTATTGGCGCTTGGCCCCTGGGCCGATACCGCTGCCTATCGCCTCGGTTACAGCTTTCCGCTTGGGGTCAAGCGCGGCTACCACATGCACTATGCCACCGAAGGCAATGCGGTGCTAAACAACTGGACGCTCGACAAGGAGCGCGGCTATTTCCTGGCGCCAATGAACCAGGGGATAAGGCTGACCACCGGCGCAGAATTCGCCAGGCGGGATGCACCGAAGACGCCGGTCCAGCTCGACCGGGCCGAGAAAGTCGCGCGCGAGATTTTTCCGCTCGGCAAGCGGCTCGATCCGGAACCATGGATGGGCGCTCGCCCCTGCACGCCTGACATGATGCCCATCATCGGCAAGGCGCCACGCCACGAGGGCCTGTGGTTCGCCTTCGGCCATGCCCATCACGGCCTGACGCTTGGTCCGGTCACTGGCCGCGTGCTTGCCGAATTGATCACCGGCGAAAAGCCGTTCATCGACATCTCGGCCTATGCGCCGGAGCGTTTTGCTCCTTAAGGGAGCGCTGCGAGAGCCTCGACAGCGGCGGCGGCAATGCCTTCGACCGTGGCGTCGATACCGACGGTAACGACGCCGGGCTCTCCGGTCGGAACCTCCAGCGTCTGGAGCTGGCTTTCGAGCAGCGACGGCGGCATGAAGTGGCCCTTGCGGGCGCTCAGCCGCAACAGGAGCAGCGCCTTGGAGCCTTCCAGATAAACGAAATAGAGCGGGCCGCCGGCCTCCCGGCGAAGTCGGTCGCGATAGATCTTCTTCAGCGCCGAGCAGGAGACGACGATCCCCCTGCCCTCTTCGATCGCCGCTGCAATCTCGGCCCCGATGAGATCGAGCCACGGCATGCGGTCGTCATCGGTGAGCGGGATGCCCTGGCTCATCTTTTCGACATTCGACGCCGGATGAAGCGCATCACCCTCGACGAAATGCAGGTCAAGCGCTTTCGCAAGAGCCTCGGCAACCGAAGTTTTGCCGCTGCCGCTGACCCCCATGACGATGATTGCGGCTAAAGCCTTCTCTCCGCTTAGCATTTTCGCTCCGTCAGTCGCAATACCGGCTTCAATCCAGTGGGAAGTAGCAGGCAAAATGCTGCGTCCCCTCACCCGAAAGCTCGGGCGTCACCTTGCGACAGACATCCTGGGCCTTCCAGCAGCGCGGATTGAAGTGACACCCGGTCGGCGGTTTGAGAGGCGACGGCAGCTCGCCCTGTAGGCGGATGCGGTTCTTCTCGCGCTCGGGATCGGCGATCGGCGTCGCGGACAAAAGGGCCGCGGTATAAGGATGGCGCGGATGGGCGAACACCTCGGCCGCCGTGCCGGTTTCGACCGGTCGTCCGAGATACATCACCATCACGTCGTCGGCGATGTGACGCACGACCGACAGGCCATGCGAAATGAACAGATAGGCAAGCCCCATCTCCTTCTGTAGATCCATCAGCAGGTTAAGCACCTGCGCCTGGATCGACAGATCGAGTGCCGAGACGGGCTCGTCGAGCACCAGCACCTTCGGCTGCAGCATCAGCGCCCGGGCAATGGCGATGCGCTGCCGTTGGCCGCCGGAGAACATGTGCGGATAGCGATCATAGTGCTCCGGCCTCAGCCCGACGCGCTCCATCATCGCCTCGGCCTTGCGGCGGCGCGTTGCAGAATTGTCGCTTGTGTTGATCTTCAGAGGCTCTTCGAGAATGGAGCCGACCTTCTGGCGCGGATTGAGCGAGCCATAGGGGTTCTGGAAGACGATCTGGACGAGGCTGCGCAAGCTCGGGTCGCCGATGCGGGCCGGCCTGCCGTCGATCAGGAGTTCGCCTGCCGTGGGGTCCTCGATCATCGTAACGAGACGGGCAAGCGTCGACTTGCCGCAACCGGATTCGCCGACCACGGCGAGCGTCTTGCCGGAATAGAGGCTGAAGCTGACGCCGTTCAGCGCCTTGACGGTCGCTTCCGGTTTGAACATGCCGCGGTTAACGTTGTAGAAACGGGCGAGATCGCGCCCTTCGAGAATTGCGTCGGTCATGCGAGGCCTCCCGCGGATAGCGCCATAAGGCTCGGGTGACCGAGCGGCTTGCCGTCCTTCAACGGATAGTTGCAAAGTGCCGACCCTAGCTCGGGGGCCTGGCGCTTGACGCCGCGGTCGCATTCCGCAGTCGCGAACGAACAGCGCGGCGCAAAGAGACAGCCGGTCGGCCGGTCATGCTGGCCGGGCACGACGCCGGCGATCGACGGCAGCCGCTGGCCGACGACGGCCCGCTCGGGCAGTGCCGATAGAAGGGCTGCGGTATAGGGGTGATGCGGATCGCGAAACAGGTTTTTCACCGACTGCTCCTCGACCTTCTGGCCGGCATACTGGACCTGCACGCGCTCGGCGGTTTCGGCCACCACACCCATGTCGTGAGTGATGAGGACCAGCGCCATGCCTTGCTCCTGCTGCAACCGCACGAGCAGGTCGAGGATCTGCGCCTGGATGGTAACGTCGAGCGCCGTTGTCGGCTCGTCGGCGATCAGGAGCTTCGGATCGCAGGCGAGCGCCATGGCGATCATCACGCGCTGGCTCATGCCGCCCGAAAGCTGATGTGGATAAACCGACAGACGCTCCTCCGGGGCAGGAATGCCGACGAGTTGCAGAAGCTCGATCGAGCGATTGCGACGCTCCTGGCGATTGAGTCCCATGTGAACCCGCAAGGTTTCGCCCAGTTGGAAGCCGACGGTGAAACAGGGGTTGAGGCTCGACATCGGCTCCTGGAAGATCATCGCCATGTCCTTGCCGATAATCTTGCGGCGTTGACGCGCAGACAACTGCCTCAGGTCCTTGTCGTCGAACGACATACGGTCGGCGGTGATCTTCGCCGTCCAGGGTAACAGACCCATCAGCGCCAGCATCGACACTGACTTGCCGGAGCCGGACTCGCCGACGATGGAGAGGATTTCACCCTTGTCGCAGCCGAGCGACACGCCGTCGACGGCGCGAAACAAGCCGGACGATGTCTGGAATTCGACGGTGAGATTTTCAATATGGAGAAGCGGCATTAGGACCTCTTCAGCTTTGGATCAAGCGCGTCGCGCAGGCCGTCGCCCATCAGGTTGATGGCAAGGACGGTGATGAGAATGCACAGGCCGGGGAAGGTCACAAGCCATGGATTGCTCTGAATGAACTCCCGGGCGTCGGCGAGCATTGTACCCCATTCCGGCGTCGGCGGCTGGGCGCCCATGTTGAGAAACCCTAGCGCTGCCGCATCAAGAATGGCGGACGAGAAGGCGAGCGTTGCCTGGACGATCAAAGGGCCGAGACAGTTGGGCAGGATCGTCTTGAACATCAGCCTGACATTGCCGGCGCCGGAGACACGGGAGGCAATTACATATTCCTTGTCACGCTCGCTCAAAACCGAGGCTCGGGTGAGGCGCACGAAATGCGGCTGATTGACGATCGAGATGGCGATCATCGCATTGGTAAGGCCTGGGCCGAGGATGGAAACCAGCACCAGCGCCAACAACAACGATGGAATGGCGAGGATGATGTCCATGAGGCGCATGATGATCGTATCGGCTTTGCCGCCGACATAGCCGGCGACAAGCCCGATCAGGATGCCGGCGAGCGCCGACAGCGAGGCGACGACGAGGCCGATGAACAGCGAGAAACGCGTGCCATAGATCAGGCGCGACATGAGATCGCGGCCGTTGGCGTCCGTGCCAAGCGGAAAGGAGCCGTTGCCGCCTTCCGCCCATGCCGGCGGCAAACGCTGCGACGCGCCGCCGTAAGGCAGGATCGGATCATGCGGTGCGACCAGCGGGGCGAAGATCGCCAGCAGCAGCACGAAGAGAAAGATCGCTAGGCCGACGACCGCGCCCTTGTTGCGCGAGAAGTAATACCAGAACTCCGCCAATGCGGAGGGTCGGTCAGATTTGGCAATAGCCACGCTCATGAGCCGCTCCTAATGACGAATACGGGGGTTGATGAAGCCGTAGAGAAGATCGACGACCAGATTGACGAACATGACGATGCACGAAATCAACAGCAGACCGCCCTGCACGACGGGATAGTCGCGCTTGAAGACCGCCTCGATCATCCATTTGCCGACGCCGGGCCAGGAAAAGATGCTCTCTGTGAGGATCGCGCCGCCAAGCAGCACGCCGATCTGCAGGCCGATGGTGGTGACGACCGGGATCATCGCATTGCGCAGTGCATGGACGTTGATGACGCGTGCCGGCGACAACCCCTTGGAGCGGGCGGTGCGGACGTAATCCTCGCCGAGAACCTCGAGCATGGCCGAGCGCGTCTGGCGAGCGATGACGGCGAGCGGGATCGTGCCGAGCACGATCGTCGGCAGGATCAGCGAATTGACAGCCGACCCGAAGGCGCCCTTCTGGCCGGACAGCAGGCTGTCGATCAGCATGAAGCCGGTCACCGGCTTGAAGAAATAGATGAGGCCGATGCGGCCTGACACCGGGGTCAGGTGCAGATATCCATTGAAGACGATGATCAGCAGCAGGCCCCACCAGAAGATCGGCATGGAATAGCCGACGAGGGCGACGCCCATGACGCCCTGGTCGAACCAGGTGCCGCGCTTGACGGCGGCAAAGACGCCAGCCGGCATGCCAAGACAGATCGCCAGGATCATGGCGCAGATCGACAGCTCGAGCGTCGCCGGAAAGAAGGTGAAGAACTCGGTCAGGACAGGCTTCTTCGTGAAGAGCGAAACACCGAGATCACCGTGGACGATGTTATTGAGATAGCTCAGATACTGCATCACGATCGGGCGGTCGTAGCCCAGATCGTGCATGATCTGGGCATGGCGCTCCGGCGCCATCACGCGCTCGCCGGACATCAGCATGACCGGATCGCCCGGAAGCAGGCGGATGAAGGAAAAGGCGATGATCGATACGCCGATAAATGTCGGGATCAGCACCGCTAGGCGCCCAAACAGAAATCGCAACATGGCAGGTGTCCAATATTTTTCCGGCGGTCAGGAAAAATAATTCCTGACCGCCGGTTGCGCCCGGCTTTCCCGGGCATTCTTGCATAATGTTTCTTATTCGGCGATATCGACGCCGTCAAAACGATGAACGCCGACTGGGTCCTGCACATAGCCGGAAACCTTGGTGCTCATCGGGACGAATTCGGTCGAGTGATCAAGCGTCGCCCACGGGGCTTCCTTCTTGAAGACGACCTGCGCCTGTTCGTAAAGCTTGGTCCGCTCGCCGATGTCGGCGGTCCGCTTGGCCTTCTTCGTCAGCTCGTCGAACTCCTTGTTGCACCACTGCGCACGGTTGTTGCCGCCGACGGCATCGCAGCCGAGCAGGGTGTCGAGGAAGTTGTCCGGATCGCCATTGTCGCCGGTCCAGCCGAGGATGGCTGCGCCATCGCGGTCCTTGGCAGACGAGAGCTTCAGGTACTGAGCCCAGTCATAGGAGACGATCTCAACCTTGACGCCGATCTTTGCCAAGTCAGCCTGCATCAGCTCGGCAGCGCGGCGGGCGTTCAGCATGTAGGGGCGAGACACGGGCATTGCCCAGATCTTCATGCTGAGGTCCTTGACGCCGGCCTTTTCGAGCATCTTCTTGGCTTCGTCCGGATCGTATTTGTCGTCCTTGATGTCCTTGTTATAGGACCACATGGTCGGCGGGATCGGGTTGGTCGCGACCTGGGCAGAGCCCTGGAAGACGGCATCGACGATCGCCTGCTTGTTGATCGCCATGTTCAGCGCCTTGCGGACTTCCGCCTTGTCGAACGGTGCGACCAGCGCATTGTAGGCGAGGTAGGAAACGTTCAGGCCCGGCTCTTCGAGAACCTTGAGGCTCTTGTCGGCCTTGAGATCCTTGATATCGGCTGCGTTCGGATACGGCATGACGTTGCATTCGCCCGCCTTCAGCTTCTGGGCGCGAACCGATGCATCGGGCGTGATCGCGAAGACGAGGTCGTCGATCTTTTCCTTGCCCTTGAAGTAGGTCTCGTTGGCCTTGTAGCGGATGACGGCATCCGGCTGGTAGGCGACGAAGGTGAAGGGGCCCGTGCCGAGCGGCTGCTGGTTCAGCTGCGTCATCTTGCCGTCGGCTGCCAGCTTGTCGGCATATTCCTTCGACATGATCGAGGCAAAGTCCATGGCGAGATCGGCCATGAACGGCGCTTCCGGCTTGTTCAGCGTGAACTTGACCGTCAGGTCGTCAACCTTGGTGATCGACTTGACAAGGTCGGGGAAGCCCATGCCGGCTGCATATTCATAGGAACCGCCGGAGACGTACTTGGCCCAGGGGCTGTCGGCCTTGAGCTGGCGCTCGAAGGAGAAGATCACGTCGTCGGCGTTGAGATCACGCGTCGGAGTGAAGTAATCGGTGGTCTGGAACTTCACGCCCGGACGAAGCTTGAAGGTATATTCCTTGCCATCGTCGGAAACAGTCCAGCTCGCCGCAAGGCCAGGTTCGATCTCGGTCTTGCCGTGCTTGAACTCGACAAGGCGGCTGTAAACGGTGCGCGAGGACGCATCGAACGTGGTACCGGCGGTATAGATCCCGGGATCGAAGCCTTCCGGCGATCCTTCCGAGCAATAGACAAGCGTTTTTGACCAAGCCGACGTCGCCATGACCGAAGCCAAGGCGGTCACTGCCATCAGGACAGAGATCTTTTTCATGTTCGTTTCCCAGGTTTGTTCTTGTTTTAAAGTTGTGGTTTCCGGGCATCACAATCCGGAACGACGGGCAGATGGAACGATATTTAATTTATGAAAGCAACATGGACCGGCGAAAAATTTTCCAAATGGTTCACTTTAGGAAATTTCCGATAAAAATGGCGGTGGATTGGCAATAATCGGACAAAAAGAAGGCCATTTTTGACGTTTGTGCAATAAATTAGGTTTTCCTAATATTAATGTAGAAACGAAAACCACGGTTGCCGAGACAACCGCAGTTGATAATGCGCCGATCGACGTTGACGATCAGGCTGCGGGGATGCTGAACGCAACCCTCTTGTTGAGAGCATTGTGATCCCGATCGGTGATGCCGAGCAGGAAATTGATCTGCGGACGCGCCTTGACGAGATCGTCGATCGAATATTCGGCAAGCACGTCAAAGAAGGCGTTCAGTGCCTTGCGCAGCGCTGAGTTCAAGCCGCAGCTATCGACCAGCGGGCATTCCACGGCGCCATCTTCGAAGCATTCGGCCATGGCGAAACTATCCTCGGTCACCTTGACGACGTCGAAGAGGCTGATCTTGGTGGCAGAGCGCCCCAGACGCACGCCGCCGTTGCGGCCGCGAACCGTCTCAATAAGACCTGCCTTGGTCAGCGGCTGGAGGATCTTGAAAAGAAACAGCTCGGAAACGCCGTAAGCCTTGGCGATCTCCGGGATGCGGCTGAGGTAACCATCGTTGGCAGCGCAATACATCAACATGCGAACTGCGTAGTTGGTCTGCTTCGTCAAACGCATGTGAGTCTCCTGATCGCGGCCTTACGGGTGCTATATAGGACCTTTCCTAGTTTTGAACAATTCCAAAATATGAAATCTGCAGTCACGTTATGGCGAAGCCGATCCTCACGGTATCGCGATCCAGACCGCCATCTCACTGCCGCCGGGTTCGCGAAAGTGGAATCGGCGACCGCCGGGGAAATTGAAGGCGGGACGGGTGACCACGCCGCCGGAGAGTTCGACCGCGCGCTGCGCTGCCTCCAGATCCTCGGTTCTGACGATCGGAAGCGGAGCGACCGTCGTCTCCTGGCTGTCGCCCTGGATTCCAGCCTCGATGCCGGCGGCCTCGAGCGCGTGGTAGGTCGGGCCGTAGCTCACGGAATTCCATCCGAATGCTTCCTCGAAGAAACGGCGGGTCTTCAGCCCATCCGTCGATGGAAATTCGATGTAGTCAATCTGGTAGTTGCCGGTCATGTCAAGCTCCTCTCGTTCGCCTTTTGTTCTAACATCTCGCAGGCGAGGCTGCAAGGCTGAGAAAGGTAAGTACTTCTAAAAGACGAGAGCCGCCGCTTTTCGATGGCGGCGGCTCTCAATTCTACTGGTCTGGTTCAGCGCTTACTTCATCGTCGGCATGACGAATTCAGCACCGTCCTTGATGCCCGAGGGCCAGCGCGCGGTAATCGTCTTGGTCTTGGTCCAGAACTTGATCGAGTCGGACCCATGCTGGTTGAGATCGCCGAAGCTCGAAGCCTTCCAGCCGCCGAAGGAGTGGTAGGCGAGCGGAACCGGGATCGGCACGTTGATGCCGATCATGCCGATATTGATGCGCGAGGCGAAATCGCGCGCAGCATCGCCGTCGCGGGTATAGATGGCGACGCCGTTGCCATATTCGTGCTTCATCGGCAGATCGAGCGCTTCTTCGTAGTTCTTTGCGCGCACGACCGAGAGGACCGGTCCGAAGATTTCGGTCTTGTAGATGTCCATGTCGGGAGTGACATGATCGAACAGGCAACCGCCGACGAAATAGCCATCCTCATAGCCCTGGAGCTTGAAGTCGCGGCCGTCGACGACGAGCTTTGCGCCCTCTTCGATGCCGCGATTGATAAGACCCGTGACGCGAGCGTGGGCCTCCTTAGTAACGAGCGGGCCGAGGTCGGCCTTGTCATCGGTATAGGGACCGATGCGAAGCGCCTCGATCTTCGGCGTCAGCTTCTCGACGAGACGGTTTGCCGTGTCCTCGCCGACGGGAACTGCCACCGAGATCGCCATGCAGCGCTCGCCGGCCGAGCCGTAGCCGGCGCCCATCAGCGCGTTGACGGCCTGGTCAAGGTCTGCGTCCGGCATGATGATCATGTGGTTCTTGGCGCCACCGAAGCACTGGGCGCGTTTGCCGTTCATCGCGGCGGTGCCATAGACATAGCGGGCGATCGGCGTGGAGCCGACGAAGGAGACGGCGCCGATATCGGGATCAGTGAGGATCGCGTCGACGGCGGCCTTGTCGCCATTGACGACGTTGAGGATGCCGGCCGGCAGCCCGGCTTCGATCATCAGTTCGGCAAGGCGCATCGGCACGGACGGATCGCGCTCGGAGGGCTTGAGGATGAAGGCGTTGCCGCAGGCAATCGCCGGCGCGAACATCCACATCGGGATCATCGCCGGAAAATTGAACGGGGTGATGCCGGCGCCGATGCCGAGCGCCTGGCGCATGGAATACATGTCGATCGCCGGGCCGGCACCTTCGGTGAACTCACCCTTCTGCAGATGCGGGATGCCGCAGACGAACTCGCAGACTTCGAGACCACGGACGACGTCGCCCTTGGAATCGTCGATGGTCTTGCCATGCTCGCGCGAAAGAAGCTCGGCGAGCTCGTCCATATGCGTGTTCAGAAGCTCGACGAACTTGAAGAAGACCCGGGCGCGGCGCTGCGGATTGGTTGCGGCCCATTTTGGCTGGGCTGCCTTGGCATTCTCGACGGCCGCGCGCAGCTCGCCGACGCTGGCAAGCGCGACGGTTGCCTGCACTTCGCCGGTGGCAGGGTTGTAGACGTTGCTTGTGCGTCCGCTGGTGCCGGCAACATGCTTGCCGCCAATGAAATGACCGATCTCACGCATGGTATCTCCTCCTTTTGGATTTATTGAATGATGCAGTTTCGCACTTCAATTTGCACAAATCAATGCGCTACTATAAGCATCCGTTGTGCAAAAATCGAAGTCCGTGGAGCCGATATATGGATTGGGATGACGTCCGCATGTTCCTCGCGGTCGCTCGTACAGGGCAAATCCTCGCTGCCTCGAAGCGGCTCGGGGTCAACCATGCGACACTCAGCAGACGAGTGACGACGCTTGAAGAGCGGCTGAAGGCGCGCCTTCTCGTCCGCCGCACCAATGGCTGCGAGCTGACCTCGGAGGGAGAGATATTCCTACACGCCGCCGAGCGCATGGAGACCGAAATGCTGAGGGCTCAGGCAAGCGTCGGACATCTCGACAGTTCGATTTCCGGCACGGTGCGCATTGGCGCACCCGACGGTTTCGGTGTCTCCTTCCTCGCGCCCCGTCTCGGCCGCCTGATCGCCCGCCATCCGGAATTGCGCATACAGCTGGTGCCTGTGCCGCGCTCCTTCTCGCTGTCTCAGCGCGAGGCGGACATCGCAATCACGCTCGAACGCCCGGAGCAAGGTCGCCTCATCTCCTCGAAGCTGACGGATTATACGCTCGGCCTCTACGCTTCGAAAGGATATCTCGAAGACGCAGGCACCCCGACAGGCGTCGAGGATCTGAAGAACCATCCGCGCATCGGCTATGTCGAGGATCTGATCTTCACGGCATCGCTCGATTTCACCGGCGAGGTGATGCGCAGCTGGGACGCCTCCTTCGAGATATCCACGTCCATCGGGCAGACCGAAGCCGTGCGCTCGGGCGCCGGCATCGGCATCCTGCACGATTATATCGCCCGCCGATTTCCCGAACTGATCCGCATCCTGCCCGACATCGCAATTCGCCGCGGCTATTGGACGACCTATCACGAAAGCGCGCGTGATCTGGTCCGCGTGCGGACCGTCGTCGACTATTTGCAGGAACTGGTCAGCGCGGAACGCCAGATATTTCTATAAGCGACCGGCCGGACATGCTGCGGCGGTTGGTCGTTCTCATCAGGATTGGGCAACGGCACCTCGTCCGGCAGGGTATCAGGCTCCGGCTCCTTGACGGGCACGTTCGGCGGCAAGCCCGGCGGCGGCATCGGCGGCTGGTCGCGGTTCGGCTCGTTTGGAACGGACATGGCCAAACTCCTCTTCGTCATGGGCACCTCTCCTGTCCTTGGGCAAACGAGGAGAGGTCGGGACGGTTCCAATGTTTATGCGGGAAGATCTGCGATTGTGGGGTTCATGAGAAGCCCCGCCCCGCACCACACTTGCAGCCCGCACGCCATGTGCGAGCTGCAACCATCCTACTATTCGTCCGCAGCCATCAGAATTCCTGCCAATCCGCTGGCTGTTGCGCGGTTGCGGCGGATCCGAAGAGGAAAAATGCGAGACTTCCGACGCTGAGAACAGCTGCCGCCAGCAGGACAAGGAGATGATCGTGTTGACGCAGAACGCAGTCGATCACAACAAACGGAGAACCTCCCAAGGACATATATTATATATTCATAACTCAATCATAGAGAGAATGCGTTGACGAGAAGTGACTGCACCTGTGCCAGGATGGGAGGTCGGGCAGCATGTGGCCAAGACACGCTTGATCGCGAGCCAACGCCGACTGTCCCGAGCGCGGGCTCTTGGAGATAACCCAGCAACTGAGAGCAAGCCTTGATGAATGTGGCTCACAGGCCGTCGGGATGCACGCAAGGTCCAGATTGCCTTGCTGGAAAAGTGCCAAGCAGTAACCGCTCTTACAGCCGATCCCTCTGAATTCAATGTGCGCCTGTCGCGGAGATGATCCCCAGTCTGCCAAGGCCACTGACGAACAACTGGACTGCTACGGCGGTCAGGAGAATGCCGAACACGACCTCCGAGACGACGAGGCTTGCCGGCTTCATTCGCTTGGCCAAGGCGTCGATATTCGTGAACACCAGATAATCGAGTGCAGCAACGATGAGGATCAACCCGACGACGAGCGCTGCGCTCGCGATCGAGACGACTTCGTCAGATGCAATGATAAGGACCGTCATGCCGACAGGATTAAGAAGGTAAGGGACAGCGAGTGGAAACACTGCAATCTTGTCCGGATCGACTGGCAGTCCCAGATCTTCGCTAGGCTTCTCGGTTGGGCCTGCCGCCATTTTCAGCGCGAGGAGCGCGAGCACAATGCCACCGGCGACCGCGACCGCACCGCCGGTGATGTGCAGCAGCCGCATTAGCAGCGCGCCGGTGACAAAAAGGATCAGAGCGGTGATGAGAGCTGTCAAGACCATCTTGCGGCCCGTCGCGACCTTCGTCTTCGCATCGAGCTTATGGGTCATTTCCAGGAACGGAACCAGCGCAATCTTCGGCCCCATACCAATCAACAGGAGCAGGAGAAGCTTTGCGACCAAAGCCGCATCAATAACCGTCAAGTCCATCGAAAAACTCCCCCGAGCCCCTGCTAATTTAGGACTATCATCAATACGAAAGGAATTGTCCAGCTACCGGTGGCCCGCACCCGCAACTACGCGAGACATCCCTGTGTTTTCAGGTCGGAGATCAATCGGATCTTTTCACGAGGGGCGTAAATTGGAACAAATATCCGGACCGAACGTTTCTTTCGATAGCGAAGGATCAATCTGAGGTAACCAACCCAAACGTGATTGAGCACCCGCCGTCGGCCTATGGGAAGGGAGGAAGCTCATGGACACCCGATATGTCATAAGCGGACTTGTCGCCGTTTTAGCGATAGGCTTCATTTTCGTTGTCGTCCATTCATTCGGCCACGATGTGCCTGGGCAACAAGCGCAGCTCGCCCCTCCCGCATCGTATCAGGCAAAGTGAGATAGCCACGAAGGGAGGGTGCAGCTTCTTTGAAGCTGATCCGCGCGAAGTCGGACGGAATCATAAAGGCCGGTACTCGGCACCGGACTGCGACGACCTGATCTATGTGGAAAAATGGTACGGTTGGGGGGTCTCGAACCTCCGACCTCAGGTGCCACAAACCTGCGCTCTAACCAACTGAGCTACAACCGCACTTTATCGCGTATCGACGCGACGGGGGTGAAATACGAGGACTTCAGATTTTTTTCAAGTCTTATCTAGCCTTAATACGGAAAAAGGCCGGAAGCTAGTTCCGGCCTTTGCCTTGGGAGGCTTTTGCGGTCAAGCGGCCTTGAAGGATGCCATTGCCTTTTCGGCGGCGGCCTTGGCCGGCTTCGTGAGCGTCTCGACGACCTTGCTCGAGGTTTCCTGGATCGACTTTGCCTGTTCGGCGGTCACTTCAGCCTGCTTGCGGATGAAGGCGGTCTGCAGCTCGAAGAACTCTGCAACGGACTTGACGCCAAGCAGCGCTTCCATGTGCGACAGCGAGTTTTCAGCGTTTGTGCGCAGCGCGTCGATTGCCTTGAGGCCGAGCTCGACGGAGCCGGCCTGCGCCGTCTGCATCGTCGACTGAACGGTCTTGGTGGCGTCGTCAGCAGCGGTCTTCATCTTTGCAAAGGCGTCCTTGGACTGCTTTGCGCCCTGTTCGGCGAAATCACGAAATGATTCGGAGAACTTTGCCGGATCGAAGGCGGCAATTGAAAAAACGTCATCTCTCTTTACAGTAGCCATGGTCAGCGCTCCTATTGGGTGGGCGGGCTCCTTCCAAGGGCGCCCGGAATTTATCTTGTGAGACTGATATAGTCGATCTTATTGTGCATTGCAACAATTTTGTGCGCTGCACAACGCATTAACCTTGCCGGCCGAAAGCGGGGTGCCGTCGCTAGACCTGCAATCGGGGGCCCGTTATTAATAAAGCGTTAAAGACGAGAGAAGGCTTGAAGCCCGAACAACAGGTTGGATAATGCCCGCAGTCCAGTACCCGTTCATCGATATCGCAGTGCATCCGCGCATTCGCGAGCGCTTCTCCCGCGGCGAAGCGATGGTGTTGTTCTCGACCGGTCTTGACCGGGTGCTCTGGGCCAATGGCGCCGGGGCGGATCTCTTCGGCTATTCGGCGATTTACGACTTTCTCGACCAGGGCACCAAGCCGGGGGACGTTTCGTTCCGCCAGATCGAGGCGACCGCGCGCCAGCTTACAGCCGTCGGCGACAGCCGCAGCTTCCTCATTCGCATGACCTCCGGCTTTCAGCGCGCCGTCGCCAACGCTGCCGTCGAGATGATCGGCATTCAGGCCGGGGAAGAGGCGATCCTATTTTCCTCTCCCATTGCCGTCAGGCCGCTGGAGACTGCCGATAGCGCGCGGCGCATGCTCGAAGGCTTTGACGACCCTGATACGCACATGGCCGTCATCGGCCGCGATGGCGACATCATTGCCTCCTCGCAGGGTTTCAACTCGCTCAGCATCACGCCGCAAACGGCAAAGATGCTGGTGATCATGGCCGGAGCCCAGCCGGAGCGGCTGATCAAGCGGCCGATCCCGACAGGACGCGGCTATCTGCCGGCAGCCGTCGGCAAGCTTTCCGATATTCCCGCTCTGCACCTTCTCTTCGTCGTCGAGATGGCGATTGGCCATCTCGATCCCGTCGAGGAACCGCCGTCGGGCTTTGTCGCGGAAGTCCCCGTACCCGCCGAAGCAGCGTTTGAGACGGCCACAGTTGCCGAAGCAGAAACCCAGACTGCGCCTGAAACATTGGCCGACGCTGCGAGTACGCCGGAAGCGCCGCCGATTGCGGACCCCTCTTCCCAAGTCATCGACGCCGTCGCCGGCATCGTCGATGTCGAGGATGCGCCCGAGGACATCTCCCTTTTAGAGGTCCCGGCGGAGGAGACTGCCGATCATGAGCCACAAGGTCTGGACGGGCTTGCCGCCATCGACGGAGCGACAAGCGAGGATATCGACGCCGCAGAGCTTAAGGGCGACGAGGAGACTGCCGCCGTTCAGCATTCCGTCGAACCTGAGGTGAGCGAGCCAATTTCGAGTGAGGAACCTGTCGAGCTGGAAGGCGAAGAAACCGCGCAGGCTCCCGCTCCTGTCATCGACGACATCCCGGCAGAAGCCCATCCAGCGATTGCGCCCGAGACTGCGGTCAAGGCCGATCAGGAAAGTGCAGCGCCTGAAGGCTTTGCCTATAACCGCAGCGGTCGCGCGACACGCTTCGTCTGGAAGATCGACGCCGAGGGCCGGTTCAGCGAGGTCTCGCGCGAATTCGCCGAGGCCGTGGGGCCGCACGCCGGCAATCTTACCGGCGTCGCCTTCGCCGATATCGCCAAGCGGTTCGATCTCGACCCCGAGGGCAAGATCGCCGAGCTTCTGGCAAAGCGCGATACATGGTCCGGCCGAACCATCAACTGGCCGATCGAAGGCACCAACCTGATGGTACCGGTGGACCTGGCAGCACTGCCGACCTACACGCGAAGCCGCGAATTCGACGGCTTCCGCGGCTTCGGCGTCGTCCGCCTTTCGGACGCTATCGAGGACCCTTCGGCTCTCGGGCTGACGCTTGCCCCGGCAGCCGAGCACGAGAAAGAGACGGAGGAACTGCCGGTCCAAGCTGACACGGAACTGGCGGCGGGCGAAGAGATACCGGCCGACAATCTTGAAGCAGAGCCTATCCTCGAAGAGGCGACGTCCGGCGAGCAAGAGCCGGAGATGCCGTCCAAGACAGAACCGCCGGCGCTGAAAATTGCTGATACGCCGTCCCGACGGCTCTCCGACAAGATCATCCAGCTGCACGAGCACCGAGCCGGCGACACCTTGTCTGCCAGCGAGCAGGCCGCATTCCGGGAGATCGCCAAGCAGCTCGAGCCCTTCGGCAAGCGAACGGAACTGCCGGTCGCGGTGGAAGAAGTGGGTTCCGAGCCAAAGGATATGCCGGCCGCGCTGGAGGAAGTGCCGCAAGCCGAGATGCCCGAAGCCGAGGCCAAGGAGGCCATAGCCATCGAGCCGATGGTCGCACAGGCTCAGAATGCCCATGACGATCACTCGGCCCGCATCCCAGACGCTGCGGCTGCGCCCGAAGAAGATTTCAATCCGCTCGACGTCCTGCACACGGTGATCTCTCCGCGGGTGAAAATGACCGTTGGATTGTCCGCCGAGATCGTCGATCAGTTGCCGATCGCCATTCTCGTCCATGCTGGCGACAGGCTGATCCATGCCAATCCGGAATTGTTGCGGCTGACAGGCTATGCGGGGCTCGGCGAGATCGAGAAAGTGGGCGGGCTCGACGCATTGCTGCAAAGGCACGACCTTGAAGGAAAGACCGAGCGACCTGGTGCGATGATGGTCGTGCGATCGGACGATACGCTCGTGCCTGTCACCGCCCGGCTGCAGTCCATCCGCTGGGAAGACGGCAGCGCGTTGATGCTGGCGCTGATGCCCGTCGAGAAGGAAGACGCGCAAGCGCATGTAGCAGAGGCCGTCGGCGGCCATGACGAGGTGCGACCGGAGCGGATGCTAGAAAAGGTGGCCAAACTCCAGATCGAGGTGGAGGAGCTGCGGTCCATCCTCGAGACAGCAACGGACGGAGTGGTGATCATCGGTCCGGAAGGCGACATCCGCTCGATGAACCGCTCGGCCAGCGCGCTCTTCAATTATGACGACCAGGAGACCCGCGGCAAACCGTTCGTGATGTTGTTTGCACATGAGAGCCAGAAGGCGGTTCTCGATTATCTCGGCGGCCTTGCCGGGCATGGCGTCGCCAGCGTCCTCAATGACGGGCGCGAGGTCATCGGCCGCGAGGCTTCGGGCGGTTTCGTGCCGCTGTTCATGACCATGGGCAAGCTCACCTCGTCGAACGGCTATTGCGCCGTCATCCGCGACATCACCCAGTGGAAGCGGACGGAAGAAGACCTGCGCAACGCCAAGCGCGCCGCCGAAACCGCCAATGCCCACAAGAGCGATTTCCTTGCCCGCGTCAGCCATGAAATCCGCACCCCGCTCAACGCTATCATCGGCTTTTCCGACATGATGGCGAGCGAGCGGCTCGGCCCGATCGGCCATTCGCGCTACGTGGAGTATTCGAACGATATCGGTCGCTCGGGGCGCCATGTGCTCGACATCGTCAACGACCTGCTAGACATCTCGAAGATCGAGGCCGGCGAGATGGATCTCGAATTCGGCGCGGTCGGCCTCAACGAGGCGATCGCCGAAGCCGTGTCGCTGGTGCAACCCCAGGCCAACAGCCAGCGCGTGATCATCCGCACGGCCCTGTCGCAATCGGTCCCCAACGTCGTCGCCGACCTGCGCTCGATCAAGCAGATTGCCCTGAACATCCTCTCCAACGCCATCCGCTTCACCCCGTCTGGAGGACAGATTGTCGTATCGACGTCCTATGAAGGCAATGGCAGCGTGGTCATCCGCATCCGCGATACCGGCGTCGGCATGACCCGGACCGAGCTCGAACAGGCGATGAAGCCGTTCCGGCAGGTGGCGACCAACTCGCGCAAACGCGGCGACGGCACCGGCCTAGGCCTGCCGCTGACGAAGGCGATGGTTGATGCCAATCGCGCGCTGTTCTCGATCAATTCTGCGCCGAACGAGGGAACGCTGGTGGAAATCACCTTCCCCTCGCCCCGCGTCCTGGCAAACTGATTGCTCAAAAGAAAAGGGCAGCCAATGCTGCCCTTAAGAGTCGATGCTGTCAGAACAATGGGTCGGCGGGATTAAGCGATGTCGGCCGCGACCAAGTTGGATTTACCTTTGACCAAGGTTTCTTAACGCGGAGTTACCGCCGAAGGGCTAACTTTCGCTTGCAACATGTGGCTTGACCAGAGCTAGTCCCGCAGTTCCGCAAGGCCCGCGAAAAGATCCAGAGCTTCCGGATTGGCAAGCGCTTCCTTGTTGCGTACGGGCCGGCCGTGGACCATGTCCCTGACGGCAAGTTCGACGATCTTTCCGGATTTGGTACGCGGAATGTCGCTGACCGCGATGATCTTTGCCGGCACATGCCGGGGCGTGGCTCCGGTTCGGATGCGGGTCTTGATCGCCTTGATCAGCTCGTCCGTCAGCCGGGCGTCCGGCACCAGGCGGACGAAGAGGACGACCCTGACGTCGTCTTCCCAGTCCTGCCCGATGCAGAGCGCCTCTGCGACCTCCTCCATCTGCTCGACCTGATTATATATCTCCGCCGTGCCGATGCGCACGCCGCCCGGATTGAGGGTTGCGTCGGAGCGGCCATGGATGACGAGGCCGCCATGGCTGGTCCATTCGGCGAAGTCTCCGTGGCACCAGATATTGTCGAAGCGCTCGAAATAGGCCGCGCGATATTTGCCGCGACCGGGATCGTTCCAGAACATGATGGGCATCGAGGGGAAGGCCTTGGTGCAGACCAGCTCGCCCTTTTCGCCGCGCACGGGCTTGCCGTCCTCGCTCCAGACATCGACGGCAAGACCCAGTCCCGGCCCCTGGATTTCGCCTCGCCAGACCGGCTGCAGCGGATTGCCGAGAACGAAACAGGAGACGATGTCGGTGCCGCCCGAGATCGAGGCGAGCTGGACATCGCTCTTGATACCCTCGTACACGAAGGTGAACCCCTCCGGCGAAAGCGGCGAGCCCGTCGATGTCATCAGCCGCAGGCTTGAAAGATCGTGGGAGGTCGCCGGCTTAAGGCCGCTTTTGCGAACGGCATCAATGTATTTCGCCGACGTACCGAAGACCGCGAATTTCTCATCTTGCCCGTAGTCGAAAAGGACATTGCCATCGGGCGCGAAAGGCGAGCCGTCGTAGAGGCAGAGCGTCGCGCCGGCGGCAAGTCCGTTGACCAGCCAGTTCCACATCATCCAGCCGCAGGTGGTGAAATAGAAGACCTTTTCGCCAGGCACTACGCCGCAATGGAGGCGGTGTTCCTTGACCAGCTGCAGCAGCGTTCCGCCCGCCGAATGGACGATGCACTTTGGAACGCCGGTCGTACCCGAGGAGAAGAGAATGTAGAGCGGGTGGGAAAATGGAAGAGCGACATATTCCACGGCCCTCGGCTCGAACGGCGCAAGGAAATCATCGAGCGTTCTTGCATTTTCGGTCACTTTCACGACCGCGTCGGCATCACCGGCATAGTGAACGATCAGCGCCGGCACGACAAGGCGGCGGGACACCGCGCTGACTTTCTCCGTCACATCCTGCAATTTGCCGTTATACCAATAGCCGCTGCAGGCGATGAAGAGCTTGGGTTCGATCTGGCCGAAGCGATCCATGACGCCCTGTTCGCCGAAATCCGGGGAGCAAGAGGACCAGATGGCGCCGATGGAGGCGGCGGCCAGCATGCAGGCGATGGTCTCAGGCATGTTCGGCATCATCGCCGCAATGCGATCTCCCTTGGCAATGCCAAGAGCCAGATAGGCCTGCTGGAGGCGCGATACAGTCGCGGTCAGCCGATCCCAGGACCAGCGGTCACGAACCTTGTCCTCGCCTCGAAATATCAGTGCGTCACCATCGCCTGCCCGTACCAAAAGGTTCTCGGCAAAGTTCAGCGAGGCGTCGGGAAAGAAGCGTGCCTCGAGCATATCGTGAGCATTGGTCAGCGCACGGTCGCCGCGATCGCCCCGGATGCCACAAAAATCCCACACTGCCGTCCAGAAATTCTCCCGCTCGGCAATCGACCACGCGTGCAGGCCTTCGAAATCTGAAAGCGACAAGCCGAAACGCTCGTTGCAGGCTTCCATGAAAACGTGCATCGGACTTGCACGACGAGATTGCTCGGAGGGTCTCCACAGCGGCTTTTCGTCTTGCATTCTTACTCCTCCGGGTTTGGCTCTATATATCATGCTGCAACGCATTATAAAGATCGTGATAATGCCGGCTTGTCCGGAAGCGGCATTTGCATATGGACTACATTTCCTATATCCGGCAAACGCAGACGATATCATGCGCAACAGTTTGAAAGTTTCTGCACAATCATGACGATGTCCAGGAATAAAAGATGGCAGGTAGCTATGCGATCCATGGGTCGTTGGCTACCGAGAGTTGCGAGAACCTCGGGCGCGATCCTGCTTTCGATCGTCATCGTGTTTGCCGTTTTCCGGGCGACTGCACCGTTTCTAATTTCCAGCGGGCTCGTGCGCTCCGGCATCGAGGACGCGCTCTCGAAATGGTCCGGCTACAAGGCCGAGATCGAAGGCACGCCAACGCTTGAATTCTGGCCGACCCCGAGGATCACGCTTAACCAGGTCACAATCCGCGAACCCACGAAGAGTGGCAAGACGCTCGGCCATGTCGATAGCCTTTCAGCCGACTTTTCGCTTCTGGCGGCGCTCGGCGGACATGCGAGGTTCCACGAATTTCACTTCGTCCGGCCCGTCCTCTATCTTCGTAGGGACGATAGCGGCCTGATTGACTGGACCAACGAAGGCCTGCTTTCAAAAGCGATCAATCGGGTCGAGACCAACTCCAGCAATGGCCTTGTCATGAGCAGGGAGCAGGATGCCCGGATCGGCGCGCTTACCATCGAGGACGGAAAGCTCGAACTGACGGACGACAAGACCGGCCGGCTCTTCAGACTGGATGGCATCAACGCCGACATCGTCTGGCCCCGGCTTTCAAGGCCGATGAGCGCAGTTCTCCTGGGCCGTCTCAATGGCCAGGATATCAAGGTCGATTTTGATTCAACACAGCCGCTGCTGCTTTTCGCCGGCAAGAACGTCGACGCCAGGACGACATTCTCGTCGCCGCTGATGAGCGGCACCTTCAGCGGCATCACCAATATTTCCAATTTTGCGGCGCTAGCCGGCAACCTCGACCTGACCATACCCGATATGCCGTCGTTCCTTACCTGGAGCGGCGAGCGCCTGCCGGGGTCAAGCACGATCAAGAACGTTTCGCTCAGCGCGAACATCGCGACCGTCAACAACAGCTTGCGGTTCAACGACCTGACCTTCAAGGTCAACGATGCCGCTGCATCCGGCGTCATGGATTACGGCTATACGTCAACAGGCAAGCCGAAGGTTTCCGGCACGCTCGCCTTCGACCAGATGAACCTCAATCCGTTTCTGGCCGCCTTTTCCATGCGGCTTGCCGCCGACACTGCCATCGACACGATCATCAACGGCAATCCGCTGCAACGGCTCGATATCGACCTCAGGCTCTCGTCCAAGAAGGCAGCCCTCGGTCCCTTCCTGTTCGACGATATCGGCGCCAGCCTGCTCGTTGCCGGCGGCACGGCAAAATTCGACATCGGCGATAGCGGCTTTGAAGGCGGCGGGCTGACCGCCCACCTCGAGGTCACCGAGCGGGACTTCGATGGCGGCGGCAAGCTGCAGATATCCGTTCGCAATGCCGATTTTGCCGGCCTGGTCAGCCGGATGAGGCTTGCCGGCCCGCTGCCGCTTGCAAGCGGCTCGCTCGACCTGTCGCTCAGCACCTCCAAGCCAATCTGGGCCGCAAGCCTGGGCGATGTCTCGGGAAAGCTTCATTTCTCGACCAAGGCAGGCACTTTCCGGCAGTTCAACATCTCCGCCTTCCGGGTATTGGCCGCCCAAAAGACGTTCTTCCGCATGAGCGATGTCGCCGACACTACCTTCGATTTCGATAGTATCAACTTCGATGCCACCTTCGCCAACGGCTCGGCGGAGGTTCACGATGCCAAGATCATTGGACGAAACGAGACCGTGACGCTCTCCGGCCTCGTGCCCTATCGCAGCAATGCCTTAGCCCTGTCCGGCTCTCTCGAGGCCGCCGATCCGGCCAACGCTGGCGACCTGCCGTTGCTGCCGTTCTTCATTGGCGGGACCTGGCCTGACCCGGTCATTTCGCCGGTATCGACCCTGCTGCAGAAACCTACCCAGCCGTAGCGCTTCCTAGGGCGATTCCAACAGGAAAAGTGTGAAGCGGTTTTCACTAGGAATTGCGTCAAACCAACAGCTTAAAGCGCGGCTGCGGCGTGTTCGTCGCGTTGGCGCTGCAGTTCGCGGCGCTTGGTGATCACCGAGGCAGCGATGACGCCGACGGTCACGACTGCAATCAGGATGGTGCAGACCGCGTTGATCTCCGGCGTCACGCCACGGCGGACCTGGCTGTAGATCTTCATCGGCAGGGTCGTCGTGCCCGGCCCCGAGGTGAAGCTGGCGATGACCAGATCGTCCAGCGACAGCGTGAAGGCGAGAACCCAGCCGGAGAACACCGCCGGCGATATCAGCGGAAGGGTAACCTCGAAAAAGGCCCGCACCGGAGACGCGCCAAGATCGAGCGCTGCTTCCTCGATCGATCGATCGAAGGTTATCAGCCGCGACTGCACGACGACGGCGACGAAGCACATGGTCAGCGTCGTATGGGCAAGCGCTACGGTCCAAAAGCCGCGATCGAAGCCGATCGTCACCAACAGCAGCAGCAACGACAGGCCGGTGATGACATCGGGCATGACCAGCGGTGCATAGATCATGCCGGAAAACAGCATGCGGCCGCGAAAGCGCGTGTGACGGACCAGTGTGAAAGCGGCGAGCGTCCCGAGGATCGTTGCAAGCGTCGCCGAAATCACGCCGACACGGAGCGTCGTCCACGCTGCATCGAGCAGGCTCTGGTTGTCAAAGAGTTGCCCGTACCATCTGAACGAAAATCCGGCCCAGACGGTCACCAGCTGCGAACTATTGAACGAGAAGATCACCAGCAGCAGGATCGGCATATAGAGCAAGGCAAAGCCGAGGACGACGGAGGTGACGTTGAAGCGGGACCATTTGACCATCGTCTACACCCCCCGCTCGTCGGCTTTCGCCTGTATGTTCTGAAACAGCACGATCGGGCCTACCAGGATAAGCAGGAGGATCGCAGCCACCGCCGAGGACACCGGCCAATCGCGGTTTGCGTTGAACTCGTTCCAGAGCGTCCTGCCGATCATCAGCGTCTGCGAGCCGCCTAACAGGTCGGGGATGACGAACTCGCCAACGACGGGGATGAACACCAGCATGCAGCCGGCGATGACGCCGGGCATCGACAGCGGGAAGGTCACCCGCCAGAACGCCGCCATCGGCGGGCATCCCAGATCCTCGGCCGCTTCGATCAGGGTGCCGTCCATTTTTTCAAGGGCCGAATAGAGCGGCAGCACCATGAACGGTAGGTAGGAATAGACGATGCCGATATAGACGGCGATATTGGTGTTGAGAACGACCAGCGGCTCGTTGATGACGTGCAGATAAAGCAGCACCTGGTTGAGGAAACCTTCGGGCTTGAGGATGGCGATCAGGGCATAGACGCGGATTAGGAAGCTCGTCCAGAACGGCAGGATGAGCAGCATCAGCAAGGTGGGTCGAAGCGCGCGCGGCGCCTGCGCCATGCCATAGGCGATAGGATAGCCGACCAGCAATGTCAGGAATGTCGAGATGGCAGCGATGACCACACTGGATAGATAGGCGTGTAGATAGAGGGGGTCGCTTGCGAGCCACGTGTAGTTGTCGAAGGAAAGCTCGCTGACCTTGCTCCAGAACCCGGCCCAGCCATCCGATAGCGCAAAGACCGGCGTATAAGGCGGCATGGCCGTTGCCGAGGTCGACAGCGACATGCGGAAAACGATGAAGAACGGCGCGAGGAAGAAGATAAGCAACCACAGATAGGGAATGATGATGACGAGGCGACGGTTGAGATAAGAGCCGAGCGTTCCCATGATCTCAATCCTTCAGCAGCACGCCGGCATTGTCGTCGAAGGAGACCCAGACTTCCTGGTCATAGGCGAAAGGCTCCTCGACGGTGCGCACGGCATTGAGCGACGATGCCTTCACCACCTGGCCGCTCTTCAGCTTGACGTGGAAGACTGTCATGTCGCCGAGATAGGCGATATCCCATATCTCTCCCGCAACGGCGTTCACCGAGGCGTTTTCTGGAGCGATCGGGCTCACCCGCAGTTTCTCCGGGCGGACGGCGAAACCGACGCGGCTGCCTTGTGAGGGGGTCTCGTTGGTCGCGGTGCGCAGCCTGAATCCGCTATCGACCGCTACCTCCACGATGCCGGGCTGCACCGCGACGACATTGCCGTCGAGAATGTTTACATCGCCGATGAAGCCGGCCACGAAGCGGCAATTCGGCGCCTCGTAGATTTCAGCGGGCGTGGCCACCTGCACCACCTTACCATGGCTCATGACGGCGATGCGATCAGCCATCGTCATCGCCTCTTCCTGGTCGTGCGTGACGACGACGAAGGTGAGGCCGAGGCTCTGTTGCAGGTCCATTAGCTCGAACTGGGTTTCCTCGCGCAACTTCTTGTCGAGCGCGCCGAGGGGTTCATCGAGCAACAGCACCTTCGGCTGCTTGGCGAGCGAACGGGCAAGCGCCACGCGCTGGCGCTGGCCGCCGGACAGCTGCGTCGGCTTGCGGCTCGCGAATTGCTCGAGCTTCACCATCTTCAGCATCTGCGCGACGCGATCGGCGATCTGATCCTTGGCCATCCCCTCCTGCCTGAGGCCGAAGGCGATGTTCTTTTCGACGGTCATGTGCGGGAAAAGCGCATAGGACTGGAACATCATGTTGACGGGCCGACGATATGGCGGCGTGCCGGCCAGGTCCTGTCCATCAAGGACGATCTCGCCTGACGTCGGCTGTTCGAATCCTGCCAGCATGCGCAAAAGCGTGGATTTGCCGCAGCCGGACGCACCGAGCAAGGCGAAGAATTCGCGGTGGTAGATATTGAGCGACAGGTCGTCGACGGCGGTGAAGTTGCCGAATTTCTTGGTGACGCCCCGAACCGAAATAAACGGCTTTGCCGAAGGATCCGCCCAAGGGGCGAAAGAGCGACGGATATTGCCGAGAGACTTCATCATCTATCCTCGAATGACCTGACAAAGCGCGGCGCGATATAACCGGCAACCGTCAACGAAAAGGCCCGGACTTTTGAGGTCCGGGCCGATGGCTTGCCGCTTACTGGCCGGTAATGACCGTGGTCCACAGTCGTGTGACCGTTTTCTGGGTCTTGTTGTCATAGGGGGTCGTGGTGAAGAGCTTCTTCATCATGTCTTCCGGCGGGTAGATGACCGGATCATCCAGAATTTCCTTGTCGACAAACTGCTGCGAGGCCTTGTTGCCATTGGCGTAGAACACGAAGTTGGACGACTTGGCGATGACTTCGGGCCGCATCATGTAGTTGATGAACTCATGCGCTTCGGCGACGTGGGGAGCGTCGGCCGGGATCGCCATCATGTCGAACCACATCTGGGCTCCCTGCGCTGGGATTGAATAGCCGATCTTGATGCCGTTCTTGGCCTCTTCAGCGCGGCTGCGCGCCTGGAAGATGTCGCCGGAATAGCCGAGCACGAGGCAGATGTCGCCCTGCGCCAGCGCGCTGATGTAGTTGGACGAATCGAACTTGCGGACATAGGGCCGGATCGAGGTCAGGAGATCCTGCGCCTTCTTCAGGTCGCCGGCGTCGCGGCTGTCGGGATCGACACCTAGATAGGCAAGGACTGACGGCAGGACATCGGACGGCGAATCCAGCATGTAGATGCCGCAATCCTTGAATTTCGCTGCCATTTCCGGCTTGAAAAGGATGTCCCAGCTCGGCCGCTCGTCGCTACCGAGGATCGCCTTCATCTTGTCGATGTTATAGCCGATGCCCGTCGTGCCCCACATGTAGTCGACCGCATAGGCATTGCCCGGATCGTATTTCTGGGCGCGATCGGTAATCTCGGTCCACATGTTCGAAAGATTGGGGATCTTTGACTTGTCGAGCTTCTGGTAGACACCGGCCACGATCTGGCGTTGCAGGAAGGAGGCCGTGGGAACGACGACGTCGTAGTTCGTACCACCGGCCAGGAGCTTGGCCTCCAGCGTCTCGTTGCTGTCGTAGACATCGTAGACGACCTTGATGCCGGTTTCCTTGGTGAAATCGGTCAGAATGGAATCGTCTATATAGTCCGACCAGTTGTAGACATTGACCACGCGATCCGCGGCAGAGGCGGAAGCTGCCAGGCCGATCGCGGCGAAAGCGGTCAAGGCCAAGCGTGCGAGAATGGCTTTCATTTTCTCTCCTGTTCCGTTCACGGGTATCTATGCGATACCCAACCCTCTGTTTTTCCCGGCAGACTAGAAAGGAATTCAAAAGGCCACAAGAGGAAAAGGCAAAGCTCGACGAAGCTTTTTCGATTTCCAACATACAGCCGCCGGCCGCCGATCAGGGGCTGCGGGCAATTATAAGTATTATGCATTTCTAATATTGATAGGCGATGCCGGCGACGCTAGATTGCCTGCCGTGTATGCTTTCAAATCCAGCGGCGGTGCGGGAGCCTGGATGAGGAAGGCGCGCAGCCAGGGGAGGCAATCAATGGCAATCATGAGAACCCATTCCGGGACGTGTTTCTGTGGGGCCGTGGAAGTGGAGGTCGCGGGAGAGCCCGCAGCAATGGGCTATTGCCATTGCGGATCCTGCCGCGAATGGTCTGCAGGTCCGGTCAATGCGTTTACGCTGTGGCCGCCGGATGCGGTGCGGGTCACAAAGGGCGCGGATCACGTTGCTAGCTATCAGAAAACCGAAACCAGCATCCGCAAGTGGTGCGCAACTTGCGGCGGGCACCTATTGACGGAGCATCCGCTCTGGGGCGTCACCGACGTCTACGCCGCCATCATCCCGACGCTCGATTTCAAGCCAGGGCTGCATGTGAACTACGAAAGCACCGTGCTGCACCTGATGGACGGCCTGCCCAAGCAGAAGGACATGCCGTCCGAAATGGGCGGCTCGGGTATTCTTCTGCCGGATTAATAGGTTGGCCGCTTGCCGGCGAAAAGGTCGGCGTGGCTCTTGAGCAGCTTCGTCATCCGGTCGATCACCGCGCGGATCTCCCGGCGGTGGCGATCCTCGTTGTTCATGACGATCCATTGATTGTGGCGGAGGGCCTCGATCTCGTCCCCTGCCCGCTCCAGCCTGGGCTCGACATCACCGACGAAGCATGGAAGCACTGCAGTGCCAGCGCCGGCGAGAACGAGATCGTGGAGGGATCGCGGGCGGTTGACCATAATTGCGATGTCAGCCGCATGGTTTGCGTGCGGCCAGCGCAAATAGGCCGAAACCGCTTCGTCCTCGCTAACGGCAATGAAGCGCTCTTGCCCGGCAAGGGGGGCGTTGCGTGCACGATAGGCCGCATAGGCGACATCGCCTGCCTTGACCGCCGCAAGGTTTGGCTCCTCCGGCTCGAAGGCCCGCATGGCGATATCGCTCTCGCGATGGGCGAGGCTGGCGCGACGCTCGGCAAGATAGAGGTCGACACGAAAATCATCGCGCTCCGAACAGATTGCCGGCATGTTCCGGCTGAGCAGCCACCCGACCCATGTGCCCGTCGCTATCCGAACGACCGCCGATCCCAGCGCGCCGCGTTGCCAGCCATCAACTTTGCGGGCAGCCGTCTCCATCTCCAGCAGTTGATCGAACAGCGCCTGTCCGTCTGCCGTCAGCCGATAGCCGGTCTGGCTTCGCGCAAAAAGCGGACGTGCAACCTGCTGTTCCAGATCAAGCATGCGACGGCCGATGGTGGCCGGGCTAAGCCCGGTCGCCGAAGCAGCACCCGTCAAGCCGCCGCCCCGCGCCACATCTAGGAAAAGTTGATAGGAATCCCAACTTGCATTTTTCATGAGTGAAAGACATAGGCTATTCTGAGTGGTTTATGAAGTAATTTTTGATGACTAGATTGCTGTCTTCCCAACATATGGAGGACGTCGTTTGTTCGACAATTTTGCCATCGTGAAACTGATCGAGATGCAGAACGAGATCGACCGCGCACGTTGGCGCAAGGACGAGGATGCGTTCTATCGTGATTTGGCCGGAGGCGACGAGGCCCGATTTTCCTCGGTCTGGAGGAGATTTCGAGGGCTCATTTCGCAAAAAAGAGAAACGGACCGGCGAGATATTCGCCGGCCCGTCTCGAATGCTTGCTGCGAGGTCTGTGATCAGGCAGCGCGATTGTAACCGCGGTCCACTTCGCTCTCGATCTTAAACTGCTGGATGAGATGCATGAGCTGATCGGCTTCGTTGGCCAGTTCGCGGCTGGCGGCGGTGGTCTCCTCGACCATTGCTGCGTTCTTCTGGGTCATCTGGTCCATCTGGTTGACGGTCGAATTGACCTCCTGCAGGGCGCTCGACTGGTCGTGGCTCGCCCGGGCGATCATCTCGACATGCTGGCTGATGGTAACGATCTGGCTGCTGATCTTCTCTAGAACCGTCCCCGTCTGCTGGACGAACTGCGAGCCGGAATTGACCTCGCGGGTAGACTTGTTGATGAGGCCCTTGATTTCCTGGGCGGCAGCGGCAGAGCGTTGCGCCAGTTCGCGGACTTCCATGGCGACGACGGCAAAGCCCTTGCCGGCCTCGCCGGCGCGGGCCGCTTCGATGCCTGCGTTGAGCGCCAGGAGATTGGTCTGGAAGGCGATCTCGTCGATGACGCCGATGATCTGTTCGATCTGGCGTGATGCGTCCTCGATGCGGGACATGGCGTCGATGGCATTGTTGACGACAACAGCCGAATCGTCGGCGCTGCGCTTGGCCTCGCGGACGATGACATCCGCGTCCTTGGCGCGCTCCGCGGAAGAGCGGACCGTCACGGTGATCTCGTCGACGGCAGCGGCCGTTTCTTCAAGCGATGCCGCCTGCTGCTCCGTGCGCTTCGAAAGATCTTCGGCCGAGGCTGCCATCTGGTTGCCGTTGTTCTGGATCAACTCGGCATTGTCGCGAACCTGGCTGAGGGTTTCCTGCAGGCGGGACATCGAAGAATTGAAGTCCTGGCGCAACTGTTCGAGGCGGCCGATGAACGGCGTCTCTATGGTGGAGGAGATATCGCCCTGGGCAAGGCGCTCAAGGCCGGCCGCAAGCTCGCTGACGGCGAAGTCGATCTGTCGGTCGAGCTCGCGCTTGTCCTCGTCGTTGCGCTGCCGCTCGTGTTCGGCTGCCGCGCGTTCCTCGTCGCTCTGTTCTTCGATGCGGATCTTCGACAGGGCGTTTTCCTTGAAGATGCCAAGCGCCCGGGCGATATCGCCAATCTCATCATGACGCTGTTCGCCGGTGATGCTGGTTTCAAGCCGGCCTTCGGCGATACGGCGCATGGCCGCGGTGATCTGGCCGATCGGACGCTGCAGTGTCAGCACGAGAGCGATGCCGCCGGCGATCGACAGCACGATCCCAAGCGCTGTAGCGAGGATCGAGATGAAGTTGGACTGCTGGCGTTCGACGCCGGCGCTCTGTTTCTGCGTCTGGGCAAAAGCGGTCAATTGAGCCCAGATCTGGTCGAACTGCTGGCGCGCGTTTGCGTATTCGGCGACGCGCTTCGTGATCGTATCGACGAGCGTGCCACCGTCCACATCCATCGACTTGATAGCAGGGCCGATCGCCGCATCGATGTCACTGGTGAAGTCCATGCCCTTGGCGCTCTGGTCGAGGGTGTTCATGTCGGTGCCGAGCTTGGCGACTTCCTGGCGCAGGCGCACAAGGTTGTCCTTGTTGGTGGTCGACAGGAATTCGGCGAGCACAAGCTGCATGGAATAGATAGAGGCTTCGAGGCGGCGCGTATCCTCAAGGACGGAATTGGTCTGGACGACCCGGGCATCAAGCGCCACGAAGGTGGTGGTCGCCTGGCGCATCATCTGGGTCGCGGTCAGCTGGGTGTAGGTCGACATCTGGCGAAACCGCGACAGAAGACGGGTAATGTCCGTGACCGACTGGTCGGTCGCCGCTGCGGCATCAATCCCTTCGACCAGGGTGGTCAGGTCCTTGATCGTGCCGTCCAGCGACTGCGTCATGCTCTTCTGGTTTTGCGGGATGGCAAGTCCGATCGAGCGCTGGGCCTTGACGATGTCGGGCAACCTGTCCTTGAGGGCCTTGACCTTGTCGGCCGGGGTCTGGGCCTTGTTGAAATCTTCGACGACGCTGACGAGCGTGTCGCCGCCCTTAAGTAGGCGATCCGCGGCACGCAACGTTGCGGTAGCGTTGGCCTCGTCGGTGCGCATCGTATCTTGAAGCTGCTGCGCCTGGAAATTGACGTTGAAACGCGTGCCGATCAACACTCTCTGTGCATCGTCGATCGATTTGCGGACATCGAGTTCCTGCTGATGCAGGGACCAGAGCGTGCCGACGACGCTGGAGATCGCCGCCGTCTTGGTCGTGGCATCGGCCAGCTCGTCGTGGCCGTCGGCGTCCTTGCCGACCTGATTGAGCGTCGCATTCAACACGGCTTCCTGCGACTTGAGGTCGACATAAAGCTTGTCGCGCGCCGGCTCGCTGGTGATGCGCAGGAAGTCGTCCATCGAGGCGTAAAGATTTTTAAAGCCGGTCAGCGATTGAAGGACGCTGTTGGAAATCTCCATGCGGCCCTGCAACAGGCCCGAGGCATAAAGACCGGTCAAACCGACCGCAGAGATGCTGATGACGAAAGGCAGGACGAAAATCAGGACCTTCGTCTTGATTTTGAAACGAGACAGAATCTTGTCAATCAACATGTGTGGCTTGGCCTCTCATACACCGCTTCCCCCGCCGACGCCTGCAGGGCGTTGACGCGAGTGCACAACCGTAAACCTTGGATTTGTTCAGACGGAACCCGAAGGGGGCAATCATTGCCGCACATCCAATCTACTTGGACGCATCCAATACAAGCTTAGCAATCTTGGAGCGAATATCTTAATATTCGGATAAAGACACTATCAGTCGGAGAATAGTCGTTAACGGGACAAATCGGCGAAAACAGCAACATGTATCACGGCACCAAGCGACATTAGACGGACCACTGATCTGTGGTCTCATGGCGCTTGGCGCAATCGCATCAAATCTGCTTCAGACGATGCGAGCCACAATATAGGCGACGCATGCGGCTGTTGCGCCGGTCGCCAACATCACAAGCCTTGTCGTCAAGATCTTCGATGACTGGGTTTCAGCAATTGCAATGGCACGAGCGCGACGCATATTCTTGTTCATGAGCATATATCCCATTTCGCACTGACACGATAACCGAAAGCGGCGTGCCGGCAACCATAAATATAGGAACTCGGTCGGCAGACGGCATTGGGACAGAATGGCGCAGCTCTCTTAAGAAGTATTGAATGCCCTGCGTGCGGGCAGATGCCCGACACAGCCCTGCCTATGCGGCCTCGCCGGCGACGTATCCCGACGCCCAGGCCCACTGAAAATTATAACCGCCGAGCCAGCCGGTCACATCAACGCATTCGCCGATGAAATAAAGGCCCGGGACGCTCTTTGCCTCCATGCTGCGCGAATCGAGGCAAGCCGTGTCGATGCCACCAAGCGTGACCTCTGCGGTTCTATAGCCTTCGGAGCCGGATGGCTTGATCTTCCAATCCTTGACGGCGGAGGCGAGCCCCGCCAGCCGAGCGCCGGATTGATCCGCCATATTGCCGGTCATGCCCTCGGCTTCCGCCATATGCTGGGCAAGTCGCTTCGGCAGGATTTCGGCAAGTGCCGTCTGTGCCGATTGCCGCCCGTTTTCCTGTCGCGCCTGTTTCAGATGGGCAAGGACATCGATATCGGGCTCGATTTCGATCGTGATCTCATCGCCTTCGCGCCAATAGGAGGAAATCTGCAGGATCGCCGGGCCGCTCAGGCCCCGATGGGTGAAGAGAAGCGCCTCGCGAAAGCCGGTCTTGCCATGGCGGATCTCGGCGGGAGCGGAAATGCCCGATAGCGGTGCCAGCCTTTCGAGAAGGCCCGGATCGAGCGTCAACGGTACAAGACCGGGGCGCGTCTCGACCACAGGAAGCAAAAATTGTTCGGCCACTCGATAGGCAAAGCCGGAGGCGCCCATCTTGGGAATAGACTTGCCGCCCGTCGCAATCACCAGCGAGCCTGCCTCGAATGCCTCATCCGGATTGACAACGCGAAACCCGGCCGCTGCCTGCTCGACGTTTGCGACTTCGACTTTCAGACGCAACTCGACGCCAGCCGACCGCATCTCGTCCGTCAACATGCGGATGATATCCTTGGCGCTGTTGTCGCAAAAGAGCTGGCCTAGCGTCTTCTCATGCCAGGCGATGCCGTGCTCCTCGACCCAGCTGATAAAATCGCGTGGCGTGTAACGCGCCAAGGCCGACTTGGCGAAATGCGGATTGGCGGACAGAAAGTTTTTCGCACCGGCATGGATATTGGTGAAATTGCAGCGGCCGCCGCCCGAGATGCGTATCTTCTCGCCAGGTGCTGCGGCATGGTCGATCACCAGCACCGAGCGCCCGCGCTTTCCGGCCCGGATCGCGCACATCATGCCGGCAGCGCCGGCGCCGATCACGATCACATCATATTTGCGGGCCAAATCATGTTTCCTTTGCCGTTCCCTGCTCTCATTTTTCCATCAGGCGGCGAAAGTCAACGCTCTCTCCCCCTCGCCAATTGCCAAACTGCCGTTATGATGCGGATACGAACAACCCGATACGGTGTTTTATGCCCCCCAAAAAGACCCCGCTTAAAGCCTCCAAGACGGTTTCCAAAGTTGCGGCACTTCCCCCAAGCTTGCGCTCGGCCCGAGGAGTGAACAACTGGAAGGAAGCAGTCCACTGGTTGCGGGCGCGCGGGATCGAGGATATCGAATGCATCACGCCCGATCTCGCCGGCGTTCCCCGCGGCAAAATGATGCCGACATCGAAGTTCACCTCGAACACGTCGCTGGCCCTTCCCTCGGCGATCTATCGGCACACGATCTCAGGCGAATATCCAGACGAGACCGAGAGCTTCCGCTATGAGCCGCGCGACAGCGACCTGAAACTTGTCCCCGACCTGTCGACACTCTCCATCGTTCCCTGGGAGACGGACCCGACTGCCCAGGTGATCTGCGACATCGTTAACTCCGAGGGCGGGGAAGTTTCCTATACGCCGCGCAACGTGCTGAAGCGCATTCTGGCGCTCTATGCCGAACGCGGCTGGAAGCCGGTCGTCGCACCGGAAATCGAGTTCTACCTGGTCGCTACGAACGACGACCCCGACTATCCGCTGCATCCGCCGAAGGGCCGATCCGGCCGATCGATCCTCGGCGGCCAGGGCTATTCCATCGCCGGGATCAACGAATTCGACGAGCTGATCGACGACATCTACCATTTCTCCGAAAAGCAGGGGCTGGAGATCGATACGCTGATCCATGAGGAAGGTCCGGCGCAGCTCGAAATCAACCTTCGTCACGGCGACCCGATTGAGCTTGCCGACCAGGTGTTCATGTTCAAGCGCACCATTCGTGAAGCCGCGCTGAAGCACGGCATCTATGCGACATTCATGGCCAAGCCGATGCAGGGGCAGCCAGGCTCGGCCATGCACATTCACCAATCGGTGGTGAATATCGAGACGGGCAAGAACGTCTTCACCAATCCGGACGGGGGTCCTTCGCCGGAGTTCTTCCACTTTATCGGCGGCATGCAGAAATATGTGCCGAACGCCATGGCGATGCTGGCACCCTATGTGAACTCCTATCGCCGGCTGGCCCCGAATATGTCCTGCCCGGTCAACAATGCCTGGGGCTACGACAACCGCACCACCGCATTCCGGGTCCCCGTCTCCGACCCGCAGGCCCGCCGCGTCGAAAACCGGCTGCCTAGCTCGGATGCCAATCCCTATCTAGCGCTGGCCGCGTCGCTTGCATCAGGCCTTCTCGGCATCATGAAGCAGATAGAACCGACCGCACCGACCGACGATGCGGCGAACGAAGGCTCCATCGATCTGCCGCGCGGGCTGCTCGAAGCGGTCGCGCTGATGGAGGACGAACCTGCCTTCGAGGAAGTGTTCGGCAAGGAATTCATCGGCATCTATGCCGGCGTCAAGCGTGGCGAATTCGAGACCTTCATGCAGGTGATCAGCCCATGGGAGCGGGAATTCCTGCTGCTCAACGTGTGAGGGCGGCGCATGACATTATCAGAGACATTGCCGGAAAATTGGCAAAGCCCGATCGCGCCCGGATTGTCCTGGTATCAGGCCACGGTCACCGACCGCCCGATCTATCCGGCCCTCGACGGATCGCGAAGCGCTGACGTCGCCATCATCGGCGGCGGTTACACCGGCCTGCAGGCGGCATATAATCTTGCAAAGGCCGGAACCAATGTCGTCCTGATCGAGGGCAGCCGCATAGGCGACGGCGCGTCCGGCCGCAATGGCGGCCAGCTCGGCACCGGTCAGCGTTGGTGGCCCGAGGAGATGGAGGAGACGCTCGGCTATGAGCGCTCCAAGGCGCTGTTCAACCTCGCCGAACGGGCCAAGCATCAACTGCTGGCCTTCGCCGATGAACATGGTATCGACATCGAATACATGCCTGGACAGATGAACGTCGCCCACAAGCCAGGCTACAAGCGCTCCTATGTCGAGAACGCTGAAATCGCGACGATGCGCTACGACTACCCGCATATGCGCTTCATGGACGAGGCTGAAACGCACGAGCGGCTGGGCTCAAAGCGTTATTTCTGCGGCGTGCGCGATATGGGGACCGGGCATATCCATCCCCTGAAGCTTTTGGTCGGCCTTGCGCGCATGACACAGGCGGCCGGCGCCTCGATTTTGGAAATGACGAAGGCCACCGCCATCCGACAGGCCGGGGGGCGTACCAAGATCGAGACGGCGAACGGCACGATCACGGCCGAGCGTGTGCTGGTCGCCTGCAACGGCTACATTGGCAATCTCGAGCCGGTCACGGCGAGCCATGTCATGCCTATCCGCTCTTTCATCGGCGCCACCGTGCCGCTTGAGCGATATCCCGATGTGTTGCCCGGCAGCGAGGCCGTGGCGGATTCGCGGTTCGTGGTGCGCTATTTCCGCAAGTCGAGAGACGGACGCCTGCTGTTCGGAGGGCGTGAGGCCTATACCTCGGACAATCCGCGCGACATTAAGCAGCATATCGGCCGGCAGATCGCAGAGCTTTACCCGAAACTTCGCAACATCGAGATCACCCATGCCTGGGGCGGCACGGTCGGGATAACCCTGCCCCGGCAGCCGTTCGTGCGCGAGGTCATGCCAGGCGTCACGTCCATCGGCGGCTATTCCGGTCATGGAGTAATGCTGTCAAACTACTGCGGTAAGCTCTATGCTGACGTGGTGCTCGGGCGGTCGGCGGATCTCGATCTGTTCAAGGCGCTGGACATCCCGTCATTTCCGGGTGGAGCGCGCATGCGAGCCCCACTTCTGTTCCTGGCGCTGACCTGGTTTGCGCTGCGCGACAGGTTTTAGCCAAGTGCGGATTTCCTCTTCGGGCAATTCGTTTTACAAGCGGTTTTGAGATTTATCGCAACGCACACTGGCCTTTTTAAATCGATTAGATTAAAAGGGCAGCAACCTAGCCTGATTGAGAGATACCTCATGAGCAGCCAAATAATTCCCGTTGAACCCTTTGACTATGTCGTTTTCGGCGGCAGCGGCGACCTGGCCGAACGCAAGCTCCTGCCTGCGCTCTATCATCGTCAGATCGAAGGACAGTTCAGCGAGCCTACCCGCATTATCGGCGCTTCGCGCAGCGCGCTATCGAATGAGGAATATCGGACATTTGCCCAAAATGCGCTCAAGGAGCATCTGAAGAAGGGCGAATATGACGAGGCGGAAGTGGCAAAGTTCTGCGCCCGCCTGTTCTACGTTCCCGTCGATGCCAGGTCCGACAACGGCTGGGACGAGCTGAAGAAGTTGCTTGACGAAGGCAAGGAGCGCGTTCGCGCATTCTACCTTGCCGTTGCACCTGGCATTTTCGGCGATATCTCGGAAAAGATCCGCGATCACAAGCTCATCACCAAATCCACGCGCATCGTCGTCGAAAAGCCGATCGGCCGCGACCTTGCATCGGCGCTCGAACTCAACGACACGATCGGCAAGGTCTTCAAGGAAGAACAGATCTTCCGCATTGACCACTACCTCGGCAAGGAGACGGTGCAGAACTTGATGGCACTGCGTTTTGCCAATGCCCTTTATGAGCCGTTGTGGAACGCCAACCATATCGACCACGTTCAGATCACCGTTGCCGAATCGGTCGGGCTTGAAGGCCGCGCGGGTTACTACGACACCGCCGGCGCGCTGCGTGACATGGTGCAGAACCACATCATGCAGCTCGTCTGCCTGGTGGCGATGGAAATTCCGTCGTCGATGGACCAGGAAGCTGTTCGCGACGAAAAGCTGAAGGTCCTGCGCGCACTGAAGCCGATCAACGCTTCCAATGTCGAGCAGGCAACCGTTCGCGGCCAGTACCGTGCTGGCGCTTCGGCAGGCGGTCCAGTCAAGGGCTATCTTGACGAGCTCGAGGGCGGCGTCTCCAACAACGAAACCTTCGTCGCCATCAAGGCCGAGATCGGCAACTGGCGCTGGGCCGGCGTTCCTTTCTACATCCGTACCGGCAAGCGACTGGCCGGCCGCATGTCCGAAATCGTCATCACCTTCAAGCCGATACCGCATTCGGTCTTCGACCAGGCGGCCGGCCGCATCTCCGCCAACCAGCTGATCATCCGCCTGCAGCCTGACGAAGGCGTCAAGCAGTCGCTGATGATCAAGGACCCGGGTCCGGGCGGTATGCGCCTGCGTAACGTCTCGCTGGACATGAGCTTTGCCAATGCCTTCAACGTGCGCAGCCCCGACGCTTACGAACGCCTGTTGATGGACGTTATCCGTTCCAACCAGACCCTGTTCATGCGTCGCGACGAAGTTGAGGCGGCATGGCGTTGGGTCGACCCGATCCTTAAGGGCTGGGAAGCGACCGGGCAGCTGGCGCAAGGCTATACGGCCGGTACCTGGGGACCGAGCCAGGCAATCGCGCTTATCGAGCGCGATGGCCGCACCTGGCATGATGAAATCTAGGTAGGACGGAAGCGATGGCAGCTACAATGCATGCTTTTGCCAGCGGCGCAGAACTCGCTGCCGGTCTCGCGGACAAGGTGGCCGAAGCTCTTTCGGCCGCTATCGCCGCACGCGGTTCCGCCAGCATCGCGGTCTCCGGCGGTTCCACGCCGAAGGCCTTCTTTCAAGAGCTGTCGTCGCGGGTGCTCGACTGGGACAAAGTGACGATCACGTTGGTGGACGAGCGTTTCGTGCCGCCCGACAATCCACGCTCGAACCATCTGCTCGTCAACGCCAACCTCCTGAAGGACAAGGCAGCGGCGGCGCAGTTCCTGCCGCTATACCAGCCAGCTGCGGACGCCAAGAAATCGGCTGTCATCGCGACTAGGGAAACCCGTGGGATAGACGATCCTTTCGATATCGCCATTGTCGGCATGGGCGGTGACGGCCATACGGCGTCGTTCTTCCCCGGCGGCAACAACCTGAAGCTCGCGCTTGACCCGAACACGCCGCGCGGGATCATCACGATGGAAGCCGACGGCGCCGGCGAGCCGCGACTGACTTTCACTTTCTCTAGCCTTCAGGACGCCAGATTGCTGGTGCTTCATATCGAGGGCGAGAGCAAGAAGGAGGTTCTCGCCAAGGCAGAGCAGCCAGGTGACGAGATGGAGATGCCGATCCGCGCCTTTTTGCGTAGAGCCGCCTCGCCGCTCCAAATTTACTGGGCTCCCTGAGGTCGCCCATCAGCGACCACGAGCCGACCGAGATACAACGCAAGTAGAACAGGCAGGGATGAACCATGTCCGCTGACGCACGCATTTCTGCGATCACCACACGCATCATCGAACGCTCGAAGGCGAGCAGGGAACGTTACCTGGAGCGGCTGCGCAGTGCGGCCACCAAGGGAGCTCAACGCAGCGTGCTTGGCTGTGCCAACCTTGCCCACGGCTTTGCCGTCTGTTCCCCTTCAGAGAAGGATGCGCTGGCGGGGGACCAGGTGCCGAATATCGGCATCATCACCTCCTACAACGACATGCTCTCGGCCCATCAGCCCTTCGAGACCTATCCGGCAATCATCCGCGAGGCGGCATCGCAGGCGGGCGGCATCGCGCAGGTCGCCGGCGGCGTGCCGGCCATGTGCGACGGCGTCACTCAAGGGCAGCCGGGCATGGAGCTTTCGTTGTTTTCTCGCGATCTCATTGCCATGTCGGCGGCGGTCGGCCTGTCGCACAACATGTTCGATGCGGCCCTCTTCCTCGGCGTCTGCGACAAGATCGTTCCGGGGCTGGTGATTGCCGCTCTCTCCTTCGGGCACCTACCGGCGATCTTCATACCGGCCGGGCCGATGACCTCGGGCCTGCCGAATGACGAAAAGTCGCGTGTCCGTCAGCTCTATGCCGAAGGCAAGGTCGGTCGCGATGAGTTGCTCGTGGCGGAATCCAAGTCCTATCACGGCCCGGGCACCTGCACGTTCTATGGAACCGCCAACTCCAATCAGATGCTGATGGAGATCATGGGCTTCCACATGCCCGGCGCTTCCTTCGTCAATCCCGGCACGCCGCTGCGCGAAGCGCTGACCCGAGAGGCCACGAAACGGGCGCTGGCGATCACCGCCATGGGCAACGAATTCACGCCCGCAGGCGAGATGATCGATGAGCGCTCGATCGTCAATGGCGTGGTCGGCCTGCATGCGACCGGCGGCTCGACGAACCACACTCTGCATCTGGTCGCCATGGCGCGCGCGGCCGGCATCATCCTTACCTGGCAGGATATCTCCGAGCTTTCCGATGTCGTTCCGCTACTTGCCCGCGTCTACCCGAACGGCCTTGCCGATGTGAACCATTTCCATGCCGCAGGCGGCATGGGCTTCCTCATCAAGCAGCTGTTGAAGAAGGGGCTGCTGCACAACGACGTGCGCACCGTCTTCGGCCACGGGCTCGATGGCTATGCTGTCGATGTGAAGCTTGGCGAAAACGGCACCGTTCTCCGCGAGCCGGCACCTGAAAAGAGCGCCGATCCGAAGGTACTGGCGGCGATCGAGACGCCTTTCCAAAGCAATGGCGGATTGAAGATGCTGCGCGGCAATCTCGGAAAGGCGGTCATCAAGATCTCCGCCGTCAAGCCGGAGCGCCACATCATCGAGGCGCCGGCGATGATCTTCCACGACCAGAAGGAAATGCAGGACGCATTCAAGGACGGCAAGCTGAACCGCGATTTCGTCGCGGTCGTTCGCTTCCAGGGGCCGAAGGCCAACGGCATGCCGGAACTGCACAAGCTGACGCCGGCGCTTGGCGTGCTGCAGGATCGCGGCTTCCGGGTGGCGCTCCTGACCGACGGGCGGATGTCCGGCGCGTCGGGCAAGATCCCCGCGGCGATCCATGTGACGCCCGAGGCCGTCGAAGGCGGTCCGATCGCCCGCATCAGGGAAGGCGATATGATCCGCCTTGATGCAATCTCCGGCACATTGGAAGTATTGGTCGACGCTGCCGATATGGCGGAGCGCATCCCGGTCAAGATCGATCTGTCGGAGAATGAATTCGGCATGGGGCGCGAACTGTTCGCCCCGTTCCGCCGCGCCGCGGGACCTGCCGATCAGGGTGCCGGCGTCTTCCTGTAAGCTTGCATTGGTGGCAAAAATAAGCCCCGCGGACCAGCGTCCAGCGGGGCTTTTTCATGCCTTCGCCGCTATCTTACGAGCGGATATCGAGGACCCGGTCGCGATGGGCCGGATGGGTGCTGTAGACAAAGAGCTTGTTCAGCTCCTTTTCTGACATCAGGCGCAGAAAACGGACTTCGACGGTGTTGTTGGCGAAGACCTTCATCAGCATACATCCGACCTTGACGATGCGGGCATCCGGAATATCGAGGTAGAACTGCTTTGGAAGATTGTATTGCGTAAGGATCGCCAGAATGGCACCGCTTCTGGATATCCTGATGATATCGCAGCGGCGGGACGCCATATTCATCACGCCCTTCTCGGTATACTCGATACGCGCTGCATTCATCGTATCTTCCATGCGATACCGCCCCTCGCGGTCGTACATGAAAGACTCTTCCTTGTTTAAAAAGTGATTTGGCGACCCCGACGCTGCCATGCGAATTGTCCCGTGTTGGATTAGGAGCCCAAACTCTAACACCGCAAATTTAACAGAAGGTTCGAATAGACGTTCGTTGATGTTGCAATTCGATGCGCCAAAGGTCCATTTTTGGTCCTTTAGCGCGTCGCGTCAGAATTGCATTTGGCACGCGCCTTTTAGCTCTCTGTTTTCGCGGCTTTCGCTGTCCCAACGAGGCTACGCACTTCCGGGCGACCCGCCCTATCGGCGATAAGTCTGCCCTTCCGCATCGAAGAGATGAAGCTTGGCTCGATCCGCTACAAAGCGCACCTTCTGCCCTCTTTTCACATCAACAATGCCAGCGAGCTTGGCAACGATCGGCTCGCCATCCACCAGGCCCTCGATGTAAAGCAATGTCACCTCGCCAAGCGCTTCGACAATCGCAACCTCTCCCTCGAAGAGATAGTCCTCGCTGGTGGCAATTCTCAGATCTTCTGGCCTGACGCCGAAGCTGGCGGTCTTGCCCTTTTCCGTTGCGGCAGATGGGATATCGAGGGTCACCGATTTGCCACCGGTCAGCGTGATCGTCGTCGCGTCCCCCGTTCCCTCAATCTTGGCGGGAATGATGTTCATGGCGGGCGAGCCGATGAACTTTGCCACGAATAGATTGTGCGGACGCTCGTAGAGATCGAGCGGAGCACCAACCTGCTCGATGCGGCCGGCGGAAAGGACAACGATGCGATCGGCAAGCGTCATCGCCTCGACCTGGTCGTGGGTGACGTAGATCATCGTTGTGTCAGGCATGGAATCGCTCAACCTGGCGATCTCGATGCGGGTGGCGACGCGCAGGGCGGCATCAAGGTTCGACAGCGGCTCGTCGAAGAGAAACACCTTCGGATCGCGGCAGATGGCTCGGCCGATCGCGACGCGCTGACGCTGGCCGCCGGAGAGCGCCTTGGGCAGCCGATCGAGGTATTGGGTCAGCTGCAGGCTTGAGGCTGCGGCGCGCACACGCCGGTCGATTTCCTGTTTGCTCTCGCGGGCAATCCGCATACCGAAGGCCATGTTGTCGTAGACCGTCATATGCGGATAGAGCGCGTAGGACTGGAACACCATGGCGATGCCACGGCGCGATGGCGGGACTTCGTTGACGACCCGGCCGCCGATGATCATCTCGCCGCCGGTGATGCTTTCGAGCCCGGCAATCATCCGGAGCAACGTCGACTTGCCGCAGCCGGACGGGCCGACGAAGACAATGAATTCGCCCTCCGCGATTTCGAGATCGATGCCGTGCAACACGTTTATCGACCCGTAGGATTTGCGGATATCCTTTAGAACAAGTTCAGTCATGCGATGCCCCTCCCGAGCTTTTCAGGCAAGACGCGCGAAATAAGCGCTCCATGCCGGAATATCGATGTTGTTGCCGTAATTATTGCTCGTAAACCCATGGCCGGACAAAACCTGCCAATTGCCCTCCGGCAGGCTTGCGACACTCTCCGTAGCACTCATGTTGAACATGCAGAGCACGGCCTCCCCCTCGAATGTCCTGGTAAAGATCAGCACCTCGTCCTGCGGCTCCGAAAACACGATCTCGCCCTTGGCGAAGGCCGGATGCTGTTTGCGGAAGGCGAGGAAGCGGCGGTAGTGTTCCAGCACCGAATTCTCGTCGCCACTCTGGACGCTGACGGCGCGCAAGATATGTTCGACCGGCACCGGCAGCCAGGGCTTCACGGTCGAGAAGCCACCCTGGGCGACCTGGCTGTCCCAGACCATCGGCGTGCGACAACCATCGCGGCCCTTGAATTCCGGCCAGAACTGGATGCCGTAGGGATCCTGCAGATCCTGATAGGCAAGCTCTGCTTCCGTCAGCCCCAGTTCCTCGCCCTGGTAAAGGCAGACCGACCCGCGCACTGTCATCAGGATTGCCGAATAAAGCTTGGCGAAGGCATCGCGATCCGCCACCAGGCTGCCCCAACGGCTGACATGGCGCATAACATCATGGTTTGAAAAAGCCCAGCAGGCCCAGCCGTCGGGGGCCGCCGCGCCGAAATCGTTCATGACGTCTTCGACACGCAGCGGCGTCAGCGAATCGGGCGCCAGGAATTCGAAGGCGTAGCACATGTGCATCTTGTCGTTGCCGGAGGTATATTCGCCGACGATCTCCAGCCCGCGCTGGCTGTCGCCAACCTCGCCAACCGCCGCAATCGCCGGATATTCCTCGAGCACGGCGCGAAAGCGCTTGAGGAAGGCGATGTTTTCCGGGCGGTTCTTGTCGTAGATATGCTCTTGAAAATTATAGGGATTGACCGCCGGCGCGGTGGAGGCGTTACGCCTTGCGGGCTCTAGCGCCGGATTGTCGCGCAGCTCGCGGTCATGGAAATAGAAGTTGATGGTATCCAGACGGAAGCCATCGACGCCGCGGTCGAGCCAGAAGCGTACGACCTCGAGCAGGCGATCCTGAACCTCGGGATTATGAAGGTTAAGGTCGGGCTGCGAGGTCAGGAAGTTGTGCATGTAATATTGCATCCGGGTCGGATCCCAGGCCCAGGCGGAGCCGCCGAAGATCGACAGCCAATTGTTGGGCGGGGTTCCATCCGGCTTCGAATCCGACCAGACGTACCAATCCGATTTCGGGTTGTTTCGGCTGGAGCGGCTTTCGACGAACCAGGGATGACGGTCGGAACTGTGGGAAATGACCAGGTCGATCATCACCCTGATGCCGAGGCGATGGGCCTCGGCAATCAGCGAGTCGAAATCGGTCAACGTGCCGAAGATCGGATCGACATCCTCGTAATCAGAGACGTCGTAGCCGAAATCGCGCATCGGCGACATGAAAAAGGGCGACACCCAGATCGCGTCCGCGCCAAGGTTTGCAACATGGGGCAGGCGTGCGGCGATGCCTTTCAGATCGCCGATGCCGTCGCCGTTGGAATCCTGAAAGGAGCGCGGATAGATCTGATAGATCACGGCACCGCGCCACCAATCCTTGTCGGGCGCCGTGATCGAAGCGGAAGCGATAGTCATTCGGGAGTTCCTGTATGCATGCGGGAGTGTAGTATCTGATGTCAGCCGCCCTTGACCGATCCGGCAAGCAGACCACGCACGAGGTAGCGCTGCAGGCCGAAGAAGACGAGGAGTGGTACGAGGATGGTCACGAAGGCCGAAGCCGTGAGGATTTCCCAGTTGCCGCCGCGCGAGCCAAGCAGCGCATTGAGGCTGCCGGTGAGCACAAGCTGATCCTTGTTGGTTCCGAGAAACACCATGGCGATCAACAGATCGTTCCAGACCCAGAGGAACTGAAAGATCGCAAAGGACGCGAGTGCTGGAAAGGACAGCGGCAGGATGATCTTCACGAAGATATCGAAATCGCTGGCGCCGTCGACGCGAGCGGACTCGATGATCTCCTTGGGCAGGCCAGCGATATAATTGCGGAGCAGGTAGATGGCGAGCGGCATGCCGAAGGCCGTATGCGCCAGCCAGATGCCCGGATAGGTCTTCGACGGCACCCCGAAGAAGGAGCCGATATCGTTATAGAGTCTCAAGAGCGGAATGAGCGACATCTGCAACGGTACGACGATCAGCCCGACGACAAGGGCGATCATCAGCGCTCGGCCGGGGAACTCCATCCAGGCAAGCGCATAGGCGGCAAAGGCGGCGATCAGGATAGGGATGATCGTTGCCGGAATGGTCACCGTCAGCGAATTGATGAAGGACTGGCCGATGCCCTCGCCCGTCAGCACCGTCTTGAAATTCTGGATGGTGAATTGCGGCGGCGATGCTACCGAGACATAGATGCGCCTTGGGCGTGCATCGCCGAAGGATGCATTTTTTGAATATTTGTAGCCGCCGTCGGTGTTGATGAGGAGCGTCTCTCCATCGCCGAGGTCCGTTGGAACCCCAGCCTTGAAGGCGGCCGGGTCCTGGACCTTGACGCCGAAGGCCGTGACCTTGCCGAGCGAACCTGCGTCGCCGAAGACGGAGCCGGAGATGACGTAGCCGGCGCCATCCTGTTGCTGCTTGTCTGCGCCGGCAAGCCTGACTGCCGTCGTTTGCGACGAACCGACAAAGGCCGTCCACCAGCCGGAGACCGTGATCTGGTCCTTGTCGCGTAGCGCGGTTACGAAGATGCCGAGCGTCGGCACCAGCCAGATGATCACGATCAACAGGACAGCGAAGTGAACGAAAAGGCGGGCGGGACCGATGCGGGAAATGCTTTGTCGGATCGACATCTCACTGCCCCTTCATCTGTTGGTTGGCGCGGCGAACGTTCCAGACCATGATCGGCGCAACGGCGAACATAATAATCAGCGCGATAACCGCACTTCGTCCGCTATCGCCGCCGCCGCGGAACATCCAGTTGAACATGAGGTTGGCGAGCACCATCGAATCCCATTGACCGTTGGTCATGGTAAGCACGATGTCGAAGACTTTCAGGACGAGGATGGTGATCGTCGTCCAGACCACGGCAATCGTGCCCCAGATTTGCGGCACCATGATCTTCCAGAAGATCTGCCAGCCGTTTGCACCATCGATGACAGCAGCCTCGATCGTCTCTTCGGGAATGCCGCGCAGCGCCGCCGACAGGATCACCATCGCAAAACCGGTCTGGATCCAGATGAGGATGATCATCAGGAAGAAATTGTTCCAGAGGGGTACCGAGATCCAGACTTCGGGCGTTCCGCCGAAAAGCTGGACGATGGCATTCAACAGGCCGATCTGGGTGTCGTTGCCGCCACGGTATTCGTAGATGAATTTCCAGATGACCGAGGCGCCGACGAAGGAGATCGCCATCGGCATGAAGACGATGCTTTTTGCAATATTGCCCCACCAGATGCGGTCGGTCATCACGGCGATGACGAGACCGAAGAAGGTGCAGGCAGCGGGCACGACGGCAAGCCAGAGGATGTTGTTGAAGATCGACTGGCGGAACTCGCGATCACTAACCGCCCACTGGTAATTGGCGATGCCGACGAACTGCTCGCCGCTTCGATCATAGAAGGAAAGGATGAAGGTGGCGATGACTGGATAGACCAAGTAGACGACCAGCAGGAAAAGCGCCGGGCCAATGAACAGCCAGGGACGAATGATCGACCGGCGGCGCAGATTGCGCGAGGCGACGAAGACGTCATCGCCTTCCCTTGCCGGAAATATGATGTCCAAGAGCTTGTTTGAAAAAAGGAAATAAGCAGCGCAGGCACCAACGCCCAAAACCACTGCACCCAGCGCCGATAAGATCTGCAAAAACATCCGTCCCTCCCGTGACATTCCTGGCATAACCGCATTCAAGGTCGAAGGCTCCGTCCCCACGGCTCCCAGGCGTACCTTTTGCGGCTTGAAGTGTCGCCGGCTGAACGCCGGCGACAGGTAGAAAGGGGAAGGCCTACTTGATGCCGTCCCATGCCTTTTGAATGTCATCGGCAGAGGCTTGGGCCGATTTGCCGCCGACGAAATCGACCATGCCGGTCCAGAATGCGCCCGCGCCGATCTTGCCGGGCATCAGGTCGGAACCGTCGAAGCGGAAGGTCGTGGCCGAGGTCAGGATGTCGCCTTCCTTCCTCAGCTGATCATTGGCGTAAGCAGCCGTGTTGACACCCTTGTACGGGGTCAGGAACCCGGACTGCGCCATCCAGACTTCCTGGGCGATCGGCGTCTGCAGGAAGGCTATGAAGGCGCGCGCAGCCTTGGAATCCTTGGTGATCGCGGCCAGAGTGCCGGCGCCTTCGACGGGCTTTCCGAGCTCTGGATGCGAGGCGTAAGGCGGGAAGTAGAAGAAGTCGGCATCCTGGCCGAGTTTTGTTCCCTGCGGGAAGAAGCTCGGGATGAAGGACGCCTGCTTGTGAAGGTAGCACTTCGGCGGCACGGCGAAGAGGCCCTTCGGGCTGTCGCGGAAGTCGGTCGAAGCCACGGCGGCAACGCCACCATCGACATATTTCGCGTTCTTGGCGAACTTGCCGAATTCTTCGATCGCAGCGACGACCTTGGGATCGTTGAACTTCAGCTTGTTCGTGGTCCAGTCATCGTAGTCCTGCGGCGGGTTCATGCGCAACATTAGGTCTTCGACCCAGTCGGTCGCCGGCCAGCCGGTCGCGCCGCCCGAACCAAGACCGATGCACCACGGCACGCCGCCATCCTTGACGATCTGGTCGGTCAGCTTCATCAGGTCTTCCATGGTCGTCGGCACTTTATAACCGGCTTCCTGGAAATTCTCGGGCGAGTACCAGACGAGCGACTTCAGGTCGGCCTTGTAAGGAAAGGCATAGAAACCATCCTTGCCGTCCTTGCCCTTGTAGGTGCCGTAGCTCACCCAGCTGTCGCCGGCGCCGTAATTATCCTTGACCCACTTGCCGAGATCGTCGCCAAGCGGCGTCAGATAGCCTTTGCTCGCAAGATTGGCGAACAGGCCGGGCTGCGGCAGGATGGCGATGTTCGGCGGAGAACCCGCCTGCGTGTCGATGACGATCTGCTGTTCGTAATTTTCGGACGAGGAATACTTGGCGGTTACACCGGTCGCTTCGGTGAAATAGTTGAGCACGCTGGTGAAGAGCGCCTCGTCCTCGCCTCGCCATGGGCCGAAGATGGTCATGGTCTCGCCCTTCAGGTCCGCATGCGCGGCCTTGAAGTCATCGTAGCTCTTCCAATCGAACTTGCTGTCCGTGCCCGGCGGAAATTTCAGGTCTGCCGCGGAGACGGCGCCGGCCATCAAGGCAACCATGGCAACGCCAACTAAAAATGACTTCTTCATGCGCTCATCCTCCCATAAATCCCAAGGCAGAAAATGCCTTCAAGTGCTGAAACCACACCGCCCCTCAAAGCGCTTTGGCTAATTTAGATTCAACCCACCACCTCGCACGAAGTCAAGCGGATTTGTGTAACTTGTGGCCACAGTGTCGAAAACTCGCAACGCAGCATGGTTTTGCATAGCGGCAAACGGCGATTTTTCTTGAGTAAGGCTACGGCACTGGTACATAATTGAAGGCGCTTTGGATAAAAGCAACACCCCGGCCGCTATGCCAGACGCCTGTGCTCCAGGGCTGCAGCGCATTTCCATTCAAGAGGACTACCCAGTGAATCTGAAGCAGCTATCGCAAATGTTAGGCCTGTCGCAGACCACTGTCAGCCGCGCGCTGAACGGCTATCCCGAGGTCAACCGGGAGACGCGCGAGCGGGTGCTGAGCGCTGTCCGTGAGACCGGCTATCGACCGAACAAAGCAGCGCAGAGGCTCGCGACCGGCAAGGCCGGTTCGATCGGCCTGGTGATGCCCACGGCGCCGGGTCATTACTCCGACGTGCACTTTGGTGAATTCCTCTCCGGCCTTGGCGAGGAGGCGCTGCGGCATGATTTCCATTTCGTCATCATGCCGGCCGAGCCGGACGACGAAGTTGCCGCCCTTCGCCGGCTTGCTGTCAGCGGCAATGTCGATGCGCTGTTTGCCGCCTATATGCGCGGCAACGATCCGCGGCTGGAAATGCTGAAGTCGCTGTCGATCCCCTTTGTCGTGCACGGCCGCTCGCTCGGCGCGCAGTCCGATTACCCCTATCTCGATATTGACAATGAAGGCGCTTTCTACAACGCGACGAAACTTTTGCTGTTGCTTGGCCACCGTCGGTTCGCGCTGATGAATGGTCCGGTTCATTATGATTTTGCCATGCGGCGCAAAAACGGGACTGTTGCTGCACTATCCGAGCGCGGTCTGATACTGGAGGAAAGCTGTGTCAGCCACACTCTCATGACGGATGAGCAGGGCGCGATCGCGATGGAGCGTTTCCTGCAGCTTGCCGAACGACCGACGGCGATCCTCTGCTCGAGCACGGTGCTCGCCCTCGGCGCGATCCGCGCGGTCACCCAGGCAGGATTGAAACTCGGTGAGGACATTTCGCTCATCGCGCATGACGACGTGCTGCCTCTTTTGAAACCGGAGAATTTTTCTGTGCCGTTGACGACCACTCGGTCATCGCTGCGCGCTGCCGGCGTGCGCATTGCTGAGCGATTGATCGGCGGCGTCAAGAACCTCGGACCCTTTCCGGAACAGGAGCTTTGGAAGACGGAGCTGATCGTCCGGGCATCGACCGGCGTCGCGCCGGCGAATTGATTTTGGTCAGAACGTTGGAGCCGTCTTTCCGGCAGCCCGGTACGCAGCGATTACGGTATTTGCCATCAGCATGGCGATGGTCATCGGCCCGACGCCACCCGGGACGGGCGTGATGACCGAGGCAACCTTCGCGCATTCCGCAAAGGCGACATCGCCGACGAGGCGGCTCTTGCCCTCGCCGCGCTCCGGTGCCGCGATGCGGTTGATGCCGACGTCGATCACCGTCGCGCCTGGCTTGACCCAGTCGGCTTTGACCATTTCCGCACGACCGACCGCTGCCACCAATATGTCGGCTCCGGCGCAGACGGCCGGCAGGTTCTTGGTGCGGGAATGGGCAATCGTGACGGTCGCGTTGGCGTTCAATAGCAGTTGGGCCATCGGCTTGCCGAAGAGATTGGAGCGGCCGATGACGACGGCGTTCAGGCCGGAGAGATCTTCACCATGGGTGCGGCGCACAAAGAGCATGGCGCCGGCAGGCGTGCAGGAAATGAGGCCGGTCGCAAGGTCACCGGTGGCAAGCTTGCCGGCATTGACGACGTGAAGTCCGTCGACGTCCTTTTCCGGCAGGATCGACTGGATGATCGCGTCGGAATTCAGGTGCTTGGGCAACGGCAATTGCACCAGGATGCCGTTGACGGCGGGATCGCCATTGAGCGAAGCAACCAGCGCTGCAAGTTCTTCCTGCGTGGTCTCTACGGGCAGAGTATGCTGGATAGAGTTGAAGCCGCACTCCTTGGCCATGCGGCTCTTGGCGCCGACATAGGTGTGGCTGGCTGGGTCGTCGCCGACGATGACCACGGCAAGACCGGTCTTTCGGGCGGTTTCCCTCTCCAGCGCCGATGCTGCTGATTTTACCGCGTCAACTACCGAAGCAGCTACCTGCTTGCCGTCGATCACTGTCGTCACGCATCTCTCCCAGGCTTCGATTTTGATCGCAAGCTAACGCTCAAGGCCGAGCGAAATTTGCCTGCCAACGCCCTATGCTGTCAAAAAGCGGTAATTACAAGGGTATTTCGCACAAACGTTGACTAGCCCAGTGCGGTGCGGCGTCGCAGGGCATAGTTCTCGACCTTGGCCGTGAGCGACGCCATGCTCTCGTGCAGGACAGCCAGATTTTCATCCACCGCCGGCACGGCCGGCATCCGGGTAGCAGCTCTTGGAGGATAGTCGTTGGCAACCGACGCGGTAGCGTCGAATCTCATCGCCGGCGGCTCGATTGCGGCACGCTTTTCCTCTGTTATCGGCTTGTCCCGATGGAGCGGCTGCCTCTCCGGCTTGGCGACCTGCTCCTCGCTTAAAAGGGCGTCGTCAATCCATGCACGCAGGAAGACGAGGCAAACGGCGGTACCCAGCCCCATCAGAAAGCCTGAGATCTCGGCGTCGGTTACATTGTCGTCCAATGGCTGAAGCGGGGCGACCGCGGGCATTGCGACGGCGATAGGAGCCTTTATCGCCGACGACGCGGTGCTACCGACGTCCTGCTGCGCGGCTTCATAGCGAACCCGAGCCGTTTCGACATCATCCTGCAAATGAGCAAAACGAGCCATGTCGATGCCGGGGCTCTTCTGGTCAAGGGAAGCTGCCTTGTCGGCCAACGACTTCTGGTCGCTTAGCGCCACCTTGAGCCCGGCGTCGCAGGAGGCAACGAGACGCTGCAGCTCGGCCTGTATACCTGCGCGCAGACCATCGACGGTCGATTGTTGCGCCAACAGCTTGGGGTGACGGGGCCCGAGTTGGGCCGAGAGTTGCGACAGGGTGCTCTTTGCCGCCGCGTAGCGATTTCTCAGCGCCTCGAGCCCGGCGGGCGAACCGAGATCGGGCGAAAGCGAGCCTTCGAGGACATCGGCAAGCTTGGCGGATTTTGCGGCGGTCATGCGGATCTGCGCCGCCTGCACGGCATCCACGGCCGCTGAAACCGCTGCCCTCATGTCCTTGCGTTGCTGCTGCGATTCGACTGCAGCCTTGATCTTGTCCTCGCCGACCTCCGCCGTGAAAGCTGCAAGTGCTTCATTTGCCTGATCATAGGCCTTGCTGGTTGCGTCCTGTGCAACGGCGCCTTTGGCAGATGCGGTCGTATTTTGCGTCATCGCCGCATCGTAGACGGCGACGTCAGCCAACAGATTGGCGATACGCGCCGATTTCGCCGCGTCGCTCGATATGATGGAGAGCTGCAACATGCCCGTTCGTTGATCCGTCGATACGAGGACGCTATCGCGCAGCTTGGCTTGAGCACGCGACGGTGCGTCGGCTGCCGCGCCGTTGCCGGCAAACAGATCGAAGACCACGCCCATGGCTGTCGACTTGCCGCCGGTGAATTCAGCGTCGCGGTCGAGCTTCAGCTTGGCAACGACCTGGGAAAGAACATGCGGCGAGGAAAGACGAGCGGCGATGGCGCCAAGGAGACCCGGCTCGGCGACTGCCTCCCCTTGCAACTGCATACGCGCCTCGGCGACGTAGCGAGGAGGACCGGCCAACCAAGCAGGGATACTAGCGCCGGCAATCGACATCGCGAGCACGAAGCCGATCGAGGGCAGCCCGAAGGTCCAGCCACGTCGGATTGTCGGCGGCGGATTTTCCGCAAATGGAGCAGGGTGCAACTTGGCAGGATCGGGCCGTGGCGGCTCGCTGGTCACCGTCTCTACCGGTTCCCATTGCAGCTCGACGTCGGAGATATCGAACTCAGGGGCTGGAGGCCGGCGGATCTCGGGCGACGACTTTCTCTGAAGAATCCCACGGATGATGGAAGCAAGCGGCGGCGGTTGGTCCAAGGCCGCTCTTGCGCCGTTTCGGCCTGACACAGGATGGGGATCGCCTCGCAACGCGCGGTTCAGCATGTCGAGGAGTTCGGCGTCGCTCGGCGAATGGATGTTCGCAGCCACAGGATGATTGTGGCCACCATCGACGAAGGCCGGGACCTCGACGTCGTATAGTCGGGTTTTCCTGGTTGGGCGGGGCTGCGGCATGACTGGCCAATCTCGTGCACAGGACCGTCGAAACTCACGACGGCAGCTACTTGAAGATTAACTCATCATAAATTTTCATGGCAAAGAAAGAGTTAACGAGGGCGCATATATCAGCGCCCCTGCAACAATCGGCCGATCGACGCGGAGGATGAAAACCCTATCGCAATTTTCTGGAGTTGTTCTAAGCGTGCGTGCCGGGAGGCAGCATGTCCTGGCGCTTTGCGAAGCGATGTCTGGCCACCTGATAAAGGAAGAGAGGCACGCCGAGCAGGTATCGGCGCCACAGGCGACTGGGCTCTTTCGACAGGCGATAAACCCATTCGAGCCGCAGCGTTCGCATGATCGATGGCGCGCGAGGGACTGTGCCCGATACGAAATCGAATAGCGCGCCCACCGTCAGGACCAGACGGGCATGTTCGGGGCAAATGTTGGCAGCCACCCAGGCCTCCTGCAGTGGCGTGCCCATGCCGACGATCAACAGGTCGAGTTTCTGCCGCTCGATTTCTGCGACAACGCCTTCGCTGTTCTGTTTGTCGAAGTAGCCATCCGAGATGACGACAAAATCGTGCCACGGTGTATGCAACCGGAAATTCTCGGCGGCCTTCTCAACGACCTCGCGACGTCCGCCGACCAGCCCGATGCGTTTGGGCCTGTCCATGAAGGTCAGGAGCGCCGGGACGAAATCGGTTCCGTTGAGGTTGGCCGGGAACGAGGCGCCATAGGACGCGCGGGAGGCAATGTCCAATCCGACGCCATCTGGGAGCACCAAATTGCTACTGAGCACTTCGCGGTAGTTGCCGTCGTTCAACATGACGAGCATGTTGTGGGCGTTGACAAAGGAGATGACCGTTTGGCCAACCGGCATGGACGCCAGATCATTGGCGAAGGCAAGCGCCTCCTGCCAGCCGAGATCGCAGACCGGCAGGTCGAATATCATACGACGCGAGGCATGCACGGCAAAATTTGCGACCAGATTCACCCAAGACCTCCTGCCACCGGCACTTCATATGCCCGATGCACGCCTAATGATATCTTATGTAAAAATGCAACCAAGATGATTATAGCAAGGCTCTCCAAAGCAACATTTATAGAAATCTCTAAAAACGACTGGGAAAAGCCAAGATATTGTTAACCTTGCTTGGAGTGGCAACCTTCCACTGCGAGCGATAGTCGGGACTACTTACTGATTTTTAGCTCAGCAGGCGAGCAAGAGCTGCGTTTCTGGTTAACGCGAAGGCCGCCTCGCGGTGAAGCGGGCGGCCCAGTCTTGAACAAGTCTGTCGTCGGGGGATTTTACTGCGCGGGCTTCTCGGCGCCGGCGGGAACGGGATCGCTCTCGACGATCTTTACCGGCTTCATGTTCTTCTTCACGGGGCCGGAAGAGTTGGACCGGATTTCTTCCTTCGAGACGTAGTCGATCTGTTGCACCAACACGCTGGCGATATAATCGCCGCCGAGGCGCTCGTTCATGTTCTTCTTGATATCGCTTCGGAATTCATCAAGCTTGAAGCTGTTCGGATGGGCGATATCGATCATCCTGTTGCCGACAAGCAGGGTAAACAGCTGGTCCGTCGTCAATTCGACCAGCGGCAGCGGCAGGTCCTTGGCCTTGTCCTTGTTCATCATGAACGAGATCTTGGTCAGGAAATACCCGCTCACCCCGTCATTGCTGATGACGGGAATATTGATCGGCTCGCCCATGACAAATTCCTGGGCCGGCGTCTTTCCGGCGTTCGGATCCGTCACAGGCGCGGTTGCCATCTGCACGGAAAAATAGACCGCCGCCAGCGTGACCAGACAAACCCAGACGCCTGTCAGAACGAGCTTGACCATCAAGCCTCACGAACGAGAAATTGTTCCTGGGAATAAGTGCCGTCGGCATCGGCGTCCTGCACGGCATTCTTGAGGATTTCGGCAACGGCGCGAACAGCTTCCAGATGTGCTTCGACGCGCCGTGCGTTGAGCACGAGCTTCTTCTTCAGCGCATGCAGCTGCTCGATATGCGTTGCAGCGAGCTCGGCCGGATCGGTGTCGCGAAACAGCATCGACAGCTCATAGAGGCAACGGCTCTTGTTTGCGTTGGATACCTTCAGGTCGAAATCCCGATCGTGGCCGATCCGGGTATTCTCGTTGTCGATGATCATCTCAAGGCGGCCCAGAACCGACTTGATGCGGTAGTCGTTCGAAATTATTTCCATGTCCCCACCCCCCTTACGCAGTTTTCGCCAGAATATTCGCATGGACTACGGAGCCGTTTTCATCCGACTTGTCGGATGTCGTGCCGAGTGTCTTGCGCTCGAAATCGGTGATTGCGCTCAGCGCCATCTTGCGATCGTTTTCGTCGGTCGTGATGTTTGCAACGCCGGTGCCGCGGGTCTTCTGGAGCTGCTCCTTGTACATCTTTTCAGCGATACCGACGCCGTTGTTCTTGGCAAGCGTATTGCCCAACTGCTCGGCCATCATGCCTTTCCAGATTTCGCCGGCAGAACCCTTGCCATACAGTGTCTCGCTGGTCGGCAGCATGTTCTTGACGAAATTCTGCAGAACCATGGCTTCGAACTTCTGGTATGCCGCCGGAACCTTGCCGGATTTGGCGGCCGGATGTGCATTGCCCAATCCTGCCTGCGTGCCGGCCTGCGCGCCTGCGCGGTTCAGCACATCGACGGTCGATGCGAAACCGTTTCCGGCTTCCGCGAGACTGGTTGCGGCAAAGGCCGCCTTGTTTGCCTGGAGCTTGGCCTGGGCAGCCTGGACGTCGATCGGGTCTGCAGCCTTCAAAACATCCAGGACCAAATCACTTGGAGGTGAAATCGCCACGTCACGTTCCTTTCACTTGAAATCGAAACGATTATGATTTTTGAAGCTTGCTGGAGGCTGGCGTTGTGGATGCGGCCTGCTGGTCGATGATGTCGTAGACGCTATTGTCGTCGGATTCCCGGGTTTCCAGGGCGCGCGCGTCGTTCATGTGCTCTTCGAGCCGGTCCGCCTTGGTGCGTTCCGTCAATACGCGTGTCTCGATCATCGCCTGCATGCCAGCAAGTTGCTGGTCGCGCAGCGTCAGCCGCCCGAATCGATCGGCATAGTGGCCGGAGAACACCATATGGACCGGATCCATTGAGCCGATCGCATCGATGACGCGATCCATCGATTGCGCCACCTCGCTGCGGACCCTGCTGGCTTCGGCAAGTTCGCTTTCCGCCATGCGCTCGAGATGGCGCTGGACAGTGACGAGGCGCTTCAGTTTTTCAGATCGCGTTCGTTCAACCATGCCGCCGCCTCCCCGTCAGTGGCCGTTATAGATGCTGACGAAAGCATCCGAGAACTGGCTGAGCATGGCGGCTATGCTGAGATAAAGCATGAAGAGACCGCCCATCAACAGGTACGGGGTCGAGATGAAGTAGATGGGAATCTGCGGCGCCAGCTTGTTGATGAAGCCGATCGAAATCTGAAACATCAGCCCGTACAGGACGAAGGGGCTTGCCAGCCGCAGCATGATGTAGGTGGTCGCCTGCAGCGTGTCGGTGAAGGATATGAGCGTCGCCTGCATCTGCAGATGCCCGCCAAACGGAACGACAGTGTAGGAATCGATCAGCGCCTTGAAGACGTAATGATGGAAATCCATGATGAAGAGGATCATCAGGCCGGCAAAGGTGATCAAGCTGGTAAGCGACGTTTCGCCGGCATCCTCGACGATATCCATGCCGCCAGGTGCATTGAAGCCAATGAGCATGGCTATGATCGAGCCTGCAAACTGTAGGCCGATGGTATAAAGCCGCGCCATCATCCCATACATCGCGCCGATCAGCGATTCCGTGAAGATGAGGCTGATGTAACTGGCGCCGCCGGCTGCGGCCTTTGGATAGATCGTGTCCCAAAGCACGGGCAGGATGGCCATCGACAGGGCAACGGCAACGAGAAGACGGATCTGCTGCGGAATGCGGCCGGAAGAAAACCCCGGGAGAACCATCACGCAAGCGCCTATACGGCAGAATGCGAGAAACAAGGCAAGGATGGTCCCCTGAGGGTCTGAAATCATGAAATGGCGCCCAGAATCTTGATCTCGATTCCCTTTGCCAATTCCACATGCGACAAAACGGGAAGAGTCGCGAACAAGCGTTCGACGATCATGCGCACATAGGATCGTGTTTCGGGCGACGTGACAAGTACGAATGGCAGTCCACGGTCCATGAATTCACGGATAACTTTGGTGGCCTGCTCGCTGAACTCCTCGAGCGTGCGCGGATCGATGTCGAATTCGATGACCTCGCCCTTGGGATCGCGCTTCAGCGCCTGGTGGAAGACAAGGTCCCACTTGCTGCCAAGCCGCAGGACGCGAAGAACACCATTGTCGGCCAGATCGCCGCAAAGCTGCTGCGACATCCGCACCCGGACATGCTCGACGATCTGTTCGGTCTTGCGGACATGGGGCGCAAGCTCGGCAACGGCTTCGAGGATGAGGTGCAGGTTGCGGATCGAGACGCGCTCTGCAAGCAGCAGCTTCAAGACCGCCTGCAGGCCGGAATAGGACATGTGCGAGGTGCATATCTCGTCGGCGAGCTTCTTGTACTCCGGGTCCAGCCTGTCGATCAGGATCTTGACGTCCTTGTAGGACAGCAGAGCCGGCAGATTGTTGCGAATGACCTCGCTCATATGCGTCAGCACGACGGAGACATTGTCGATCGGCTGGAAGCCTTCGCGTTTCAGATCTTCGGCAAAGGCCTCGAGAACCGAGACCGCCGGCATGCCGAAGGCGGGTTCGCGAATCTCGTCGCCTGGAATGGTCGGCTTGCGGCCGGCGCCGGTGACGACAAGCACTTCGCCTACACGCAGGATGTTCGAGGCGATCGTCGTGCCGTGAATGCGGATCTGGTAGGATTTGTCGGCAATGGCGATGTCGTCGGTGACCTTGATCTCGGGGACGACGAAGCCGTATTGCGTGGCGAATTTCTTTCGCATCTTGCCGACACGGAAGGCAAGCTCCTGGTGGGCGCCGAGCATGCGGGTGGAGACGATCTTGCCGAGCGCCAGCTCGATTTCCGATGTCTTCAAGACCGACTTGACGCTATCCTTCTCGAGCTCTTTCGACTGCATGACCTTCTTTTCCTCCTGGTCGCGGAGGATTTTGTTGCCGGCCTCGATCTGGCGTGGGATCAGCCAGGCGCCGGTGGCCATAAGGCCGCCGAGCGTCATGAAGGGAAGGAACGGCAGGCCCGGCATGATCGCCAGGATGCCCATGAGGACGGCTGCGACCGCAAGCGCGCGCGGATAGCCGCTTAGCTGATTGATGACGGCCTGGTCGGTCGAGCCGGAGCTGCCGCCGCGGGTAACGAGAAAGCCCGCCGCCAGCGAGACGATCAGCGCCGGCATCTGGGCAACGAGACCGTCGCCGACCGAGAGTTTGACGAAGACGTCGGCTGCCTGGCCGATCGGCATGCCATGGCGGAAATAACCGATGATGATGCCGCCGAAGACGTTGATACTGGTAATCAGAAGGCCGGCCACCGCGTCGCCGCGCACGAACTTCGAGGCACCGTCCATCGCGCCGAAGAACGAGCTCTCCTCCTCCAGCTCCTTGCGCCGGCGCTGCGCTTCCTTCTCGTCGATCAGGCCCGCCGACAAGTCGGCGTCAATCGCCATCTGCTTGCCGGGGATGGCGTCGAGGGTGAAGCGGGCGCCGACTTCGGCGATACGCGTCGCACCCTTGGTGATGACGATGAAATTGATGGTGATGAGGATGAGGAAGACGATCAGACCGATGACGAAGTCGCCGGACATGACAAGATTGGCAAAGCCGGCGATCACCCCGCCGGCGGCCCTGTCGCCCTCGAAGCCATGCGAAAGGATGACACGCGTCGTCGCTATGTTCAGCGCCAGACGCGTCATCGTCGCAATCAGCAGGATGGTCGGGAAGGACGAGAATTCCAGCGGTTTCTGGATCCACAGCGCAACCATCAGGATCAGCACGGAAAGCGCTATCGAAAACGCCAGCCCCATATCGATCAGGAACGGCGGAATGGGCAGGAACAGGACGCAGAGGATAAGGACGATGCCCATCGCAAAGCCGACATCGCGCAGGCTCGGATTGACTTTCGGAAGGGCTATTGCAGGTGGCTGCGACATTGTGTCGGTTTCCGTCTCTTCATGAGAGGAGACAAGCGGCAAGGCCACTTATCCATTTAAACCGAGAATTAGGAGACGAAGCTTGCGCGAGGATGATTGCCGGCACTCTGCCCTTGCCCAGGGCTCAAAAGCCGGACTGGATCCTTGAAAACACCAGATTGGTGAAGATCGAAATCTGTGAGCCGACGAAAGGCGCCGTCACGCCGACCGTCACCAAGACGGCGACGATCTTCGGCACGAAGGTCAGCGTCGCCTCCTGGATCTGGGTCAGCGCCTGAATGAGGGCGATGACCAGACCGACGATCATGGCGGCAAGAACAGCCGGACCCGAGGCGATGAGGACCGTCCAGATTGCCGCCTGAAAGATGTCCAGTGCATCGGCTTCATTCATATCGAGGCTATTCCCGTTTCATACGAGGAGCCGGTGTTACGAGCTCGTGTCGGTACTGGTGTCAGTGTTGCTTGTTGAACTGCCGCCCGCAGAGAATACACTGATTCCCGGCTGTACGAGAACCTTATCGCCGGCCGCGGTAATTGCAACGATGCCGTCGGAATACACACTGACTTCCTTGACCGTGCCGCTGATGGTGCCGTCGGCGCTGGTGATGTCTTTGCCGACGTAGCTTGCTGCCTCGGCCAGCATCTGGTTCGACAGTACGGTTTCAAGATGCGAGTTCGTCTGGATCTGCTGTTCGACCTGCGAGAAGCTGGCGAGCTGCGAAATCTGCGCGGTGGCATCCATCGGACTTGTCGGGTCCTGCTGCTTCATCTGGGCGATGAGGAGCTGCAGGAAGTCGTTGTAGTTGATGGTCGCGCCGGCGGCCGCCGTCGCCGCATTCGAACTGTTGGCATTGGCTGTGGAGTTGTTGGTCGCCATGGCGCTGACAGGATCTACCGCCATGGTGCGATCTCCTTGCGAATCTGTTCGATCGTCGCTGCCGGCATTTCGTGGCTGTTGAGGATGCTGTCCTCGACCGCGTAGAGACTGCGGATGGCCTTCAAGGCATCGAAGGCGCGGCCGGTGGCGACAAGACCGTCGACGCGCTTCAGCTCGGCCAGGACTTCGTCATTTTTGAAGCAGGTCAGCAGCATGACGATCGACTTGCGGAACATCGCCGTCGACTGGTCCTTGCCCTCGGGATTGATCAGGATCATCTGTGCGATGAAATAGAGCTGGCGCAGCGGTGTCGTCGCGTCTTCCGGCTGGAGAACATGGTTCTCGAGCAGGAAAGTCACGTCATTCAGGAACTCCAAAGCGACCTTACGGTCTACGCGAAGCACGGCCCCGTTTATAAAGATTTTCTCACCGGCTTTTAGCGATATACGAAGGGTACTTTTCATTTAAGTCCATCCCTGATGATGGTGGTGACATCGATGATGCCCTGATAATTTGTCGACTGCCGCTTCCTGATCCGCTCACATTCCTTCAAGATCCAGATCGCGATGGAAATCAGATTGGCACGCAGCTGTATATCAAGCTGATTTTCGGGGTTTTTCAGATCCTCGATGAAGGTGACCCAAACCCGTCTTGTGTAGAACAAAGCCTCGATCGCTTCGCGGGAGTACTTTTCCTTTTCCTGCGCTGCGGCCAGTAGGGCGATGGAGCGGTCCAGGACCTGGCGCTCCCGTTCCCTGGCGTCCACCACCGCATCCTGCATGACTTCCGCATATGAGAACTGATACATTCATGCATCCTCTTATTCTTGCGAACCCTTGATCATCAAAGGTAATTCACGAGACTCAACTGCTGTATTTTCGAAACGATCGTGTAGGCGGTCTGGAGCTGCGTTTCCAAGCTGTTGACTTTCGTCGACGCTTCGTAAGGATCAACGCCCTGCAGATCGACGATGCTGTTGTTGAAGATATTCTTCTGGGCATTCAACGCATCATCCGCCTTGGTTGCCCGCGACTGGGAAAGGCCTAGCTGACTTGCCTGTTCGTTCAAACCGTCGACCGCCTGGCGTGCATAGCTGGTCGCCTGGTCGGTGACTGCATTTGCCGCGTCCGAGCTCAGGGGCAGTCCCGACAATGCGGTCGTCACCGTTGCAGCCAGCGCCAGGTAGCGCATACCTGGCCCGTTGGCGTTGGTGGACGTATCGACCACTTCCGAGTTGCTGATCCGGCTCGTCAAGTTCTGGCTGGACGCAGCCGACCATTGGTTCCACTTGCTGCCGGCACCGGAGGCGGCGAACATCGGCTCGACCTTTGTCGTGATGAAAGTGGTCATCTGGGCGCCGGTAAGCTGGCTTGTCGGGACACCCAGACCAGTTGAATAGGCCGTCAGGGCGGTCTGAATGTCAGTCGTCGCCGTGGTGCTGTTGTCGGTCAGCGGCTGCACATCGGTATTGGTGCCGGCAAAGATATACTGGCCGTTGACCATGGTGTTGCCGGCGCCGATGAGGCTGCTCAGCGAATCCGTGGCCTTCTGCTGCGTCAGCGCTGCGCTCGTGCTGTCCTTGTTGCCACGCAGCGCGATCAGCTGGTTCATGAAGTCCTGCGCCGCCGTCGACATATTGCTCAATGCGTCCTGCGAGGCAGTCATCCTGCCTTCGGCAACCGAATTGCTGCCGAGGATGGCGTCGATGCGCGAGGTCTCGCGCGTCAGGTCGATGCTCTGAGCCGTCTTGCCGCCGAGCGAAACGCCGATATCCGCGTAGACACCCGTTGTCGCCTCGAGGGAGGCTTGCGTCATGTCGTTCTGCGACTGCCGGATGGTCAGCCGCATGGCGTTTTGAATAGCGCTGCTCGAAATCGAGGAAAGTTTCATTGCTTAGCTCACAATATCTAGAACTGCTTGAAGCATCTGGTTGACGGTATTTAATATCTTCGTACCGGCCTTGTAGGACTGCTCTATATCCATCATCAGCGTCAGCTCTTCATCGAGATTGACGCCCGTCCCGTTCGAGTATGCATCCGACGAGCGAGACAGTGCTGCCGACGTGCTTTCCGAGGCCGAGGTTGCAGCACTGCGCTGCGCTTCCAGCCAGCCGACGGAACCGGAGGCAAAACTGACGATGCTCCCATTGGTGCTGGTGCCGGCGGCCGCGTCGAACGTCATTGAGGTGTTGATCGCCGTGCCGTAGCTGTCGAGGAGCGTGGAATAGCCACTGTCGCCGGTTGCATTCTGGTTGATACCAGCGGTGTTGATCGTGCCGTCCCGAAGCTTGCTCGGATTGGTGTCAGCAGCACTACTAACCGAGATACTCCCGGCAAGGCCCGAAACTAAGGTTCCACTGGCTGGAGTGGTGGTGCCGCTCCAGGTGAAAAGACCAGGAGCCGGTCCAGCGCTCGTCGTTTCCGAAAACGCCGTGACAAGGCCGCGCGCGATCTCGTCTAACTGGTTCTGATAGGTCGGAGCAACATTGTCGCGAACCTGAAGCAGCGCCTGCAGCGTTCCCTGCCCTGTCGTGGCAGCACCTGTTCCGGGGTCGACCGCGACCCCGTCGATATAGACGGCGTTGCCTTTGGTGGTTGCGGAATAGACGTTGGTTGGGTTGAAGGTCACCGACCGTGGCAAGGTCTCGAAAAGAGTTGTTCCGGAAGAGGTATAGAGCGCCATGTCATTATTGGCGCGCGTGACCGTGGTGACGCCGACGATCGAGGAGATCTGTTTGAGGATGCTGTCACGCTGGTCGAGCGCGTCGGACAGCGCAGTCGATGTATTGCCGCCGAGCGCTGTTGCCGTCTTCACCGCGTCGTTTGCGGTTTGGAACTGCGTCAACAGGTTGTTCAGCGTACTGACGTTCGTCGCGATCTCCTTGTCGGCGTTGGTACGGATCGCCTGCACGGAATTGGTCGCGTTGTTGAGGGACGTAGCAACGTCCTGGGCGGCAGTTACTGCCGCCTGTGCTGCCGTCGCGCTGTTGGGAGAACCGGCATAGGTGGTCAGGGCCGTTTGAAAGGCGGACAGATAGGTGGCCGGCGCCAACTCGTTGTTGTTGCCGCCGACGGTTGCCGACTGAAGGTCGGTAAATCCTTGCAAAACCCGCTGCTGGGCGGCATCGCTCGATGTGGTTCCGAGGAATTGACGCTGGAGGGACGGCTCCTGATTTCGGGCAATCTGTACGACCTGCGCACCACCCGACGAGACGGTCAAGACCGCCTGGCGCCGGACGTAGTTTGCGTTGTTCACGTTGGAGATATTGTTCGCTACGGTGCTGCTTTGTGTGCCCGTATTGTTGAATATCTGCTGCGCGGTATTGAGTGCCTGCGTGAGTGACATGGCCGTCCTCTAACTCTTGATTTTACCGCTGGAGGTTCACAAGAACGTCCATCAGCTCGGATCCGGCCTGGAACACCTTGGAATTTGCCGTGTAGCTCTTCTGCGCCTCGATCATGTTCGTCAGCTCGCTTGCGAGGTCGACGTTGGATTCTTCGAGGGCGCCGGACTGGACGTAGCCGAACTGGCCCGTCTGCGGAAAGCCCGTAACGGTGACGCCCGACTGGCCGTTCGCCGAATAGACGTTGCCGCTCTGAAGGGTGAGCAGATCGGGGCTGGCAACGGTTGCAAGCGGAATGCGGTAGAGGTTCTTGCTGCTGCCGTCGCCATAGAGCGCGGATACGGTTCCATCCTTGCCGATCGTCACGCTCTTTACCGGGTTCGGTGCCTGACCGTTGACCTTACCCGTTGCAGTGAAGCCGCTGGCGAGCTGAGTGAAACCCGACATGTCGATTTTGATCGGCTGCGGAGCGGTTGGATTGACTGTAAGCGGCGCGGTGGGGGTAATTGTTCCTGTGGTGGTCAGTTGGCCATTTGCGTTGAATACCATCGTTCCGCCGCCAAGGAATGCGCTGGCCGCAGGCGTATAAGGAAATGGAGTGTTGCCAGCGGTAGCATCGGCATGGTTGTAGACGGCCACATCCCAAGTGTTCGCGGCAGTCTTGGTGTAGTAGACGTCGTAGGTGATCGCATTGCCCTGGCTGTCGTAGCCCACGACCGAACTTTTTTCTGACGGCGTCGCGGTCGAATTATTTGCGGATGCGACATTTGCGGCAGTGGTGACAGCCGTATCATTGGAATTCAGGTTGCCAGCAAGATTTCCGCTCGTCGAGGCCACTGCGGTCAAACCGGTCTGGTTGACGTTGATCGGCACCAGACCGTTGAACCCGTTGACGACGACGGAGGGGGAGCCTGAACCGTAGGAATAGCCCATCAGCGTAAAGCCGGCGGAGTTCACCAGATTTCCCGAACTGTCAGGCGCGAAGTTGCCGGCGCGGGTCATGTAGGGCGTGCCGGCGGCATCCGACACGACGAAGAAGCCGCTGCCCTGGATGGCAAGGTCGTTCGTGGAGGTGGTGTAGGAGATGTTGCCCTGCTGGGAGATCGCGTACTGGATGGTCGTTTCGACACCACCGGAATTGTAGTTTCCCGAACCCTGTGGCAGGACGAGCGAGGAAAAGCTCGTTGTGGCTTCCTTGTAACCCGTCGTGCTCGAATTGGCGATGTTGTCCGAAACGGTGCCCAGACGATTGGCCTGGGCATTCATCCCTGAAACCGCCGTCTTCATGCTGCCGAAAATGCTCATCTGAAAATCCTCATTTTCCTCGTAATCGCAAGCCTATGTGGCCTTCCTTGCGTGAAGCTGTCTGAAGAGGAAAAGCCCGATATCAAGAAGCATTTTCTAAGGGTTGCAGGAGCCGGCGGTTCGCCGTCAGCTCCAGTCGATGCAGTATCCGAGGAACCGCTTGCTATCGACCGGATCAAAGCCGAGCTTCTTGCGCAGCTTCTTGCGCAGCTTCGAGATGTGGCTCTCGACGACGTTCTCTTCGACCTCTTCGTCGAAGATGCCGTAGATCGCGTTGAAGATCTGGGTCTTGGTGACCCGGCGTCCGCGATTGGAAATCAAGTATTCGAGGATGCGCCGTTCGCGACGGGGCAAGGCGAACACATCGCCGCCGATCTCCGGGTCGCGTCCATCCGAGAAAACCCTGATGGAACCGACGTCGGTATAGTTGGCGATCGCCTTCAGCCGGCGGCGGATGGCGGCGGCGCGTGCAAGGATTTCCCTGGGGTGAACCGGCTTGCGGACCACGTCGTCGACGCCGCAATCAAACAGCGCCAAAGTCGCCTCGAGCGAGGGATGATCGCTGACCGCAATGACCGGGGCCAGCGAGCGATCTCGTATCGCCCGCGGCAGCTGGTGAACATGCTGTCCCTGGCCGATGAGAAACGCCTCGACGGCAGCAATATCGCCGTCCGCCGCGGTCTGGACCCACTCCCCGAACTCGCGAGGATCGAACCCCGTCGATGGAATGCCTTCGCGCCCAAAAAGGGATGTGTATCCGTCTTTAACAAGCTCTCGCTCGTCAACCACTACGATCATTCGTCCGCCTCCGAATCAGTTGTGGCGTTTCCGCTGTGTAATGGGTACGAATCGGGCGAATCACGAACAACTGCAGGAAGTGAGTGGCATGAATTAACCATTGCTTAAGATTCATGCCGCGATTTGACCTACATCTAGTATGCGTAGTGTCATCTTGGCACAAGAAAGCGGTGGAAAAATTAAGACATCGTGAAGGTCGGCCTTGCCTTCCATTTTTTGCCCGCATTGTCGCCACAATGGTCAATGGCCTTATGTGATAAAAATGCAACTTAACGGCTAATCAGTTCTGACAAAAAACGGCTGCGTTGGGGGTCCATTTGCCATAACCGGTGGCGACCAGATTGGCGATGACACGGCAGACATAGACCTTCTGTTCGGGATTGTTGTTCGGGCCGGCGTGGTAGCGTGCAACCGCCATGGTCCATGTGTCGTGTCTGTCGTGCAGGTCGCGAAGGAATTTCGCCGCATATTCCACGTTGGCGTGGGGGTCGAACATGGCCTCGACGGAGGCAAAATTCTCGCCATGGAAGTAGTGATTGATCTGCATGCAACCGATGTCGATGAGCTTGGCACCCGCCTGCTTGGCCATTGCAAACTGCTGAAGTGCGGCATCTTCGGACGGAGGGAAAAAGGGCTTTCCTTCGATGTTCAGAGCGTAGGGATAGAGCGATCCCTTGCGTCCGGTTTCAGTCAGGCCCACGGAGTAGAGAATGCCTTCAGGGATGCCATATTTGGCCGCCGCCGCCTGGATCTCACGCTCGCAAAGGCCGACCGCCGAGGCTTGCGCATTAGAGGTAGACGCTGCCGCTGCGAACGCGCTGAGCGCTGCCAGCAACACCGTCGTCCACGGCCACGTCCTTCGAGCTCCGGCCACTGTCGTTTCCATTCGTCTGCTGTCCTGAATAGCCCTGCCGTCTGGCCTGAGCCTCGCTGCCCTGGCCCTGATTGGCCGCGGACTGCTGCTGCGACTGCTGTCCCTGGAAGCCCGGCTGGCTTTGCTTGTCGCCGGCATCCGAGGTGGTCGGCGCCATCGAGACCGTAATGCGGTCCACCGCATAGCCTTGTGCCCGAAGCGCGTCCACCATCTTGCTCTGATCGGTGCTGAGCTGGCGGTAGGCCTCGGCGGAATGAACCTTGAGATCGACGCTCAACTGATCGCCGGACAGCCGCATCGTCGCTGTCACGACCCCAAGGTCGACCGGGTTCATCTGAATTTTTAGTGTGTTGACAACCTTGCCTGTCGCGGCGGTGCCGTCGGCGTTCGTTAGCGCCGAGCCTGACCGCATAGTCGCTGCCCATTCCTTGTCGCCGGCAAGCGCGCCTGTGACGACAGCCGAATTCGAGCCATCGGCCAGCCCAAGGAACCGGCGCTGATCCAGCACCGTGACCGTATCGCCACTGGCGCTTGCTGTCGCCTTGACGTCGAGTTGGGCGGCATCGTCACTGCCCTTGCCGATCGACATATCCATGGCGCCGCTACGGCCGTCTGCGCGGATGAACTTGAAGGTTTGCGTGGCGCCGTCGGTCGTGGTCACCGCTGCTGTCGGACCGCTGCTGGCGTCGCTCACGGCAGTGGTCATCCTATCCGCTGCGATCTTCGAAACCGGCTGCTCTGGCGCCGGCTCAGCGGTTGCGTGCGCGTTGGCGGCGCCAGCGAATGCCGTTGCTACGGTCTGGAGTACGACGGGCGCTGCAGCTGCCTGAGGGACATTGAGCAGCGACAGCGCATCCGATACGGCACCACTTGCGTCAGATGCCGGCGTATCGCTAGATTTGGTGTCGGTGGTCTCTGCGGCTTTTACGGTCTTGGCAGGCCCGGTGGCGTCAGGCTTGCCTGCAGGAGGCTGGACCGCTGCAATCTGGTCCGCCGGCAGCCCGGCCGCCAGTTGCTGGACCAGGTCGCCGGTCGGCTTGGCAGTCACGGTGGTTTTGGCGTCGGTCGACGTTTTAGCATCCGTCGCCTGCGATTGATCGGCCTCAGCCGGCTTCTGAAAACCCAGAAGCGACTTTGGGAAGCCGGAAAGCAGCGGCGGTGTTTTCAGGCCGGCCGGCGCCTTTGTACCTATCGGGTCGCCTGGTGAACCGGCTACACTGGTCGACATCGAGCCATCCGCGGCCAATTTTGCATCCGTCGTTGCCGCAGACAGCGCTGCAGCGTCGGCCGAAGAGCCATCAGAAGTGGCTGCGTCCGCGCTGGCGCCGGAATCCGACTGCGCAGCCGGATTGGTCTTGTCATCGTTGGTGGTCTTGGCAGACTGCCGCCCGCCGCCGCCCGAACTGGACAGGGCATTCAGGAAGCCGCTACCATCCTTGTCATCTTGCTTGGAGCTGCGGCCGCTTCTTGACGCCGTCAACGCATCCGGGCCCAGCGGCGCATTCTGAATAGCAATATCCACCATGATCAGTGACTTTCCTGCTTCAACAGGCCATCGATGACATCAAGCTTCGATCGGCTTGTCGTGACGAATGTATTGAATGAAGAAGCGGCGTCCTGCCCTCCTCCGTCCTGGGTTGCCACCTCGGTGGCTGTTCCCGGCTTCACACTCGCCGAACCGGAGGATTTGTCTCCGGGCGCCTTGGCGGCTGCGGCTGCATCGTGTTCAGTAGTCTCTGGTTTGACTACATTAGATGATGAGGCTTGCGTCAGGCTTTTCGGATCCGGCGCCCTCGTAACCGCTTCCGCCATCGCCTTGGCGGCATCGCGAAGCGCCCGATCCCGAGGATTGAGTTCTCCATCCGGTATCTGATTGATATTGCGGATGGCAACGCCGACATCCGGGGTCGAGATATTGGCAACGCCGCCATAGAGGCTGGCCAGCGCGCCGAAGGCCTCGCTATCGTCGCTGGCAATTTCCTGCGCACGGCTAGAGGCCATCGTTGCCAGCTCGTTCTTGCCGGAGATGGCCGCCCGGCGCGCGATGCGCAGATAGACTTCGCGTCGGCGCGGCGGGTCCATGAAGGACAGGATGTCGACGACATCCTCAGGCTTTACACCGGCGCTGTCGTCGACCACCAGCTGAACGAACAGATCGGCAAACTGGCTTGCATAGGGCGAATGAAGGAAGCGCCTGACATAGCGCTGCGAATAGGCAAAGCCTTCGGGCACCATCTTGGCCTCGGTCGCCAAGGCTATCGAACGGCGGAGTGCCGCCTCCTCGACGATCGTTCCAGGCGCAGTCAGCCTTGCCCAATCATAGAGCTGGAGGGCCGCCTTCGGGTTCTTGGCGCTCATCACGTTGCCCGCCACCAGCGACAGATAGGGGCCGATCTTCTTGTCGCGATACTCCTTGGCAACGTCCACCATCGTGTTGACGACAAGCAGCCCCTTGCCGTTCAGGTATTTGCGCAACACGTCGGCGACGCGGTTGTCGAAGTGGCCGTTGACATCGCGCGACATCAGATATTCCAGGGTCGAGGGATTGCCGCCGCTCATTGCGTAGATCAGCACGGCATCGACATTCCGGCTGTCGTCGAAGACGGTCTTGTCGGCGGAGCGCAGTCGCTCGTCGAGCGTCGTTAGCAGGAACCGCTGCATCTCGGCGGCTGAGTTGTCCCCGAGCACAACCGAGTCCTGAACGAATTGCAGCGAACGCAGCATCTTGTATGGCGGAAGATCCTGCTGATCTTCAGCCCGACCGGGCCCCGGCACGAAGGCGCAAAGGGTCAGGGCGAGCATCAGGCTGTAGCGATGCATTGCGCGCGCCATGAGCTATCCCTGAGTCCCCTGTACGAGGATTTCGATACGGCGGTTTGCGTCGTTCAGCGGATCGTCCGGCAATTTCAGGCGCCGGTCGGCGAAACCCGAGACCTGCGATATCCGCTTCTCGTCCAGTCCGCCGTGAAGAAGCATATAGTAGGCACTCTCGGCGCGATCGAGCGAGAGGCGCCAGTTGTCCTTCTGGGTGCCTTTGAACTGTCGTCCGTCGGTATGGCCGCGAATGACGATCGCGCCCTTGCGATCCGATAGGATCTTGCCGATCTTCTCCATCGCCAGCACCATCTCCTTGCGAGGGACCGCCGATCCGACGTTGAACATCGGATCATTGCCCTGATCGGAGATCGTCACCAGCAGGCCACCTTCCGACGGCGTAACGACAAGACCCTCCGCGAGCTGACCGGCAACGCCGCTGATCTGCTGGGTAATCGCCTGCTGCAAGTCCTTGGCCTGTTTTTCCTGATCCTTCGTTGCCGGTTTTTGGGCGTCAGGCTTATTATCAGCAGTCTTGGTGCTGCCCGCCTTTTGATCAGCTGTCGTCTCATCCGCATTTGCCTGATCGGAAGCCGTCGGCTGCTGGCCCGGCTGCTTTTTCTGTCCCGGCACCGGTGGTTTCGTCGGCGACTGTTGATCGGACACCGTCGCCTGGTCCTCCGGCGTCTGCGGCTGGTCGGTCACCTCGCCGGTATCCGCAGCGGTCGCCTTTGCCATGGCGACCACTTCGCCCTTGGAAGCCGTTTCGCTCTTGGAATCTTCCTTGCCTTGCTTCTTTGATGCGCTGGAGACCTGGACCTGTTTGGTCCAGAAATCAGGATCGAAGGGATCGCGATAGGCTTCGCCGCCATCGGCCCCGGTCGCCGGGCCGGACGTGCTTGCGCCGCCATCGCCCTTGGCGCTGACATTGGCCTGCTGTCCGACTTCCTGCGCAATTTCAGCAAGGACGGAATAGGGATTTTCAAAGAAGTCAGCTTCGGAATAGTTGGTTTGGTCGCCGGCAGTGGCCGTCTGGTCGTCGCCGGTCTTTGCTGACGTTCCGTTGGTCTGCTGTTCTTCCTTCTGCTTCGATTTTTCGTGGTTCTGTTCGCCGTCGGCCTGGTCGACCGGCTTTTTCAACCCCTTCTCGGTCGGCTTTTCGTCAGCAAGCTTGATCGGGTTGAAATATGAGGCGACCGAGGCCTTCGTCTCCTCGTTTGCCGCGTTCACCAGCCACATCACCAGGAAGAAGGCCATCATCGCCGTCATGAAGTCGGCATAGGCGATCTTCCAGGCGCCGCCATGGCCGCCCTCGTGATCTCCGCCGCCATGACGCTTGATGATGATGATTTCATTTTTGCCGTGATGGTGGTTCTCGCTGTCGCTCATGCCAGGATCTTCCTCAAGCTATCTGCCCAGGCAGACACGCGCGTCACGATGACATTGTCGCCGATGGTCACGGAGAGATCGACATCGGTCGTTTCGACGTGCCGAAGCATGGCGCTGTCTTCACCTAGCTGTGCCGCAAGGATATCGAAGAGATGAAGAGGCCCTTCGACGGTGATCGACCCGACAACGCCGCCAAGGATCGCGGCGGTGACCAGTTCGGCAAGATCCGCAACCGCCTTCTCAGTCAACACTTCCGTCATGACGGGAGCGAGCGCATTCGCCGTCTCGATGCTGACCGCTTGTCCGAGCGCCACGGCAATCTGCTTGAGGCTGGAGGCGATATGCTCGGCCACTCGGAACTCGTATTCGGCGCGAAGGGCGGCAAGTTCAAGTGAGTGAGCCGAGGTGCGCTCCTCGACCTCTGCCTGATGCTTCTCGGAGAGTTCCTGGGTGGCGGCCTCGTGGCCTTCGGCATAGGCTTGCCGGCGCTCGGCTTCGATATCGACGACGGGCTCCTCGTAAAGCTCGGCAAAGCCTGCCGGCTTCTCGAACGACGGAGCCGAATCAAAGGCGGCAGCGGCCAGTCTCTCGGCGCCGAAGTCCTTCAGGTAGCGCGAAATTGCAGGGCTCATGCGACGTATCCGCCGATCAATTGACCGGAGTTTTTGTTGCGCGCGCGATCACTTTGACCCGCTTCCCAGATTTTCATGCTCAAAACGTTGATCATCACGCTTCCGGTTTCCGTCCTGTGGCCGCAAACGCGGCTTCGGCAAAGCCTGCCGAACGGCAGAGGTCCATGCCTTACGACTGGAAAGTATGAGGTCAAACTTGTGCGAGGATGAATGATGCCGGCGCCTGCCGGCAACCATTCGCGTTCATTTGCCCTGGAGCAGAATGAGCACCTTGCTTGCCATGGTATTGGCGATCGACAGCGACTGGACGCCCATCTGCTGCGCCGTCTTCAAAGCGGTGACCCGGGCCGAGGCTTCTTCCTGATTAGTGTCGACAAGGCTGCCGATCGTCGTTGTCAGGGTGTCGGTGAGGTTTGATATGAAGCTCGATTGCTGGTCGAGACGCGACTGCATCACACCCATGGTGGAACCCGCCGATGTTGCGGAGGCGAGCATGCTGTTCACCACGTCCAGCATGTCGTTCAATTGCTGGGTCGTGGTGCTGGTAGAGAGTGCTACTTCCGTGCCACCGGTCTGGCCAGCGCCTGATCCGACCGGCAGCAAATAATAATTGCGGGCGGTGGACGTTCCGTCGGATTGGATCGCGTTGGCGTCGATATTCTTTGTCAGCAGCCCGCGGCTCGGATCTGCCGTGTCGACCATCAGTGCCTGGGAGCCGTCATAACTTACCGATTGAAGGTAGACCTGCCCGCTGGTTCCGCGGGCAAAGCCGCTGATGACGGATTTCGTCAAATCGGGAACCTGATCGGTATTGTAGAGCCAGTTCTCGCCGGCGACGGATGCGCCCTGGCTCGTCGTCTGCAAGGTATCCTTCAGTTGCTGCAACGACTGGTTCAGCGTGGTCTTGTCGGCTCCGGGCTCCTGGGCGCTGACAAGAATCTTCTGTATGCTCGAGAGCGTGCTGATCACGCTATCCATCGCGGTGGAAGCAGTGTCGAGCTTGTTGGCACCGAGGCTCATGGCATCGTTGATCGTCGACAGACTGCTGCTGTCGGACCGCATCGTCGTCGCCATGGACCAGTAGGACGGATCGTCTGCCGCGGTCTGGACACGGAGCGTCGAAGACACTTGCTCCTGAGCCTTCTCGAGATCCTTGTTCACGCCGCGCAAAACGGTCAGCGCGCCCAAGGCGGCGGAGTTTATCACAGTGCCCATTGAAAGCCCGTATGTTTGGTGGAGAACAGCAGGCCGGATCGAACCGGCAACGACGTTTCGGCTTCATGCCAGCCGACGGGAAATTCCCTGCGACGGCCCATCGCTTGCAGCAAATCAGCTGCGAGGTGGAGTTAACAAGACATGAAGCATTCCGGCAAGTCATAATTGCAATCGCCGGATCGAGGCGCAAGCCACGGTCAAGGCTCACGAAAAGATCAAGGCCGCACCGTCGCCGGCGCGGCCTTGGGAATGGATGGAATTCGCCGATCTTACTTGAAGAGCGAGAGGATGTTCTGAGCGCTGCTGTTGGCAATCGAGAGCGACTGGATGGCCAGTTGCTGCTGCGTCTGCAGAGCCGTCAGCTTGCTCGATTCCTGTTCCATGTTGGCGTCAACCAGCTTGCCGACGCCGGAGCTGATCGAATCGGTCAGTGCCGAAACGAAGGTCGTCTGCAGATCGATGCGCGAGGAGAGCGAGCCGAGCTGCGAACCTGCCGCTGTCAGCGCCTTCAGTGAATTCTCGACCATGCCAAGAGCGCTATCGATGCCGCCCGAAGTCATGTTGGTGATGTCGAGGCTGTAGACCGAATAGCTCGTTGCACTGTTGGCGAGCGCCTGGACAGTGCCAAGGATGCCGGAGCTGGTGCTGATGACGCCGACCGAGTCCGAACCGAACAGGACATTGCCGGTTGCGGAAGCGTTGAACGTGTAGCTCGTGCTCTGCACCGAGACGCCACCCGTGGCGCTGCGGACGAAGGACGACACAACCGAAGCGGAGGCCCCTGATGACGCGACCATCCAGTTCTGACCGGAGAACGAAGCCGACTGGGCAACGCTCGACAACTGTTGCTGAAGCTGCTGGATTTCGTTCTGGATATCGTTCTTGCTGACGCTGCCTTCCTCGGCGCTGACAAGCTTGGCCTTGATCGACTGGACGATGCTGATGGCGCTGTCCATTGCGGTGTAGGCAGTGTCAACCTTGGCAGCGCCGAGGCCGAGGGCGTCGGAAACCGCACTCATCGCACCGCCGTCGGAGCGCATGGTCGTCGCGATCGACCAATAGGCGGCATTGTCGGAAGCCTTGGAGATGCGCAGGCCTGTTGAAACGGCCTTCTGCGTGGCCGTCAGGTTGGAGTTGATGCCGCGCAGCGTCTGGAGAGCTGCCATAGCTGCATTGTTGGTCAAAATGCTGGTCATCGAAAATTGCCCCTTTTGGCGATATCTTTAACGGGGACATTCCGGTCTTTACGGCCGGTAACGGTGATCAGCGTCATGCCTGTTAACCAACCCTTAGGTGAAGTTAACCAACCGTTGCGTTGGGGGCAGATGACAACATTATAGTTAACTAGTAGTTAACAGAACGACCTACCGGGTTAACAAAACAATAAAAACCGCACCCCTTTCGGAGTGCGGTTTCTGTTCCTTGCTGCCTGATCGCGACTGCCGGGCTGGCAGCGTGATCGAACGCCCTATTAACGGAAGAGCGACAGGATGCTCTGCGAGGAGGAATTGGCGATCGAGAGCGACTGTACTGCCAGCTGCTGCTGTGTCTGCAGGGCAGAAAGCTTGCTCGATTCCTGTTCCATGTTGGCGTCCACCAGCTTGCCGACGCCGGAGCTGATGGCGTCGCTGAGCGACGAGACGAAGGTCGTCTGCAGGTCGATACGCGCGGTCAACGAGCCGAGCTGCGAGCCGGCCGCGGTCATTGCTTTCAATGCGCCTTCAACCATGGTCAGCGCCGTGTCGATGCCG